>JASFTQ010000405.1:0-3990 GCA_050053515.1 Desulfobacterales bacterium | reverse complement strand
TTTTGACAATCACCCTCGTTTCCGATTCGGAAATGAGCTAACAGCATTTATAAAGCCGCAACAGACGCTCATTCATCACGAAGTAATATTTCATGAATGAAGATCCATCCCATCGGGTTCTCACGCCGTGGACGGTATTGGCCAACGCGATGGTACTGCGCAAATGCGTGATCATAATGAGCTGTTTATGGGTAGCGACGTCCTTGAGAAAAGCTTGCATGGATTTGTGGTTGGTATAATCCAGCGAAGGCTCGACTTCATCCAATAGAAAGAACGGGCTTTCAAGTTGATTAAAAACCGCAAGCTTCAAAGCGAGACTGGTAATGGACTTTTCACCGCCGGATAATTGATGCGCTTTACGCATGCGGTTTCCCGGCAATGCCACCTCGATTTCCAGCCCTTTTTTACCGTTCTGTGAAAGAAAATCGAGGTTCACCTCACCCAGGGGTATGAGATACGACATGTATCTTCTTAATAGGGGCCCGATGCTATGCTGGAGGCTATTTGCAGGCGTATCATGTGATGCATTGCCGAGTAGAGCGGTTATGGCATCAAATCGCTGCCAGGGGTTTAACTGGAGAATATCATTAATCTGTTCCTGGCGAATAATGGTTTTTAGAGAGTGCCGGAGGTTAAAATCATCCAGCTTCTGTCGGTAAACGTCGTAAGGGTATGTATTATTCGAAATCCAGTACCGGTCGCTGCCGTCCCTTGTTTGTTCGCGCACCAAATGCAGCGTTGGTGCATTTTTTTCCTTTTGCTGCTTTAATTTCAGTTCCACCCGGATCTTAGATGCCGGCGGGTAGTCTTTGCTTCCGGAAAAAAACAGTTCCTGGTTGTCATAACAGCGAATCCGTTCAAGTTCGTTTTCACCCAGCGCCCAAACGATGGCATCCAGAATATTGGATTTTCCGACCCCGTTATTCCCGATGATAACACCGATACCGGGCTGAAAGCCCATATCGGTTTTTTCTGAAAAGGATTTAAAGCCTGCGATGTTGACCGTGTCAAGGTAGTAATTATTCATGCGGATTCTTTTCCCTATAACGCCTGTTGATTTCATCGATGAGCTCTTCCTGCATCGGAATAATGGATTCATATACCAGTTCTCCGTCCAGGGCGACACTGGGCAAGGACTTGGCCTTCAACTCCCGAAAGCGCTGAACTCCCTCACGGGTGCGCATATCCCATTCTCTCACCTCGATGATTTTTTGGATATCCTCCGGTAATACCTTTACCGATTCCGCCATGTAGACGCAGGCGATTCATTGGTTAAAGTCGGTAAGGAGCACATCCAACACTACAGGCTGATCCAAATTGTCCTCCTTATGGGCGGGTTTCCATCACATTGAAAGTAAGCATATCGTCATTAATCTCCAATAACCCCCAGTTTAATCCGTGGCTTCCCCGGGCCGGACCGATGCTGATAAAGTCCTTGCCGGCAACCTGCCGATGTTCCCATTTTTTAATCTGACCAAACAAAATGATATCCGTTTCAAATTGAGGGATCATGGCTTCCAGGGCCGGGAACACCGTTTCGTCCTGCATAAAATTTGTCAAACCGCATACCATGTTCATTTCCAGGGCAAACGGTTCAAAATCCGAGTAGTCGGGGAGGTTTTGAATATAGTCTCCAAAAAAGGCAATCCCTTTTTTATTTCTCATCTGAAAGCACAGCACATGTCCAAGCCGCACCAACCAATCCCTATCTTGTGGATCCAGCGCCGGCATTCCGGAACCTTCTTTGCCTTGTGCATAACGCCAGTCATTTTCGCCCTGAATTGTCACGATATTTTGTTTTCGAATCGTCTTGAGCAGCTCTCTGTTGCGGGGCGAGTTGCCGGTGAGGTTCCCCAGACAGTAATTCACTTCCACGCCAATGTCATGGATGTCAGATAAAATCTGTTCAAGGGCGGCACAATTTCCCTGTAATTCGCCGATCAGACCGATCTTTTTTCTGGGTGTGATATCCCGGTGGATTCGGAAAGAATCAGCCGGATGGAGGCTGCCGTCCCGGATTGCTTCAATGGCTGACGCCAGCTGGTCGGGACAGGATGTACCATTGCGGCAGTCGATTCCGATCAGGCACTGAAAGGCTTCTTTAAGCGGTTTTCCTTCCAGTAGACGGGCAACCAGCTGGGCGTTGCCGGGGCAGCCGCCTCCCACAAACCGGATATCCTTGATATTGCCGTCATCAATGTTGAAATGAATTTCAGGCGGGCAAACCCCTTTGGTGTGAAAGACAAAGCGTTTTCTCTCGGAGTGGTTTTTCATAAATCATGCCATCGGATCAAACCATCTTTCAGTAGGATGTGGTGGCTGTGCGCTTCTCCCCGCCTAATAGGGTGGGGCTTGCATGGAAGCAAACCGGCCAAATCCTTGTTGCTGGAAGAAATAGTTTATCGAGAAAAATTTTTACACCACCAGTTTGCATATGAAAATCGTCCAAAAGTTGATTTTTTGACTCAAATGAGATGGTTTTCAGAAATTAATACTCGATTCCTTTTTTTGCCTGAATTCCCTTGTGATAATGGTGTTTTATTTCTTTCATTTCGGTCACCATATCTGCAATATCCAGAAACGGCTTTGGCGCATTTCGACCGGTGAGCACCAAATGCAGACGAGGCGGCTTATTTTTGATGACCCTCATGACCTCCTCAATTTCCAGGAGTCTGAAATCAACAGCCATATTGATTTCATCAAGAATAATCAGATCGTAGTTTCCAGCTTCCATGGCAAGTTGAAAAGCAGTTAAGCCTTCATGGGCTATTTGGATGTCTATCGGCTCGCAGCCTCTGCTTTTAAAAAATATTTTTTGCCCGTAGTTCTGAAAATCGATGCCGAGTTCGCATGCCTTCAGGGCCTTCATTTCACCGATATTTTTTTGGCCTTTCATAAACTGCAATATTAGCACGGTTAATCCCTGTCCGGCAGCTCTCAGGGCCAGTCCCACTGCAGCTGTGGTTTTGCCCTTCCCATCACCTGTGTGGACCATAATCAGACCTTGATCTTTAGCCTTTTTCATCAGACTCAATGTTATTCCTTAGATTATCAAGAGGCGATCAGCTTGTCGTGTAAAAAACACCCCGATCCCTGAAGAATTTATCCTTACTGTGGATTATACCTATGATAAACGTGCTTTAGATGCCACTATTTATGCAATGTGTCAACTCGACCTTTGAAAGGGGGCGTTTTATCGATCATATAAGCACTTTTTGGACTCTGTGTAATAGGCGCCGGCAGCCTTGCAAACCAAAAGGACCTGTGATAGAAGTCGCCAATCCCGGTAATGAACGGAGTTGAACCGTGAAAAAAATCACATTCCTGACGGGTGGCTGCAGAAGTGGCAAAAGCCGATATGCGCTTGAACTGGCAGAAAAGATCGGCGGCCGTCAACAAATCTTCATTGCTACTTGTATGCCTTTCGATGAAGAGATGAAGCAAAGAGTTGCCCGGCATCAGATGGTTCGGGGCAAAAAATGGATTACGCTGGAAGTACCCATTGAGCTTCCTGAGGCAATCAGGGAAAATGGCTCGCCGGGCAAGGTGGTTTTAGTTGACTGCCTGACCCTCTGGATCAGCAATCTCTTAATGCAGGCACCTGGGACCGCGGAGGATGAAATTATTGGATCAATCGATGAACTCGAACAGTCGCTGCAAACAGTGCAATGCCCTGTATTTCTGGTCTCCAATGAGGTCGGCACGGGAATTGTTCCGGAAAATCCACTTGCCAGAAAATTCAGAGATATTATCGGGTCAGCAAATCAAAGGGTGGCCGCGTGGGCCGATGAGGTAATCTGGATGGTAGCCGGGATTCCGGTAACCCTGAAATAATTGTATTTAGGAGGTGGCCTCGTTCTCTTCACGTTGATGTCTGCGTCCCTGGTTTTTCCTATGATTCGGCAATGGGGGCATTGCTGCCCCCTCCGCTTTCCACCTGCACTTCGTTTCGGTGGCTGCGGCCTCCCCCATTGCCAAATCATGGAAAAC
>JASFTQ010000404.1:0-3990 GCA_050053515.1 Desulfobacterales bacterium | reverse complement strand
GGTTTAGCCTCCGGCTTTACCGTGCACGTGGCGCTGGAGGCGCTGGGCAAGGCCGGGGCGCAAAACATCACGGTGGGGGCGCCGACCGGCCATAGGGCAACGGTGGAAAAAATTGCCAAAAAAGTGGCGGCACTCTACTGTCCCAATATTCGCGGCGGCTGGCGTTTTGCGGTGGCAGATGCCTATGAGCAATGGTGGGATGTGACAGAGAGTGAAGTACTTGAAACAATAAAGAGGCTATTGTAGTTGCTAAGAGATCGTTTCAATAAACGCTGATAATTGCTTATATGCTGGTTTAAATTCGAAATCCGAATCTCGAAGTGCGAAACAAATTCGAATATTGCCAGTTCCGTAAAAAGTTCCGTTTCGTCATGCCGGGCTTGATCCGGCATCCAGAACACACTGAAATCACTGGATAGCGCTAAAGCTTCACTACGTGCCCGGCTTTCGCCGGAATGACACATTAAAAGAATCTCAGACTTTTTCCGAATTCTTCAATATTAAATTAATTGAGGGGTCGGGGTTTTTTTTTCACGACAAGATGATCGCCCCGCTGCTTCCAAGGAGCAGAGGGCTATTGCCGCCGAGAAAGGCAACAGACGGTGTCGGTTCTTGTTGGCGCGAAAATTTTAAACGGCCGGCCGTAAAATGCAAGGCCGTTGCCGCTGTCAGGCTTGGCAGGCAACAACCCGGCATCTTGTCGTGAAAAAAACACCCCTCAATTAATTGACGAGCTGATGATAATGTTGCGGTTGCCTGTCTTTTAAAACATCGTTAATCTGATTGAAACTTTTATCCCGGGTTTTCACCGGATCGATGGCAACGTTTAAAATTTCGTCATCCCCTCTTTCGGCCCGTTGCAGTTCTCGACCGTTGAAATCATAAACCGCCGAGCATCCTTTGAAATGTAATTCCTCATTTTCTCGTTTCTCCATCCCCGCCCGATTGGCAACTGCCAGATACACTTTGTTTTCTATGGCCCGGGCCGGCATCACCATCTTCCAGGCCTCGGTAATGAGATTGGCCGGACACACAATCAAATCGGCGCCCAGCAGTGTTAAGATTCTGGCGGATTCCGGAAACCGCCAATCGTAGCAGACCATCGGGCCGATGCGGATATCTCGCCGGTCATCATCAACGATAAAAAAACCGCTATCCCCCACATCAAAACAGTGTTGTTCCTTATAAAACAAATGGATTTTACGATACACCCATACTTGCTGCTTTTCCGGGACGGTTATCAAACAGGCGTTATAGAGTTTGTTCCCGTTGCTTTCGGCGAATCCGGCGACCACAACGGCGCTCAACCGCACGGCCAGGTCCCGGAAAAATTTCACTGTTGCGCCCTCGACCGATTCAGCGACCTGAGCGACTTCATCTCTGGATAGAAAAAAATATCCGGTAGTACATAATTCCGGCAAGACAACGATATCGGTCTGCAAACTTTCTGTCAGCGCCCCAATGCGGGCAAGATTTTCTTCAGTTTTTCCAAATACAGGCGTAAATTGAATTACGCTCAACCTCAGTGCACTCATTTTAGGTCACCATAACTGTCCGCTGCATTAATTGAACAAAAAAGCATCACCACTTTCGATGGCCTCCTCGGGTGCCCTTCCAACAGGGCGAATAGTCTTGGGGTCGCTGTAAGAATTTTTTTTGGATTTCAGCCTGCTTTTCGTGATATAATTATTTTCCACACGAATTTAGCACAAACCGGCACAATACTCAAAAACAACCTGTAAATTTTCATCGAGACGCTATGCGATCGACCGTTGCGGCGCAGATTTTCGAGTACTATGTAGAGGCAGTTTCAAAAGGATAGTTGCCGGACCGTGAAAACCAAAGATCAAAAACCAATCTTCTTTTTCATATCTGCTTTTCTCTGGCTGACTCTTTCTTGCGGTTCTTCTATGGCCGACACGAAAGAAATTCAAATTTCGGATGTTGTCGGGCAGGAGTTGGCCTATTTGCTGAAATTTATTGGCGGCGACGACAACGCGTTGAATTTCGAAGTCGATCGCGTTGCAAATCTACTGCATTTCGTCACCCAGCCAACATCCGATTCCGTATTGCATCATTCGGGCGAGAGCTTTGGAATTCCATCCGCTTATTATGAACTGGATATTAACAGAAGCCTTGCGGATATCCTCCGCTATGCCTACAATTCAAATATTCCTTATTGCACCATCGCGCCGTCAACGGTCCGAATTTGCCGGCTCAAAGAAACCGACCAGGGTCAGCCATCCTGGCCCCTTTTGTGGAAACTCCTTTCGGATCTGGACAAACCCGTGATAGTAAGAGGTGTCGAGCACGTCGTAAATACACCGGATCTCGTTTCAGGGGCCTATTATAGTTACGACCAGGATCGCGCCCTGATCCTTTTTAAGTATCAGGGGCGTAATGTATTTATTTCTGTTTCTAAACAACGCACTAAATCGGAGGTGGGAAAAAAAGGATTGGTGCTGGGAAAAGATGACGACTGGGATTATGTTTACACCGGTGAAGAAGGGTTGGCAAGATCCGGCTTGGGTTGGATTCGGTCCTACCTGTACGACTCATTTGGCGTCGCCGTATACGAGGAAATGGATTCCCGGAAACCAATGGTAAAACTGGGCATTTTTAGATGGGTTCGCGCAGGTTGGGCAAACATAAATATGGTTAACCGCCGGCATATCCACGGCGGCATACGGCGATTTGCCCATACCTTCAAACGGGTCATCGAACATCCAAGATTGCCCAAAGATGATGAGTTGACGAGGTTTTTTTCGCAAATTGAATCTATGCCCATTGAAGAATTGAGACAAAATATAATACGTTATCTAGCAAACCTGAAAAGGAGATACAAAGACACAAAAAGACTTTCGAAAAAATGGCGTAGATTCATTTTTGAAGATGAAGAATATTTGAATCGATTAAAAAAAGAAGAGATGAAATCGATCCTCTTTGTTGAAAACCTAAAAGAAATGTTGAAAGAAATTTGAGCAAGCAGCCGATTGCCGTAACCTGAAGGCGGCAGGTAGGCTTGAACCACCGTTTTAAAAAGCGGGATTTGCAGGGAAGGAAACCGGTCAATGACATGGAGGAGGTAAATTCGCATGCATGATAAAACCCGCGAAATATTGAACCTGTTTGAAACAATCAACACCATCCCCCGTTGTTCTAAAAATGAGGATAAAATAGCCCAGTGGCTGCAGCGGTGGGCCAATGACAGAGAATTCGGCGTCCAGAAGGATTCCGCCGGCAATATCAAAATCAAAGTGCCGGCAAGACAAACGGCAGGGCAGCAGGCGGGCATCATAATTCAGGGTCACATGGACATGGTATGTGAAAAAACTGATGAGTCAGACCATGATTTCTCGTCAGACCCCGTCCGGTGTGTCTACGATGGTGATTGGTTGAGGTCAGAAAAAACCTCCCTCGGAGCGGACAATGGAATTGCGATTGCCTTGGCATTGTCGGTTGCCGATGATCCGGGTGTCGCACATCCACCGCTGGAACTGCTTTTCACAGTGGACGAGGAATCCGGCTTGCTCGGGGCGAAGGCAATGGAACCTGGATTTCTGGACGGTGATATACTTTTGAACGTCGATTCGGAAGAGGATGGCATATTTACTATTGGATGTGCGGGGGGGGAAGAGACGCGCATCAGCCTGCCGACCAATTTTGCTACCTTGTCTAAAAATAATGGTGTCTATAAAATCGCTGCGACCGGTATCCGTGGCGGGCATTCCGGCATTGATATTCACAAACAGCGGGCCAGCGCCAATAAAATTTTAGCCCGGGCGCTTCAGGCTATGGAAGTACAAAATGACATGCATCTCATATCCATTAAAGGCGGCACAACTCACAATGCCATTGCCCGCGATGCTGAAGCCTCGGTTGCCTTTCAGCCCTCTCATTATCACCGCCTGCAAGAGGTGATCAAGGAATTTGAGCGCACTGTCAGGCATGAATACGCCAGGACGGAAACTTCCATAAGCGTGCCGCTCA
>JASFTQ010000403.1:0-3994 GCA_050053515.1 Desulfobacterales bacterium | reverse complement strand
TCAGCTTCGGGGATGAGGCGGGTCACCACAACAATTTTGGGCTGGACCTCAATTCCAGTCAGACGAACTTCTCGTGCCAAATGTTTTTCAAGGGCCCGCACCTGGTCAAGGATATAGATAACCTGTCCGCCGGTATCCGGCTTGCCCAACGAATTGGACTGTCCGAACCAGCCATGGGGGGAGATTACGGCAATTTTAGATATGAGGGGCATCGGCACCCGGGATATGAACTCTTCCAGCAATTGATCGTTGGGTTCATTAACCAAATCAAGCAAATTTTGAAAGTTTTCTGAAATTCGTCCCACACGGTTGCCCCAACCAACCTCAAATCCCTCTCTTTTCAGTTTAGTTTCAATGCGGCCGAACGGGACATCAGGGCTTTTGGTCTTCAGCCAATCCAGCATTTTTTCAAGTTTACTGTAAAAGGTGTCCAAGTTTTTGATGAGGGTCCCGTTGACGAGTAATTGCTGGCCATTGTGCTGGTGAAGCTTAATAAACTCGAACAGTTTTGCATTCCATTCATCGGGTCGGCTGAAAATATTGCTGCACATATAGCGATTAAGGAAGCGAATACCATTGCCGACTGTGCGGGTGTCTCGAATCGAAGGGGAGAAATCATAAAACGGCATAAAGTCGATTTGCAGGGGGGTGTTGTCCGTCTTTCCCAGAGCATAGAAATCCTTAAGATTCAAATATTCCGAAAGTGAAGTTTCTTGCATGTATTCGCCATCCAGCCGGATGCGATAATAACGATATTTGGCCATGGCATAGCGGTACAGCATCATCAGGTGGTCATCGGTGATGAAGAATTCCTGTGTCTTCTTTAGGAAATTAAAGGTTGAGGAGCTCTGACGGAATTTCTCGTTTTTTTTGTGTTGATCACAATATTGTCGGAACAGCTGGATAATGCCGTTTCTAAGGGAGTGGCGGAGCGGCTGATTGGCAACAAACGCCACAAATTCTCTGAATTCTCGGCGCTCCTTCTTATTAAATATCGAGTTCAGTAAATTTTCCATGGTTTATGCTTCAATGGAGGGTAGCTTTTTCGATATACTTGTAGCGCTTGATCCCTTCGAGTATGCCGCCGGCATAATTCTGCTTGGCAAAATATATTTTTCGATTTCCCCTCAACTTTCTGAGCTCGTTGCTGTAGTTGCCGACAATCACAGCCATGGGCTCACCACTCAGCATTTCTTCATCATTTCCGGAATCTCCACAGACTAGAAAGTTGCGCAGGGGGATCTCCCATTTATAACTCAGATACCGAACGGCTTTACCTTTGGAGGCCCGGAAAGGAAGGATATCCAAATACCTTTTTTGAGAGTAGATCAGATTATAGCGGCATTTATTCTTGAGCAGCCGTTCATGAATCCGTGCCAGCCGGTCTTTGGCCGGCTTCATTTCATAGCTTATTTTAAAACGACGCTGTGTTTCGTCCCTCTGATATTTCAGAAACTTTATGTTTTTTAACAGCTCAACGATTTTGTCTCGATCCCATTTAGCGGATATATGGGTTTCCCAGCCGCGGCCGTAATGCAGATGTTTACCGTAATATATTTCCGAGCCCACCGCAGAGATAATGACATCCGGCGGCGGCACCCGGTGTTCTTTTAAATAGGCAGTCGCCGATTCGATGGTGCGGCCGGTAGCCAAGCCGAATCCGATATTTTCGCGGTTTTTCTCCAGCAGGCTCAGCAGTTGCTCCAAGTGCTCATTGTTGTCGCCGATCAGCGTCCCATCGATATTGGCAACAAGGAAATAGTTGAGGGTTGCCAGACGACGTCCGATGGCATTGGAGGGTATCGCTACTTTCATCTTCGCTTCACCCAGGGCGGCAGTCGTCCGACTGATTTCTTTCATGTACGAAGCTGCGTGATTCTTCCAGGTGTAGTGTTTACGGATATTCATAATACCCTGTTTGGAATATTGCCTCCACTTTTCGCCGTCAGTAATAATTTGCTTGACAGCATCAGCAATGGCTTTTGTGTCCGTGGTATCCACCAGAATGCCGCATCGGCAGTTTTTAACAATATCCCGCGGGCCGCCATCGTCGGGTGCCACGATCGGCAGCCCGCAGGCAGCGGCCTCGATCAGGGTGATACCGAAAGGTTCCGTCAGAGCCGAATTGACAAAGACACCTTTCTTGTCAGCAGCGATACGATAAAGCTCCGGTACTTCATGTTTGAAATCATGTTTTTTGGGAATCGCAATTTTGCCGTATAAATCGTATTTATCCATGAGCAGGAGAATTTCGGTGAGAACATCACGTTCGTTGTCTTCCATCTTTGTGATGTCTTTGCGGATGCCTGCAAAAACAGCAAGGTTGGCCATCGACTGCAGTTCAAGATCCTCGCCATATGCTTTGATTAATCCGGCAATGTTTTTGCGCTTATCCGGACGGCAGAGCGACAGAATCATGGGACGGTCGGGAAGCGTAAAGAATCGATTTAACTCCTCCAACATTGAAGCCTGGGCGTACATCCCCATCTCGTCTTTAGCGCTCTCCGGCAGCATATCATGATAGAAGGGATAAAACTTTTCAATATCAAGCCCCGGCGGTATTACGCAAAACCTCGGTATATCTTTATTAAGATATTGTCCATATTGATCCCTGACCTCCTGATTCGTGCTGGCAATTATCAGATCGGCCTTTTTCAGCACTTCCTCTTCCATGTCAATGCGGTAGTCGATCTTGAATTTTTTGATGATTTCTTCTTCTTTCATGCCCTCGTTGATCAGGCGACTTAGTTTTGAACGGCCGAGGGAATGGCCGGTGTAGACAAATGAAATCCCGAAAATTTCCGCCAACTGCATGGCAATAAAACCCCCATCCGGATAATGGCCGTGAACCAGGTCGGGGATGGCATTTTCACGCTTTATGTATTTGATGGTTTTATCCACGTATTCATCCAGATGCGGCCATAACCGCTCTTTGCGCATGTACTTTCTGCCGCCGCACTGAATGCGGACAATGCGGAATTTATCGTTGACCTGCTCCACGGGTTGGGCGTAATCTTCAGATACGGCTTTGTCGACAATCAGCCGGGTAAACAACTCCACCTGCTGGACATCCTCGCGCTGACTGAGCGCATGGCCCAGTTCAATGACATACTTTATTTGCCCGCCGGTGTCTGCATCGCGCCCCAGTTCCATACTTTCCGACCGAAGCAATCCATGTACACTGAACATGTGGATATGGTATTTACGGGATGACATGCTTTTCAACCATTTCCGAAAAAAGGTTTAAACTGCTTGTAAAATGACGGCGATTCAGGTATTGCACCTTTAATTTCACAAATGCGAGATGCGAACATGGAGGCTCTCTGTAATATCTCCTCGGGTTGCCAGTCTCTCAGGATACCCGCTGCGAGCATGGCTGCATAAGCATCCCCTGCCCCGACTGTATCTTCAGCGACGTTCACCGCTGCCGGGCCCGTTCGGTAAATTCCGCTTTTGGTGTGCAGATCGCTGCCGCGGTCACCCGAAGTCAAAGACACGAATTCCAACGGATACTTTCCCAGCAAGTACTGAATAAAAGCCTTGTGTCCGCCTTCAAATCTCATGATCTGCTTGAGTTTATCGAACTCCTCCTGATTCAATTTGACTACATTCGACGCGGACAGGGATTTGAGAATCAGCGTATCATTGTAACATCCCGGCCGCAAATTGATATCGTAAAAACATCGAGCGGCCGGGTTGCCGGAGTTTATCATTGCATGAATATTTTCAAAACCCACCCTGGTTCGCTGAGCCAGAGAGCCGAAATAAATCATGGCGGCCTTGCTTATCGGCTCTGAATGTGCTTGCGGTAGAAATTGTATATAATCGTAGGCCACGTTGGAAAGGATGTCAAATTGCGGGACCCCTTTTTCATCAAGCTGAATATTAACCGCCCCGGTGGGGTGAACATCATCTATCTGAATATCTGCCGGATCAAATTGATACTGCGCCAATTTTTCTAAAATTTCTCTGCCGGCAGCATCCCTTCCTATTC
>JASFTQ010000402.1:0-4004 GCA_050053515.1 Desulfobacterales bacterium | reverse complement strand
CCGCGCAAACAGTCACCTGCTGGGTTTATCGGGGCTGCGCCTGGAACTCGTGCGCCGCATGATCACCTTTTTAAACGCCAATATCACCCCCCATGTGCGTGAATTCGGCTCGATCGGAGCCAGCGGGGATTTGACCCCGCTTGTCAGTATCACCGGCGCCTTGATCGGCCGCCACAAAAATTTCACGGTGGATTTCAACGGTGAGGCAGTTGACGCCGTTACCGCCCTCAAACGGCTTCAACTGCCACGGTTAAAGCTGCGCCCCAAAGAAGGCCTGGCCATGATCAACGGTACTGCCGTCATGGCAGGTGTTGCGGCCAATTGTGTTTACGACGCCCGGATTTTACTGGCCCTGGCGATGGGGGCCCACGCGTTTTTCATACAGTCATTGTCCGGAACGAACCAGTCCTTTCACCCGTTTATTCATGCTCACAAACCGCACCCCGGTCAGAAATGGTCGGCGGCGCGCATGCTCGACCTGCTCGAGGGCTCACTGCTGGTACGCGACGAACTGGACCGTCGCCAAGACCATCGGGAAGGACAGCTCATCCAGGATCGTTATTCTCTGCGATGTCTGCCGCAATACATGGGTCCCATTGTCGATGGGCTGGAGCAAATTGCCAATCAAGTCACCATCGAAATTAATTCCGCCACCGACAACCCCTTGATTGACCCTGAAAACAGCCGGGATTTTCACGGCGGTAATTTTTTGGGTCAGTACATCGGGGTGGCCATGGATCAGCTGCGTTACCATTTAGGACTTCTGGCCAAACATCTGGATGCCCAGATTGCCCTGCTGACCGTGCCGGAGTTCAGCAACGGCTTGCCGCCTTCTTTGATCGGCAACACCGACCGCAAGGTGAATATGGGTCTGAAGGGGCTGCAGATCTGCGGCAACTCAATCATGCCGTTGATCACCTTTTACGGAAACTCACTGGCAGACCGATTTCCCACCCATGCCGAACAGTTCAACCAAAACGTCAACAGCCAGGGATACGGCGCGGCCAACCTGACCCGCCAATCCATCGAGGCCTTTCACCAATATATGGCCGTGGCCCTTATGTTTGGGGTGCAGGCGGTTGATCTGCGCACCTACCGGGAAATGGGTCATTATGACGCACGCGCTGCACTGTCGCCCGCCTCGCTAAAACTTTACGAGGCCATCCGCGATATTGTCGGACAACCGCTGTCTGATCGGCGACCCTACATCCGCAACGACAATGAACAAATGCTGGCCGAGCATATCCGGCTGATCGCAGCAGATATCGCGGCCGGCGGACGAATTCCGCAGTCGATCGAGCCGGTGCTGGCGAGCTTGAATTAGCATAAAAAGATAGCGCTGCATTTGGTTGTGAAACCTATAAGGGTGTGGTAAAGATGCTGAAATTCATTCTGACCCGGGAAAGAAAGGTGATCTAGCAATGGAAAAGGCGGAATCGGTTTTGCTGATTAGCGCGGAAGATAAAAAGGAACTCATTCAGGTGGCGCTCGGTCAAAAACCCGCCGACATGGCCATAATCAATGCAAAGCTGCTGAATGTTTACACCGGCGAAATTGTTGAGCGACAGTCGGTGTGTGTCAAAAACAAATGGATTGCTTATGTCGGCGATAAACCGGAAGATAAAATCGGTGATAAAACGCAAGTCATCGATGCCGACGGCAAAACCGTTATTCCGGGCCTGATCGACGGGCACACTCATCTTGCCTGGCTTTTTAGTGTCAGTGAATTTCTCAAATATGCCGTCACCGGCGGCACAACCAGCCTGGTTACCGAAACCATGGAACCCTTCCCTGTATCCGGATATGCGGGGGTTATAGATTTTCTGGACTCCCTGCAGGACCAGCCTGTCAAAATATTTGCGACCGCCCCGTTTATGGCATCGACCAGCCAAAAATCACGGGGCATTTCCACAGAAACCCTTGAGAAGCTGTTGACCCGCGATAACATCATCGGCCTGGGCGAATCTTATTGGCAGTCCGTTTTGCAGGAGCCCGACCGTTCACTGGCCGTCTTTAATAAAACTTTGGGTTTCGGCAAAATGCTTGAGGGGCATTCCGCCGGAGCCCGGGGCAACAAATTGAATGCCTACCTCGCTGCCGGCATAACTTCCTGTCACGAGCCCATCCGTGCTGAGGAGGTCTTAGAAAGACTGCGCTTGGGAATGTATGTGATGGTAAGAGAAGGCAGTATCCGCCGGGACCTGGAAGTTATTTCGAAAATACGTCACGCCGCCATAGACTTTCGGCGGTTGATACTGGTTACCGACGGCGTGGGACCGATTGACGTCATCGAAAAAGGATGCATGGAGTTTGTGGTTCAGAAAGCCATCGACTGTGGTTTTGATCCCGTAGCCGCCATTCAGATGGCCACATTGAATGTGGCCGAGCATTTTTCGCTGGATCACCTCATCGGCGGACTGGCCCCCGGCCGGTATGCCGACATGGTGATCATCCCGGATATTCGCATTATTCAGGCAACGCATGTGATCAGCAACGGTCAAATCATTGCCCGGGACGGGCACCAATTAATTTTGCCCAGAAAACATCAATTTTCACAAGACAGCCGAAATAGTGTCCACTTGCCGAAAAATTTTGAACCTTCGGATTTTTCCATACCGCTTCCGAGCGGCCCCGCAGAGGTTACAGTGCGCATTATCGACATGGTCACCGATCTGGTGACGCGAGAAATCAATCTGTCACTGCCGGTCGTCGACGGCCAAATCAAGGTTGTTCTTGATCAAGATATCATCAAAGTCGCCGCGATTGACAGGACGAATGTGCCCGGCAAATCGTATGTGGGGTTGCTCAAAGGCCTTAATCTCAAATCCGGCGCGTTGGCCTGCAGCGCAGCCTGGGACACGACCGACATCATCGTCGTCGGGGCGGATGAGGCCGATATGGCTGCCGCAGTCAACAGGATTCAGGCTCTGCAGGGAGGGGCGGTTGTCTGCAACAGGGGCCGTGTTTTGAGTGAAATGCCGCTGCCGGTTTTCGGAGTCGCTTCTACCGAACCCCTGGAAGTTATCGCCACTCAATTAAAGGATGTAAAAAAATCGGTAGCCGAATTAGGGGTGCAGTTCCCGGATCCCCTACTTACCCTCATTACACTCACGGGCGCAGCAATTCCCTATTTTAGAATCTGCGAGGAAGGATTGGTAAACATCAAAGACGGCAAAACAGTAGATTTTTTAGTAGATTGAGTTGCAATTAATGCAATGAGGAATTTATTGAGCTTTGCGTCTTGCTGTTTATGACTATCAATTAAATTCGAAATACGAAGCACGAAACTCGAAACAATATCTTCGGATTTTCGCTCGTTAAAGCATATTAGTATATGTAATATATTCTAACAAATTAAAGGGAGGTAATCCATTGGATCAACGGGTGAAAGAAGCGATTTGCCAAGTGGTGAAAAAAGAACCGTTTGCACAGGTTTTGAAATTGGAGTTGGTATTTTTAGAGTACGGGCATTCCGTGATTGAGATGACCTATGATCCGGCTGTTGCCAATAATATCTATGACCGTGCCCACGGCGGCGCCATTTATTCCCTTATCGACGAGGCTTTTCAGGCCGCGGGTCAAACGGATGGAACCATCGCCGTGGCCCTGAACGTGAATGTGACTTACATTACCAGCCCCAAGCCACACACCCGCCTGCGGGCCGAAGCCCGACGGGTAAGCCAGACCAAAAGAACCGCCGGTTACCACATTATCGTGACGGATCCGGAAGAACAGGTCATCGCCACCTGTCAGGCCTTGGCCTATCAAACAGGCAAGCCCATACCGTTCTTATAACTACTTGAGGGGTCGGGGTATTTTTTGCACGGCAAGATGCCGGGTAGTTGCCTGCCAAGCCTGACAGCGGCAACTGCCTTGCATTTTCCTGCCGGCTATTTTAAAAGCTCACACGAACAAGAACCGACACCGTGTTTTGCCTTTCTCGGCGGCAGTGGCCCTCTGCAAGTTAAAATCACCGGGGCGATCAGCTTGTCGTGCAAAAAATG
>JASFTQ010000401.1:0-4021 GCA_050053515.1 Desulfobacterales bacterium | reverse complement strand
ATGGCTATGCCGTAAGCGTGTTCGACCTTGCCCGGTCGAAATCGAATGATTTCTTTGTCATTCCAGACACTGACGGTAACACTCCAGTTGCCGTCACGCAGTGCCGTGGGCAATTGCCGCAGGGTGTGAATATCAGCCGTCAGCTCCTTGAGACCGTGATCTCTTTCCAAACCCCTGCAAACCCGTTCAAAATCCGCGGTGGGCTCGTGGAAGGTCGGTGGGTCTACCTCCACATAATAGATTTTGACAGCCGGATTGTGCTCGATGTGGATATCCCGGGCGGCTTTGCTGACCACCTGTTTTCCGGCCCTGGACTCTTCCGGCACAAAAACCAGAATATCGTCCTCGATTTTGGCTGTGCAGCCGAGTCGAAAGCCTTTCTCCCTCCTTTCGGCATTAATGAACTTTTCCTCTTCCTCCTGCCAGGGACTCACGTGGGACATCCTGGATTCGATATTGAATTTCTCAAAATTTCCTTCCTCGATGCGAACGATACACTTTCCGCAAACCTTTTTTTCTCCGCAAAGGGCTTCGATGTCCGCTCCCAGCAACCTGGAGGCCTCGATCACGGTTATCCCTTTTGGAACTTCACCCCTTCGACCCGAGGGCTGAAATATCACCATCGCCATATTATCTTCCATTCGCTCAAATCCTCCTTCGTAATGACATCAGCAGGCCATTTCAATTCCCAAAAGTCAGCCTCCAGTCACCAATAAGTATATTAGCTAATCGACATTGAAAAAAATGATTCTCGTGCCCACTGCGTTAGAGTCCACAGAGTTAACAGAGAACGAAATACGCCGTGTGCTCCGCGAGCCCTGTGAGGGCTTTAAAAAATCCGCTTCCATGTCGAGTAACTTTGATTCTTCTCAGTCAGGCATCAACGGTCCGTCCGGGGTACCCGATCCGCAATGCTCGTCATATATGATGCAGATCGGGTGCCTGGGTTGCCAAATTTTCGGTTCACTCGGCTTTTTTCTTTTCGTATTCCCTGAGACGGCCGATCATTTTGATTCCTTCCTGCACCGCATTGCCGGCCGATTCCGCATATCCGTCTGCGCCAAACAGGTTGGCAACATCCTGGGTCACGGGGGCGCCACCAAGCATGATGGCCACGTTGGGATTTTTCTCCTTGATCATATGGATGACTTTTTTCATACCAAGCATGGTGGTAGTCATCATGGCGGACATCGCCACCACCTCGGCGTCCGTGCGAAGCTGTTCCTCGACAAAGTTTTCAAGGGGCACGTCCCGGCCTAGATCATGAACCTGCCAACCGGCCACATCAAACATCATTTTCACCAGGTTTTTACCGATATCATGGACATCGCCCTGAATGCTGCCGATGACAACCTGGGCAATTGTGTCTGAGTCTGATTTCGGCACATGCGGTCGCAGTATATCCAAACCTAAATACAGGGCGTCAGCGCACATGAGAACTTCAGGGACAAAGTACTCATTTCTTTCATACAGGTCCCCGACGACCTCCATCCCGGCCGCCAGCCCATCCATGATCATCTCAAGCGCTAGATGTCCATCATCCACTGCGGTTTGGGCGGCTTCTTTGACCTGTTCCTCTTTATAGTTGATCACGCCGTCCTTGAGAAGCTCCAACAATTCTTCTTTAGTCGCCATAATATGGGGTCTCCTTTCTTTTATGATTTTTTTACAACCGACCCACAGCCGGTGTAGGCCCAGTCTTATATTCTCTGGCTGTCTTTTCGATGGCTTTAAAATTTTCTTCCTTTATATCCGGCCACAGATCGCAACCCGGCCAGACCGCATCCACCAGTCCGTCGATATTGGTCTTGATTCCCTCGGCGGCTTGCTCTGCGGTCGTGTCTTCCGCGCAGGGGAGTTGAAATACGTCAAAATTACCGAGGATGATCGCATCATTGCCTAATTTTTTCCGTGTTTCCAACAGATTGTTTTTAATGTCAAAACTGACACCCTGCCCCCCCGAATCAGTAACACATTGCCACATCATATCGACCAGAGGATCTGTTGATCCGCAAATGTGCAGCACTTTGGGTGGGTCCCAGGCAGCTAAAATTCGTGTTAAACGCGGTTGGATCAATTCCTTGAAGGTTTTTGGGCTCAAAAGATCGGCCGCTACCCCCGGTTCCCGCAGCGTAATAAAATCCGCACCGGCCCCTTGAAGCGCTTTTCCGATGTTGATGATCATGTCCGAAAATTTGTCCAGTATGGACTCCACCAGTTCTGTTTGCTTGAAAACCGCTTTGAGGACTTTGTCCAATTCGATTGTTTGGCCGCACTGGGTAAAAGGCCCGAGCTGCCAGGCGCCCACCGGTAGATCCGGGGCTTCCTTCTTGACAATCTTTATGGCCTCAGGTAGCAGATTCATGGGATACTTATCCATAATAGTGTCAATGTCATCTTGGGTGATTTCTACCTGATCCACTTCCTGCCAGTTCTTGTAAGGAATGGTGGGATAAAGGATATCTTCCGAGTCCTCATACAAACTGATTTTGTTGCCTAGAGCTTCGGATTCCATGCACATGTCAAATGGAATCACAACGGAATCCAGGTTAAACATTCGGGCAGACTCGATGGCTGACCGGGCCATTTTTTCAGCATTCCGATGCACGCTCGGAAAATTGTAACCCAGCTTTTTGATTGCGGGCAACAGAACCATTCCCATCCCTGTAAAAAATGGCATCTTGTCCACCGGTTCATGGTTAAAAAAGCGTTTCACTCTTTCTATGGGGGTGAGTTCAGCCATTACAAACACTCCTTTCTGTGGTTTAGAGTTATAATTTGTGGTGAGGAATATGTCTCATAATTCCAATGGAAAAGACAGGCGCAATTATGGGATTAAATCTCACCATTCATATCTGAATTTACCGTGTATTGAAAATCGTCTAAAAGATGATTTTTTAAGTGATACTAGATGATTTTGATAATAATTTTCATATGAAAACGCATTTCTGCTTGACCTTAAAGGAGGTTCTTATGAAGCCGATCCGTCTGTTGACGGGATAATGAATTGAGATTGGCGGGGCGACTACCTGTTTTTTGAAGTCTCGGATAAAATTTTCAAAAATTTAAATTTATCGATTGTGTCATAAGCGGCGATAGATACATCTTTGTCTTTTCTCTTCGAAATCATAGAACAAAGCTCTTTTCTGCCCTCAGGGGACAATCCATATCTATTTTTCTCAAAAGGATGTATCCATTTATGTTTCACCAGGATTGCCATTACTTCATCGAAGCTCCTGGACAAGGTAAAGCGGTAACCAAAATTGCCATAGACTTTTCGTAAATGCCCGGGAATTTGATCGACAGACTCATTTTTGGACAGGAAATCAAGCAATTCCTGCCGCTCAAGGCCCTTTCCCGGATCCTCCAGCAGGAGAACTGCCATTAACCACATCGACTTAATTTTATGGGTATTTTTAATCTCCAGGCACCACTGTCTCACCTTTGATAATATTTCTTTGAGCCTATGGCCATCTACCCTATCACCGGGATACGTTCTGACATGAAAGGAGGCGGAAATATCCAACAGGCGATAAGTTTTCTGCTTAATATCTTCAACATCAGGATCATAATGAATATAGTCGTAGGCGATCGCATAGGGCTCGAACCCGCCCCCGGAGTTGATGCGCAACAGGGGCGAGGGGATCTTTTTTAGGTTATTTCTGGCTTTTAAAAGCCGATATATGTCCGAGCCGTATAACGGAAAGGTATACAGGTGGACATGAACGGTGGATTCACCGTTTTTGATACATCCGAGAGCCAAGGTCGTGGTAATGCCGACATCATCAATCGTGGACTCGGGAGAAAACAGCTGAACACTTAATCTGGGCAGGATCTTTCCCTTTGACAGTACTTCAATCGATTTATTCATCTCTTCGACGGTACAACCTCTTCTCAAACGCTTCGACAGTTCCTCGGTTAGCGCATCGGCACCAATAAATGCCGTTTGGATATTTGTGGCGGCCATTGCATTGACGAGTTTCTGCGAGATGCGCTTTGGCCTCAAAAAGACCGAATATCG
>JASFTQ010000400.1:0-4037 GCA_050053515.1 Desulfobacterales bacterium | reverse complement strand
TCGAACGGATTGAAAGCCGCGATGGCAAATCTGTCAGCAGTCCCGCACCTGTCGTAGACCAGAAATCAACTGACAATAAGGCCGGCCGGACTGCCGAAGCTGAAACCTCAAAAAATACCGCGGCCGAGAGCAGGCCGGCTGCTGGCGTGAAGGATTCATCCCCAAAAAGCGTCGATCGGACGATTCAAAACCGGCAAACAGATGCGATCGCTGCACCACCCTCGAGGCAAGCACCACCGAAAACGGAGACGCAATCCGGCAAGCCAGCCAAAACCGCCCGCGCCGGGACAACGGCTGAACCCGAGGCCGAAGTCGTCATTAAAAAAATGCCCTCCCGGGTGGCTCCGAACAGTGCAGTAGACGGTATTCTTTTTTATAATCCCCGAAGAGCGTACAAGTATTGGACCGGCCCGAATACCGGCCACCATACCTTGAAAGAAGCCCTGGCGGCCTTGGCCAAAATGTTTGACCGGACGCCGGAATGGGTTGCCCGAAACCTGGGAAACACCAACAACCTTGGCGAGATATACCGCAACTTAGGCCAAAGCGGGGGGGCTGCCCCCGCTAAAGTCCAAAAGGATATGACCCCCAAAGGCATTCTTTTTTATAATCCCCGGAGACCTTACAAATACTGGACGAGCCAGGCTTCGCGGCATCGCAGCCTGAAGGAGGCCCTGGCGGCTTTGGCCCGCCAATATGATCGCCCGCTTAAGTGGGTCCGCACGCATATCGGAAATACCAATGACCTGGCCGAGATCCACAAAAACCTGTCCCAGCGTAAAGCCGCGGAAGCAGAGAAGTGACGCCCTGGGTGTTCACCGCAGAGGCGCAGAATGATAGCTCATAGCTCAAAGCTGAAAGCTCAAAGGCTAGGTCTAAGGCACTATAGAGAGAATAGGGAATTATTAAAGCTGGGAGGCTATGATGCTGGGATGCTTGGAAGCCAGGGCTTTTTTGAAGCCAGCTCAAAGCTCAATGCTGAAAGCTGAAAGCAGGACGCAGTTGGAAGGATGGTACCCCAGAGTTCCTATGGAACCAAATTCAGGCTGAAAGATTAATTAATGAGGACGCTTTTCATCGCGAAGCGATTGCATTTTTTTCTATGCCGGCCCCTGCCCGCCATCACAAGACGCTCAGGCGAGGCGGGCGGGTCTCACCGGCGAAATAAATTCTCAGCGTGCTCTGCGTCTTGAGCGAGTTCCGCCATGCGGGGCGAGCGGGCGGTGAGCATAAATACAAGCTACAGAGAAAAACAGACCCTGAAATACAATGTAATACTAAAGTATGAAATCCGTGAGACGAAATATTTCCATAAAGAGATTGAAAATGATATGTGCGGATGCTATAAAAGCACTTTATATTGCATTCGGGTATGGTAAAATAATTATTTAGTTCCAGGGGTCGGGGCGTTTTTTGCACGAGCTGATCGCCCCGGCGATTTTAACTGAAAAATTGATAAAAAGAATGCCCCAGAGCACAAAAAACCCCCAGATTCTGATTGTCGGGCCTCTTAAACTGCAGAATGAGTTGTTAACCTTTTTTCTCGGAAGATCAACCGGCTTGAAATGCGCGCGCTGCCAGGAATATGATCTGAATTCCATAGTGGAGACGAAAAAAAACCCCAAACCATTAATCCTATGGGATTGTCTGGATACAGCTTTGCAGGATCTGGGAAATGATTTTGGCCTCGATTTTGAATCGGTTCCCCAAAAGTGTTTTGTGGCATTGTTCAATGCCATTCCGGACAGCGGCATCGAGACGGAAGCCATGAGAATGGGCGTGCGGGGCATCTTTTTTGAAAACGACCCCCCGGCCATTTTGATCAAAGGTGTGCAGGCCATCGTCGACGGAGAACTATGGTATCCCCGGGAAGCGATGGCCAAATGCTTCCTGGAGGCAACTCGAAATTCCATCAGGACCCCAAAAAATGATCAGGCCATTTTGACGCCGCGGGAAAAACAGATCCTTACCATGATCGGTGCCGGGGCCGGCAATGACGAGATTGCCGAAGGCTTATGCATCAGTATCCACACCGTTAAAACACACATTTATAATATTTATAATAAAATCAAGGTGCCCAATCGTATTCAGGCGGCATTGTGGGCCGCTAAAAATTTTGACGCCTAATAGTAAAGTATTAGACAAGCCTAGCACTTAGATTTCCTAGTTCTTTATTATTAGGTATTTTTGTACCCAAAAATACGAAAAAAACACAACTTTTGACCTATTGCGTTTCTGTTAATTAATTGTGTAAAATTCTTGACACTTTTTCAGACTACCGACCCGTTCCCCACAAATTAACTCTTTTTAGCTTGCATGTTTAGCGTGCGTCCCCACACTTTCGCCCTCTTGCTTTGGCGATACAGGGAGCTCAATTACTGACCGTAAATCCACCGACCCCGGTCCTGATGGGTCGATATTGACGGCGCAGTTAATCTGGAGTAATAGAGGCCTAGACGCAAATGAACAAATCCAACAGACTTTTGGTAATTGATGACAGCCAGGAAATCCTGGTTGCCCTCGCCAAATTTTTCCAAAAGAAAAATTACGAGGTGATTACGGCCTCCAACGGTCTCAACGGCTTGAAGCTAATCAAAGAAGATAAAGACGGATTTGACCTGGTCATCACAGATCTTGTCATGCCGGACATCAGCGGTGTTGGAATTATCAAGATACTAAAAGAAAAATATCCCAAAACACCGGTGGTTGCAATAACCGGCTGGGGTCCCCAGCCTCAAGCCCTTGCGGTTGAGGCCCACGCAGACCATGTTTTGGAAAAACCTTTTGACATCAAAGAACTTGAAAGCTTAGTAAAGCGTCTGCTTTCATGAGAAGTTACAACGCATAAATGCAATAACCGGTATCCTATAAATCGCACGAATGACATTTGGGGAGGCATATGTTGCAGCAAACTAAAAAAACTAAAACGGAAAACAACTATGTACCGCTGGAGGTTCCGCTTATTGGTGTCAGTCCGAATATTTCCAGAATCAAAGAGCTGGTCCTCCAGGTGGCGGATACCGGATTGAACATTATTGTCAGCGGAGAAACCGGTGTCGGCAAAGAGCTTGTTGTTCGCAGTCTTTACGAACATTCTGACAGAAGGGGCAAGCCCTTCGTAAAAGTGAATTGTGCTGCGTTGCCGGATGGACTGCTTGAAAGTGAATTGTTTGGATATGAACCGGGGGCATTCACCGGTGCCCAGAGGAGAAAGCGGGGCAAGTTCGAGCTGGCGCATGGCGGGGTGCTTTTTTTGGACGAGATTGGTGATATGTCTCTGCCGCTGCAGTCCAAGCTGCTGCATGTTCTTCAGGGCGGGCATTTCAGCCCGCTGGGTTCTGAAAAAGACGTCATAACGGATACGTGGATTGTCGCCGCCACAAATCATGACCTCGAAGACGAGATGAAGAACGGTAAATTCAGAGGAGATCTTTACTATCGTCTGAGCACCATAAAAATACACATTACGCCGCTTCGCGAAAGGCGTGAGGACATCCCCTATCTGATCGATTATTATTTGCAGGAGTACGGTTCCCAATTCAACGCCAAGCAGGCCGTGAAACCCGGACGCCGGACCATGGAAAAACTAACCCATTACAACTGGCCCGGTAACGTCAGGGAATTACAGAATGTGCTCAAAAGGTTGCTTATTTTGGGCAACGGTGATGAAATTATTGACGAATTGCTGACCACCGTAGAGGCAGAAACTGAACCGGGCTTGAGCGCTCCGGCACCTGAGAAAGCTGCCATCACCGAGGCTTTGTTGGACCTTGACGACGGCAACGGGTCAAATTTAAAATCGCTGTCACTCAAAAAAATCAGAAAAAAAGCTCTTGACAAGGTTGAGAAAGAAGTGATTTCATATGTATTGAACAAGACAGGTTGGAATCGGAGCAAGGCGACCAAAATACTCAACATCAGTTACAAGACGCTGCTTTATAAAATCAAAGATCTGAAAATCGAGCCGCCTCCCGGCTCAGAGCATCAGTTATTCTGACCGTACAGCCGGTCCGTTGCAATATCATAATTGAGCGAAA
>JASFTQ010000399.1:0-4051 GCA_050053515.1 Desulfobacterales bacterium | reverse complement strand
CAGAGGTTCCACCGGTTAAAGTGGGCCGCCGGGTGCTCGATCGCAATCCCCATAAACTACTTCGCCGGGGTGGAGCAAGCCGCCTTCTGCCCCGGCAATCTGGTAACCGGTATCTCAGCTTCCCCGGATAAAATGCTGCAGGCCGGGCTTTTTTTTATCACGACACCCATGTCCATCGATTGGGCCCAACTATCACCTGCTGCCGGTAAATGCGCCCAGGGCCGCTCCCGAGATGAGCTACCAGCGAGATGGTTTCATGCGCTTCGACGACAATTTCGGAGGTGATCCCAATTACTGGCCCAACGGTCTGACGGGCCGGCGCCTGATCCGACGGCCGGGTAACCACCCTTCGATGCATCCGGCTACGCAGCACGTTATCCTTTTTGCCACGCCAACGACGACTTTGTCCAAGCGGGAACCCTCTGCCGCGATGTCATGACGGACCAAGATCGCGATAACCCCGTCGGCAACATCGTCGACCACCCCAGTGCTGCCTTGAAGCGCATTCAATACCGCCGGGCGGCCATATTCTACAAAGCCGACCTGGACTATGGAAAACGTGGGGCCGATGGACTGGGCCTTGATACCAAGAAGGTTGAGCGGCTGGCTGAAATGTCAAAAGAAGAACGGGCCGAGGCGGCCAAAAACGGTAGTTACTAAGTGACGGCTCAGCCCGTCCACTGCAATCTGAAAGGGAGCAGCCATGCTCCTGTTCACGAATGGACGGGCGCATGATTGATTAACAATCCGGTAAAATTCAGATATTAATTAATCGATGAAATAACGATCAATTTGTTCGGCCTGGTCAGCCACACCGCAGCATCATGATAATAACGAAATGCTTTTATATTGACGGACAGATCTTTTGCCCATTTTACCTGATGCTTGGCGAATGAATATCCGATGTTTCCGGGAACATAAATCGCTATTTTACCACCAATTTGTTTTTTAATGTGTATTTTAAGAAAGGTAACAATCTGAGCGTATTCCGTGTCCGTCATGTCAATTAAATAGGCCTCACCCAAATCCCATAAAATATTGTGTGCCGGCCCCTCAGTATCATGGTAGATCGTTTTCAAAGCATCCAGTATTTCATTTCCGGTAATTTTTTCGATGGCCTTCAAAAACGTATAATTTACTGTCCGATAGCTGCATATTTTTATGGGCACTTTTCCCTCCTTTGCACAGAAACATGTGCACAAATCGCGTTTGCGCGAGCACGGGCAGCGGCCCGCCATACACGGGTACCATCTAAAATTGTAATGATAACAACCGAGTACATGGAGTAAGCACACGGCGGGGGGTTATTATTTCGCATGGACCAAAGTTTGCTGCTTCTTATAAAAGCATAATTCATGCCTGCAGGTCATTATCCCGGCTCGGGTTAGCGCAGGTAGGTGGAATAAAAGACGGGTTATTAAAATTGTGCCGGCGGGGTGCAAAAACGTGAACTTAAGGATTGACCGTTTAATTTCGTATAATTTTCAAAATCCTTCAATTTTCTTTTTCGGCAGCCATGGCCCTATGGCTGAAGAAAAACAACCCCGGCCTGCTCAAAGATCGGATGACCTTGTTTAAGTCATCGGCCAGGGGCTGGGATAAGGCTATTTTTGGGGTTATGGCAGTCGTTTTTATTCCTTTCCCGGGTGGTGGAAGTCCAAAAAGAGAGAGGTCACAGGGTCATCTCTACAGGGCCTTATCGCCATATTCGCCATCCCATGTATGTGGCAGGTATCACTCAGTTGGCCTGCATCCCACTTGCCCTGGGTTCGCGCTTGGCCCTAATTCCAGCCGCACTCCTCACAGCACTGGTCGTGATTCGCACACATTTTTAAACATGCGCCCTTGCCTACCGGAACCGTGTGCAAACCGGATCAGTATAACAGCACTAAAGATGTCACGAGATTATACGGTCATGTGAAAGGAGTGATCTGATGCGGGTGAACCACAAAAGAGGATTACGGATTTTTCTCAAGGCAAGCTTTGTTTGGGAAATTTGAAGTCGTTCTGGAGGTATGCACCCGTATACGGCCTTGTCATGGACATGGACAATTAGCCGAATCTCCTTTTCGATCCGGGGAAATCGACTGCTCAAGCGAATTCCATACTCCCTTGGTGTTTCAGAAGCAACGTGCTGCAAGCCGCTGAACCGGCCCCAGCGCAGGAGGATTTTATAAAACTTTTCTGCTGTATATAAGGTATCGGGAATACTAATAATTTTGGCCCAGAGGGTCGAAAGAAAGCCATTCACCAAGTGTATATACAATAATAGCCGTTCCCAGACACCCCTGCTATCCTTTTGCTCCACTGTCTCTGAAAAAAGCCATTTTGTCATCGAGAAGAGCCATTTTAAAAGACGGCAGAGTATGTAGCCGACCATAGCCAGCAGTATCGTTACGGTAATACCTATAAAAATATAATGAAAAATTCCGAGCTCTCCTCCTGAGCGGTTTATGGTTGGCAGAAGATCGCCGCTCGGTTCCGCGCCGAATTTGCGACGGATCCCGCTTTCAAAGAATAAACGAGATACGGCAATGAAAATCTGCTCTATAGGTCTTGTCAAAGCTCCGAACAGGCCGTAGACCGACTCGGCAAAGATTTGAAGTCCCGGTAAAAAGAGAATGAACAGCCCGCCTCCCAGCATTAGGGCGATGACCGTAGCGCTCAAGACAATTCCTGCGCCCTTGATATAGCTGACACCCCCTGTTTGAGATGTGCTTTTGATTCGGACAAGACCCATTGAAAAAATGCCCAAAATAACAAAAGAGAGTAAAGGCATTGTTGATGAATGTTCCATGGGAAAGGAACCTCCTTTTACCGCGATTAGCAATTTTATCAACAGCAGGAGTAGCAGAAAGGCAAGTCCCAAATCGAAACGGTGACTTACAGTTGTTGGGTCGGGCGGCTTTATTAACAATCGTATCCCACAGAACCACAAGGTCCAGACGCACAGGAAAATAAAAATCATAACAAACCAGCCCGCAGCTGTCCGCTCAAGCATAAAGAATCCCTGAACCCAATGGAAACTCCAGAAGGGGATTTCGAGACTGTAGTATTCGTGACAGAGCCGCCCGGAAGCAAACAACAAACCCAATATGTGAAGGCCGATTACGTATATCCGAGGCCACCCCCTTCTGTTGTGAATGGAGGTGATTAGGGCCGCCATAAAGAGAATCACCCCGGTTTCGGACACGGGAATCGGTTTTTGGGAAAGACAGGCCAGGATAAAAGAGGTGCATGCGTAAAAGCAACTTAACATCATCCCACCGGATGAAAGCACCAGAACAATATTATGACGGCGCTTCATCTTTTGCGGTTCTCCGGAACCAGGATGTTATCCAAATAGAATGTGTCTTTTTCTCTTGGATCACCGGTTACCTCAAAGTCGTTGGATTTTTGTGCCATGACAAATCGAACAGGGATGTTCCTATGTTTCAGAAATGCTCCTGCAGAGCGGGTTTGTTTGCAGCGGCTATAGGCAAAATAGATACTGCTGCTGCCCCCTGGGATCTTATAACCTCTCGACAGTATTTCCGTTACAGGGCCAACTTTTTCCGCCACCATCCTGGCAAGGACCTCGAAGATAGATGCCATCTGTCGGGGACTCCTTGAAATGGGTATAATTCTTGACCCCTTTCCAAGGATATTGCCATTTGTGGCAAAACCTACGGCGATGCCTCGACGGCCCATTTGAAGGATGAGGGAGGCAATGACTTCCAGGCTTTTTTCAAAGTCTTCCTTTGCCGGTTCATTCTCAAATTGATCAACATCGAGAAGAATAAGCACCTTTTCCTGTTCGGCAGGCTCGCAGAGCTTTTCCAGCAATCGATTGTACCGCGCGCTCGCTTTCCAATGGATCCGTCGAGCGGGCCTTTGCGGTTGATAGTCGCGGGTTCCGAAAACAAACACCGGATCTTCTACGGGGCTTTTTGTGCCTGGAATACCATAGAACTCTTTTTTTGAAATCGTGATCGGCCGGATGTTGACGATACGGGGGTAGACAAGGATTTCAAACCGGTCTTTTATCTCTTTATTCCTGAAAAAAAAGCCG
>JASFTQ010000398.1:0-4070 GCA_050053515.1 Desulfobacterales bacterium | reverse complement strand
AGCATTAACAAACTCGATACAGGCGAGGTATACCGTATTGTCGCCGATCATAAAGGTATTTTCGTGCAGCCGGCGCTGTTCGAGGCCTTTGGACTGACGATCATCGAAGCCATGGCCTGTGGACTTCCCACCGTTGCACCGAAATTTGGCGGTCCCCTGGAAATCATTGAATACGGTGTCAGTGGTTATTTAATGAATACCAGCAAGCCCGAGCTGATAGCGAAAAGTCTGGAAGATTTTGTCGACCGGATACAAACGGATCCAAATCACTGGCATACGATTTCAAAAAATGGAATCAAAAGAGTTGACGCTAATTTTAACTGGAACTCTTACAGCCAGCGAATGATCAACCTGACCAAACTCTATGGCTTTTGGAGGTATGCGGTGTCGGGGAAAGGGATGATGGAGTTGGATCGCTATTGTGACATGATGTTTCATTTTCTAATCAGGCAAAGATCAAAGCAAATTTCTTAACGGGCTGTTGCCCAAATCCCTTTTCGCTTTGTCCAAAACCTTTTTGATTCCAGCCGCGAGATTGCGGTCCCACCGACATAAGGGGGCGGGACATTTTTTGTACGACAAGATGAGCGCCCCGGTGCTTTTTAATGACCGCTTCTAATCTTTATCAAGCCGATACGTGTATGTCGTGTTGGCAGTATTGTTGGGGCCGCCGATATAGGTGAGTTCGATGTCACAATTTTTTGTGAGCTTGCGGGACCTGAGCGCCGAGCAGACGACCGGAATGTATCTTGAGAAGCCGAGGTTCTTGTGAATATCACCGGCCCTTATGGACAGGGTTTTTTCACCGGCCTTTTTGGCAGGATCGATGTATTTTCTTTTCACATAGTCCCGAACTCGGTCTGAAGGGCTT
Organism: Desulfobacterales bacterium; assembly: GCA_050053515.1. GTDB lineage: Bacteria > Desulfobacterota > Desulfobacteria > Desulfobacterales. Next base: position 3,199 of record JASFTQ010000398.1, on the reverse strand, counting down.
AAGATCTGATCATCGGCAATTTTCAGATACTTTTGGTTCAGTTTGTAGTAGCCCTTACCCAGGTAGGTAAAATAATCCTTTCGATTGGGGTAATGCCGATGGGACGGATGATTGGGTGCGGCTGAAATTACCTGCGCTGCGAATGAGTTTCTTTTTAACCCGGGATGGTTCAAGAGGGAAAGATGGTAAAGCTTCGCACCGGTAAACTTTTTTTGGCCGGAATCTATCACATAATTTTTGGCCGTCTGCAGGATAATGTCATGGATCGTCTTTTTCTCGGTCTTCGGCGAACCGATCCGATCACGATAATATAAGCGGTATGGCAGCGGAACGACAGCCGGTATGAGATCGACATTTTTAATATTGATGCTGACTTTATCTTCCTTGAGAGTGAGCGCCAGGCTGATGGTAATTGAAAAATTTAGCTCTTTCATGAATTTTCCTTTTTTTGCTTATGTAACATGATAGGTAATACAGGTAATGTTACTTGTCAACATTATCGAGAAACACCATGATTTTTCAGAATCGGAGATACCTGTAGTTTCACTTGACTTGAAAAAAAAAATTCAATAATAGCCTTGAAAACTGTAATGAAGGGTTAGAGGGAATGCAACGTTTTGGAATTCTGACCAAAACTCAAGTTGAGAAGGTTCATGAAACTTCCTTGCGTATCTTGGAACAAATTGGATTGGAATTTGGCTATACGCCGGCCGTAAACGTGCTGAAAAAAAAGGGCGCTAAAGTCCACGGTCAACGTGTCTTCTTTTCTCCTCGATTCGTAGAGGAGCAGATTAAAAAAGCACCCACCGAGTTCACCCTCTATGCACGCAACCCGGCGCACAATGTTGTCATTGGGGGCCGCAACACGGTCTTTGCTCCCGGTTACGGCGCACCGTTCGTCACCGATCTGGAAAACGGCCGGCGCAAAGCAGTATTGAAAGACTTTGAAAACTTTGTTAAATTAACCGGTGCCAGCGCCAACCAGGATTTTTTAAGCGGCACGGTCGTCGAACCCACCGATGTTCCCCCAGAGATTCGCCACGCCAAAATGCTGTATACCTCCGTAAAATATTCCGATAAATGTTTCATGGGCAGTACCATGGGGGCCCGGGCTGCCAGAGAATGCTTTCAAATGGCCACCATCCTGTTCGGCAGTCAGGCTGAATTAGCGTCAAGGCCTGTAGTCTTCGGTATAGTTGGGGCACTGACACCTCTGAAATACGACGCCAGGATGCTGGGAGCCCTTATGGAATATGCCGCAGCCGGCCAACCCCAGGTGATAGCATCACTGGCTATCGCCGGGGCCACGGGACCGGTTACGCTTGCCGGTACACTGGCCCTTCAAAACGCCGAGGTTTTGGCCGGAATCGTACTGGCCCAGCTGGTACGCGAAGGCACGCCGGTAATATTTGGCGGTGTATCATCCATCGCCGAGTTGCACAACGGTACCTTGAGTATCGGTTCGCCCGAAATGGCTATAAATACCGCGGCCACAGCCCAGATGGCGCGTTATTATAAAGTGCCTGCACGAAGCGGTGGCGCGGTTTGCGATGCCAAAGCGCCGGGAGCCCAGGCTTCCTATGAGTCCATGATGAACCTTTTAATAGCTCGAATCAGCGGTATCAACTTTGTGCTGCACAGCGCCGGTATTCTGGAATCCTATAACTGCATGTCCTATGAAAAATTCATCATCGATGATGAAATGTGCGGAATGGTAAAGAGAATCAAGAGAGGCTATGAAGTCAATCCGGATACCTTGGCGTTTGACATTATCAAGAATGTGGGACCCGGGGGTCATTTTCTCGATAGTGATCACACCTTTGAGCATTTTAGAACCGAATTTCATCAGCCGCAGCTATCCAATCGGGATGATTTTATCACCTGGCAGGAGAGAGGATCTCCCGAGAGCATTGAAGCGGCCCATAAAAAGTACAAGCAAATTTTGCAAACCTATGAAGCACCGGAGCTGCCGGCGGATATCGATAAAGATTTATTGAAATTCATAGAGAAGCTAACATAAATAAGGATAATTACCCTTGATCTGCCTTACCGCTAGACACCCAGAATTTTATCGATTTCCTTGAGAACGGCCTCCGGTTTGGCCGCAACCTCATGCTCGGAAAGTATCTTTTTGGCCTCGGCATTGCAGCGGTCGTAAAGGCTCGTAGATCCCGCTTCTTTCCATGGTTCGTGCTGGGAACGATCGAGCAGCCCGGGAAGAAACTGGGCTGTCTTAAAATGCTTGAAGGCGTGTTCATCTGCCAGAAATATGGCCCTCTCTCCCACCGTGGCCACCCTTTCTATGGCCTCCAGCGCAAGCGTCTCCTCATTGACCGGGATACCGCCAGTAAAGAAACGGCTCATGGCCACGAGCTCGTCGGCCATCACAAGCATCTCCAATGATGAAGTCGTGCCGAATTCCAAATACCCCATATCATGTATAACATTGCAGCGTGATTGCATGGCGGTGATGATGGAAAACATCGCCTCTGCTCCGGCCTGGGCGTCCATGACCTTGGAATCCGAGGCCCCCGCATAGGCCCAGATAGGCAGACCATAGATTTCGTCACGCATGTCCGCCAGGGCCGCCTGGGTGAGACTCCACTCGGGGCAGCCATAGGAAATGACGGCGCTGCGCATATCCAGGACACTGACATTGGGGGCGAAAAGAAAGGGTGAACCCTCTCCGGCCAATTGGTGGACGACAAGCCCCACCAGGTTCTCTGCGATACCCAGCGCCAATGCCCCGGCAAGCGTCACCGGGGCACCACCGCCGGCGTTGCAGCCGGATGGAAGGCAGATGGGGATTTTCTTTTGGGCACAAAAAATGAGTTTTTCCATAACGTTTTCGGGGAAGCGCAGCGGACTGATGGCTTCCGAATAATTGAGTAAAAAAGGTTTCTTTTTCAGCGCTTCCGCACCACCGGCAACCAGACACGCGATCTCATAAATCTTGGCGATATCCGTCCCGCTGTCTGCAATGAATATGACGGGTTTGGTGCTGTTTTTTACCATCTCGACGAAAGCATAGACATAAATGTCATCGACGGGCACTTCCGCCGGGTTACCCATGGACATGGAAAAGTGAATATTCTCCAGGCCATCAACCAACTTGGCAAAATTACCGGTGTCTTGCAGGACGGTTCGACGGCGTTGTCCGGTGTTTACGTCGATGGTAAATGTGGCGTCCGAACCTGTG
>JASFTQ010000397.1:0-4078 GCA_050053515.1 Desulfobacterales bacterium | reverse complement strand
GTATTTTTGATCAACCAACTGGATGACTTGATCTACCGTCAATCCTTTTTGAAGTTGCTCGCGGATAAAGGTTTTTTCCTCTTTTGCCCCTCGCGGCATGTCGCAGGTACAATCCACGAGAAATAGCTCACCGCATCCGCCGCAGGCACATCTAAAGTTGGCGGCCACAAGTTTCACCCGGCTGTTGATCGGGTCACTGGTTTGTGAAACCGCTTGATAGTTGCTTGTCGTGCTGGGTGCCAATGTCGTCCCCGAATTGATTACCGGAACTCTGGTGGGAAAAAATACAACCTTCACTGCCAATCCTACTGAAAAAATTATTGCAATTATTGCCACCACCTTCCAATAAGAGGGTTCAGGTGCTCTGGCGGTCGGTTTTGAAACTCTTTTTCTTGTCATCTATTCTTCTCCTTTAAAAGTTATAAACAATTTTGAAGTCTCTCGTTTAATGGCGGGGAGACGGATTTTTGAGACGGCTTGTGGTTCAATTTTTGGTTACCAGCATCCCATCCGACACCTGCAATATCCGGCGGGCATATTTGGCACATGCATGACTGTGGGTGACCATAATGATCGTCATCCCCTTGGCATTGAGACTTTGAAGCAATTGCATGATTTCCCGTGAGGTTTTGGTATCAAGATTTCCGGTGGGTTCATCAGCCAGCAGCACCGGTGGCTCATTTACGATGGAACGGGCAACGGCCACCCTTTCCTTTTCACCACCGGATATTTGACCGGGCAGTCGATTGGCTTTGTCCAGCAGTCCGACTTGAGACAGGGCTTCTCCTGCCATGTCTCGTTTTTTCCGTTTCCCGGCCTTTACGATGGCCAGCGGTAGCATAACATTTTCAAGAACCGTCAGATACGGCACCAGATGAAAACTTTGAAAAATAAAGCCGAGAAACTCTCGCCGGAAATCCGCTCTTTGTTCACCACTTAAATGGTATACATCGATGTCGTCGACAATGAGACGGCCGGCGGTGGGTGCGTTCATTGCCCCCATCACACCCAGGAGCGTAGATTTACCGGATCCCGATTCGCCCATTACGCCGATAAATTCTCCAGCTTCAACCTGGAAACTGATACCACCAATGGCTGTAACGGTTGCGTTACCATTGCCATATTTTTTTACAAGATTCTCTGCGACAATATAACTCATATTTAACTCCCTTACTCGGTTCAAGGAGAGCCGTGCTTGTTATCTGCCTTTCATGCAGCGTCCACACATTTCTGCAGTCCAAAGATACGGGTGGACCGATAGCCAATCCTTTTATACTTATTTCCTGGGACATTACATTAGAGTGCCCGCAGTGCTTCATTCGGATCGAGCCGTGCGGCCATCAGAGCCGGATAGGCGCTTGAAACGAGCCCCACCCCAAGGGCAACAATAAAGGCAATTGCGGCTAACGGAAAACTGAAAGGCGCGAAACCCGAATGACTTTCGCTAAAAAATCTAACCGCCACGTTGGCAGCCCCCAGTCCTAAACAATAACCAATGATACCGGCCAGTCCCGAAACGATTCCGGCTTCAAGAAATATGATTTTCATAACATGGCCTCTGCGAAAGCCGATGGCGCGGAAGATTCCGATTTCATCGGTTCGTTCTCTGACACTGCCCATCATAGTTGTCAATACGACCAAACTGCCGATCAGCATGATGACCCCGGAAATTCCAAACGAAAATTGTTTGAATTGGGCCAGGGCTTCCATCCGACCTTTTACGACCTGCTGGATGGCCATCACTTTGGCACGGGGTAGGGCTTCCGAGATCTGTCTCACCATTTCATCGATGGGACAATCCTTGCACAGGGCAGCCACCTCTGCCATTGAAACACGACCGTTTTTGTTAAACAAAGTCTGAGCCGTGGTCAATCGTGCAAAGGCAAGCTGATCGTCTTGAGAGCCAGTGGGTTCTATGACCCCGGTCACTCTGAGGGTTTTACCACCAACCTTTAACACTTCCCCGTTCTTCAGATTGAGAATGCGGGCGGCTTCGGTGCCTAACAGTACACCGTTTTCATCCGGCACCCCCCCCTGAACCCGCCACCAGGGTTTGAGGATCCCCGAGACGTTAAAATCAACCCCTGCCATAAGAACCCGATGACCTTTTACTTGTACCACACCAAGAACCAGCGGGCCGAGGGCTGCGATATTGCGGGCGTTTTTTATCGTGTTAACCCGTTTCAGTTCGGTTTCCCGGATTTCTTCCATCTCAAATGAGACCCCCCCCAGAGACAGGCCGCCGTAAGAAAGCGCAAGGTTTTCGGTTTTGGGTACGATCAGGATATTGGCGCCGTACTTTTCAAGTTTATGGTTAATGTCGCTGGTCATCGCTTCGACAAAGCTGATGATTGCAACAACTGTAGTGACACCAATCACAAGCCCCGTGAGCACGAAGGCCGCTTTGCCTTTGCGGCGGATCAGGTTTCTGATTGATATTTCCTTTAAGGTCATGTCGTCTCTCTTCAGCTAAAGTTAAAATATTGTTTTCCTTCGAGAATATCCTTTACCTGGATAATCACCTTGCCGTCCTGGGAAACTCTGTTTAACGGTGCGGGGTTACACCCCCCCTTGACTTCGTTGACCAGCACCGAAGCAAACCGGCGACCGCAGTTTCGGCAGACCATGTAATCGCCGTCCTGAAAGTACCCCTTAGCGGCAGGCCAGCAGACGTCGCAAGCGTCAAAGGCTGCCCTGATGATTCCGTCAGAACTTTTGAGGATGAAATATCGGATGGTGAAGTTGCCGTCCACATGTTCGAAATGACGGGCTTTGCCGTCTTCAAAAAGAGCGGCGGGAAATGTGACCTGCGAATCCGTCGCTGCGGCTGAAAAATGCGTTGTATCCGGAGACGGTTTTACACCGGTCTGGCTGTTATAGAAGAATATGCCGCCTGCAATAAGGATTGCACAAATCGAAAAAACGACGATCGGCAAACGATTCTTTTTTGCGGCAGTCCCTAATACTGCTTCTTTTTTTGCTTCTCTCTTTTCAATGGTGGGATTATAAGTTTTTGAACCAGCTGGTCTGCTGACTCGAGTTGATTTCTTTTTTCTTTTGGACATGATTCTTGACTCCTTTCAAAAAAAATCCAGTCAACCGTAAGATCCGATATCACAAGCCGCAGATTATCGGACGGATGCGTGCTTATTTCGACTTTTCATATCTATCTGTGCGATGACCGTGCAAGTGACAAGCGGTCTTGAAAACGACCGGTTTAAACCTCTCCGGTACCGGCAACTGAAATCTTTCGTATAAATCCGGTGATTTCAGAGATACTTGTGGTGCAAAACACCTCATCATTAAAAATCGAAAGCTAGTATTGCAGCTTGCGGAAATTAAACGGAAGTTTAAAAGACGTTGTTTTGGAGGGATTAACAGCGCAGAGAAAGGATTTGTAGATAGATTGGTGTTAATCTGATGCTATTCGGGGAGCCAAAACCTTGCCCCGAACCTTTGATAACCTGGTCTTGGTCGGTCGTATCGATCTCTGCCGACGCGAAATATGGCGAGCGGCTGGTTTCAATCCTGCAACAATTAATCACCCAGTTAAGCGGGTTTTTTTTGTCTTTAGTATCGAGGTTGCAGGGATCTTCGGGCAATCCGGAGCAGCATCCATGGGAAACTTTGCTTGATGTGCTCATCCGGGTATGTTGTAAAGCCGCTGCTTTATCGTGGTTGCAGCGCATTCCATCACAGGTGACCCTCGCATCCGCACCGCTTGGAATAAAACCCAAACAGAAAACCAAGGCTAGGACGAGGTGCAATGTTTTTCGTGTGTATGCCTTTATATCTTTACTCATGGTCAACGATTTTAATTCAGAGTAAGGCTATATAGATTGACGCGGTATTATTGTCAAGGGCATTTTAAAACATATTTGACAATTTGTAAAGTCATCCTAAATTTGTTAATAATTTTGAAACCCGGTCATAATGTTTAGTTTTATGAAATAATTAAGAAAATTTATGGTCATTGGCATAAAAAAATACAACCCCCAGCGAAAGGATCTAAAAAATGATGTATGATTTCAGTGCCGACGATATTTTTGAAATGGCCAAGCAAATGGAAAGAAATGGC
>JASFTQ010000396.1:0-4090 GCA_050053515.1 Desulfobacterales bacterium | reverse complement strand
GACCCCCGACCAAATTGTAATCACTAGCGCCACCAGCAAAAAAAGGTAACCGATATTATGGAAATTAATGCCGAAATAAGGAAAATGGATCAACAGGGGTATCGCCGCGGCGATTTGAAAACCGGTTTTATACTTTCCCAGCCAGGAGGCTGAGATGTCTTCCCCTTCACCCGCAATAATATTGCGCAGACCGGTGACCGCAAGCTCACGACCGATGATGATACACACCATCCAGGCGGGTATCCAGCCCTGAGCAGTGAGCATGATAAATGTCGAAGACACCAGCAGCTTGTCGGCAACGGGATCCATCACCTTCCCGAGCACGGTGACAAGCCCCCGGCGCCGGGCAACATAGCCGTCCAGATAGTCCGTAATCGCCGCCGCGCCGAAGAGGGCCGCCGCCAATAATGTAAAAATCCGGTTGGGAAAAACCATCAAAATCACGATGGCGGGTACAGCTGCAATCCGGAATAGCGTCAAGAAGTTGGGATGGCTCAGGGCCTTTTTTATTTTACTGCCGTCAACCATAAGCACAAAACCTTATTGAATGAAGTGCTTAATACCTATTTGTCCGATCGCGATTCAATAAATTTATCTCTGCACGCCGGGCTGCAAAAATAGAGATCTTCGCCATCGATCTTTAGATGCAACCCTTTCCTCTTGGGAAAATATACCTCACAATAGGGGTCTTTGACCATTATATCATCGATCTCGCCGGCGGCTCCCTCGGAAGCCGGCGGGCCGGATGGCGGCAAGTTTTTTAATATCCAGGACTTGGCCACTCTATAGACGATGTAGATAATAGCTATGAAAATAAGTAATCTCATGGGTATGGCTGGACCTCCTGCCCGTCATCATTGAGGCCGTCTAACAGACATCGCATGCTTTGCTTCAAAACCGGGTGAATAATTCCTGGGTCTATATCACAGATCGGTTTTAATACAAAGCGTCTTTTGTGCATCCGGGGATGGGGAACAACGAGTTTGGAAGAATTGATCACCCGGTCGTCATAGAAAACGATGTCCAAATCGAGTATCCGGGGGCCAAATCTGATGGGATCAACGAACCGGCCGGCCCGGTGCTGAATGGATTTTAACACCGTTAAGAGTTGAAAGGGATCTAAAGACGTTTCAATTTTTACGGCGTAATTAACGAACCAATCCTGATTCCGGTAGTCGACCGGTTCGGACTTATAAATTTGTGATTGGGCCAGCATAACGATCGTTTGCAAGCGGCTGAGCGCCGCAACCCCATTTTGACAATTTTGGAATTTATTCCCGATGTTGGAACCAACGGAGATATAGGCGATGTGCTTTTGCATGTTTGGAAATCACTTTGGCGCGAATAGAACTGAATTTTTGCGAAACAGTCACGCTTACGTTGATAAAAACGGCGGAACAGATTCCCCCGCAACCAAATCTTCGTATTGCTGTCGCTGCGTGATGACATGAAACTGGTCACCACTCACCATGACTTCCGCCGCCTTTGGCCGCGAGCAGTAATTGGACGCCATGGCAAAGCCGTACGCCCCTGTGCTCATCACAGCGAGCAGGTCACCGTTTTTGACCGTGGCCATCTTTCGATCTTGCGCCAGATAATCGCTGGATTCACAGATGGGCCCGACAACATCCGCCACCAATTCTTGTCGGTCAGAAACGACAACCGGTTGAATGGCATGATAGGCACGGTATAAGGCCGGACGCATCAAATCGTTCATGCCCGCGTCTACGATGATGAAGTTTTTGGCGTCACCGAATTTACGATAAAGTGCGCGTGTCACAAGAATACCGGCGTTGCCGACGATCACCCTGCCCGGTTCCAGAACCAGGCGCACCGCTGTCCCCTCGAGAGCGTTAACGATCGCGCGCGCGTACTCGACGAGTTGCGGCGGGGTCTCATCCGCGTAAGTGATTCCCAGCCCCCCGCCCATATCGAGAAATTTGATCTCGATACCCAATTTCATTAATTCTGAAATTAGGTTTTTCAAACTGATCATGGCATCAGTGAATGGCTGAACCTCGGTGATCTGGGATCCAATATGGCAGTCAATTCCTATAATGTCGATATTCTTGAGAGTTTTGGCGACTTTATAGCCTTCGAGGGCACCGACGGTGTCGATACCGAATTTATTTTTTTTGAGACCCGTGGAAATATACGGATGGGTTTTCGGATCGACATCCGGATTGACACGGATGGCTACCGGTGCTTTTCTCTTCAGGATAGCGGCCCGTTTATCGATGAGTTCCAACTCCTCGAGTGATTCGACATTAAACATAAGAATTCCCGCAGCCAGGGCATCATCGATTTCGTCGATCCGCTTGCCGACACCTGAATATACAATGCGTTCAGCGCTAAAACCGGCTTGCAACCCCCGGTAGAGTTCGCCCCCCGAGACAATATCAAGGCCGCTGCCCAGGTTTTTCATCAATTTTAAAATCGCCAGGCTGGCGTTGGCTTTTGCAGAATAACAGACGAGTCTGTCGACGTCTTCAAAGGCTTGATCAAAAGCGGTAAAGTGGCGTGTCAAGGTTGCATGGCTGTATAGATAAAACGGGGTCCCGACGGTTTCGGCGATTTTTGGAATCGGCACCTCCTCACAACAAAGTTCATTATCTCGATATTCAAAGTGATGCATCGTTGACCTGGTACATGGGGTTAATCGTTGACGGACTGTTGCCCAAACAGATTTTCGCCGGGTCTAAAACGTTTAATGACCGCTCAAAAATGTTTGGGCAACAACCCCTTCAAGTGGAACCAGATAGTATCAATAAATGAACGTGATGGTATTCGAGTCTTTGCCGGATACCCCCCTTTTTGTGTAACACTTCACTTTATAGATGTAACGGTATCCTTTGGTCAGTGACTCGCTGTAATACATCTCGTTGTGCATCTTTTGTGTGCCCTCGTCCATCTCCGGCGCCAGATCTGTCACGGATTCAAACGTCGGGGGGCAGCTCCGGCAGCCGGATTCTGCGATGGATGTTAAGTCCCGCAGGACGACACACCCGCTAATATCGGCGGATTGGTTATTTTTTGCGGCTGGGATCGTCCACCGCAGTTCAATCCTGTCTTTTTCCAGACGGTAGCTTAAATCACGGACTGTCGGCGGAATCTGTCGTCTGGGCGGAACCGGTGCCGCCTTTTTTCCGCAACCGATCCAAATCAGATTTAGGCTGATGATGACGATGAATGGAATGCACCACCGTTGATTCATGGTCAATATCATTTTATGCGGTCAATATCTTCTTCGGCCTTGCGGATGGCGGCCATAACATTTTCCGGGGCCGTTCCGCCGAAAACCCTGCGCCGGCTGATCATTTGTTGAACGCCGAGGGCATCGAAAATATCTTCTTCAATGAGAGCGGAAAAAGATCGCAGCTCCTGCAGACTGAGTTCATGGAGCTCTTTTTTCTTCTTGAGCGCATGGCCGACCACCTTTCCGACACAGTGATGGGCCTTTCTGAAGGAAACTCCTTTGGCAACCAGATAGTCAGCCATATCCGTGGCATTCAGAAATCCCGTCGAGGCCGCCAAGGCCATGGCCTTTTTGTTGATCTTCAAATTGGGCAATAATTTAGCGGTGCTGTCCAGGCACGCTGCTAGCGTGTCAACCGCAGTAAACAAGATTTCTTTGTCTTCCTGCAGATCCCGGTTGTAGGACAGGGGTAAAGACTTCATCACCGTTAACATGGCCAATAAGCTGCCAAATACGCGGCCGGTTTTTGCGCGAACGAGCTCCGGAACATCGGGATTTTTCTTTTGGGGCATTATGCTGCTGCCGGTGGCAAAGGCGTCGGGAAGTTCAATAAAATTGAACTCTGCCGACGACCACAGGACCAATTCTTCCGACAGACGGCTCAAATGAACCATGCAGATGCCGGCCGACGACAAAAATTCGATAATAAAATCCCGGTCCGATACTGCATCAATGCTGTTGGAAGAAATTTTGGGAAATTCCAGAAGACGGGCCGTATATTCACGATCAACAGGATACGTCGTGCCGGCGACCGCAGCGCTGCCCAGCGGCATTACGTTGATACGTTTCATTCCGTCACGGAACCTGTCCACGTCTCGTTTGAACATTTCGTAA
>JASFTQ010000395.1:0-4108 GCA_050053515.1 Desulfobacterales bacterium | reverse complement strand
CTGTGCATATTTAAAGGCTGACCAATTTGTTCTTCGAATTTCGAGCTTAATTCTTCTACAAGGGCATGTATTTCTCTAGCAGCTCTGATAGCCTTAATAGCATGATTCTCCTGAACCTTTGGGACACCGAATAGGGCCATAACGGCGTCGCCTATAAATCTCTCAATAAAACCATCATATCTCGCAATCACTTTGGCTATATCACCAAAAATTCCGCTCATAATCTCTCTGACATCTTCTGGGTCAAGTTTTTCCGATATTGCAGTGTACCCTGAGATGTCCGAAAAGAGGACCGTCACATGTTTGCGTTCACTTACGATTGGGGCAACATCAGGGGATAATTGTTCAGCATTAGACCAAAAGGGCCGGGTTTCAAGGGTAGGTTCTAAATTGTAGCCGCATCCATCGCAAAATTTACCGGCAGATCTGATACTGGTGCCGCATTCTGGACAAATGAGTTCGAATTTATGTCCACATTCGCTGCAAAACTTAGCCTCTTCACGATTCTCAAACAGACACTCGGGACATTTCATTTTTTCACCTTTAACATGGAGCTTAACAATAAAAAGGCTCTTTGCTTCTCACATTTGGACAATGTGGGTGTACCCGGAAGCCTAAAATTATTTTTCTGCAAAAAGGCCGGTTCACTTCGGAAACAGGTGGAAATTCTGAAATCAGAATATCTACATGTGAGGTCAACAGTGGGATTGGGTTCAGGATGTATAATCAGTAGCTTTTAGCAAAACAGTATGCCCCGCCAAAAGTGAGGTCAGCAAATTTTATGAGTCATTTAACCTCCCTATTAAGTCGGAGTTGAATGTTTTTTAAAAAGGAAAAATATGGTGGGACTTCAATCTTTGTTGCTTAAATATTATTCCACAATAAATATGTCAAGAAATTTGAATTTCAGGTGGTGACACACAATATATAGCGGCTTGCCGCGAAATCGAAAACTGCCTATACTTTGTTGATACCTGCAAAAATTCAAAAGTCCAGATCGATTGAGAATATATTGAGCCACGCCGATTTGCAGATATGCTAAGATATTTTCAACTGCATTTCCTAATTCTGGCAAGCGGGGTCGATTGTCTCGCTGATGATCAGAAGTGAGTCGAAGCGTATTTATGTTATATTTTTCGACATTTGCTGTCATCCGGCTTCGGTCCGCCGGCCGCTGATTTGGGTGCTCCGGCGGCCCTTGCTTAAACGGGTGCTGACATCCCTGACGATCAAATAAAGGGCGGGGACGTAAAGCAGGGTGAGCACGGTGGCGGCCAGAAGGCCGAAGCATATGCTGATCGCCATGGGGATCAGAAACTGGGCCTGGAAGCTGCGCTCGAGCAACAGGGGTAAAAGCCCGGCAATGGTCGTTATGGAAGTGAGCAGCACCGGCCGGAACCTGGCTTTGCCGGATTCAACCACCGCCCGGTCAACATCCACGCCGCCCCGCACTGCCCTGTTGATAAAATCAATCAAAATCAGAGAATCATTCACCACGATACCCGACAGGGCCACAATGCCGAAAATGCTGATAATGGTGAACTCCTTGCCCATGATCAAATGACCCAAAATCGCCCCGATCAGACCGAAGGGGATGGCCATCATGATAATGATCGGTTGGGTGTAGGAGCGAAATTGGCTGGCCAGCAAAAGAAATATGCCCATCATTGCCAGCAAATATCCAATTTTCAAGCTGTCGAGTGATTCCCGGGTTCTTTTCTCCTGTCCTTCTAGATCGTAATCTAATCCGGGATAACGTTTCATGAGCTGGGGCAGAAAACCGGCCTTCAATTCAGAAACAATGACACTGGCGTTTGCCACCGATTCGTCAATGTCTGAAATGACGGTTATGGTGCGCTTGCGCTCAACCCGGTTTATGACGGAATACGCTCTGCCGTGGCTGACGTGGGCAACCGCTTCTATCGGTATTTCCCTCCCATCGGGGGTGCGGATACGCATATCTTCGATACCTGCTAAACTTCGCCGGTCGGTGTCCGCATATCGCACCATGACCTTGACCTCATCTCTGTCCCTTTGAATGTTAAGGGCTTCTTCACCATAAAATGCCTGCCGCACCTGTTTGGCGACATCGCGCATGGTGATCCCCAAAGACTTGGCCCCCTCCCGGATCCGGATCTTTTTCTCCTGCTTGCCGGGCTTAAAATTATCGGCAATGTCGAAGGTACCGGGATAGGTTGCGATTTCGGCTTTCAACTCGGCCGCCGCCCGCTTGAGCTGGTCAAAATCACGCCCGGAAAGTTGAATTTCTATGGGGTTGCCGGCCGGCCCGCCCTCCAGCGTCGCAAAGGTCAAACTTTCCACCCCGGGTAGTTCACCGATAAGACTGCGCCATTTGGTCAGGATCGCATTGGTCGAAATACCCGAGCGTTTCTCGGAAGAAGCCAGCTCTATCCAAACCTCACCCACATGGCTGCCAAATTCCGGCGGCTTCCAGTCCCTGCGGGGAATGGCACCGACAAGAGAAAAGGCGTTTACAACCAGATTACCGTTTTGTTTTGAAAACTCGGAGAAAACGCCGTTGAGCTCGAAGGCTTTTTTCTCCATATGCCCGATGGTTTCCTCGGTTAATTCAAAGGGCACCCCCAGAGGGTATTGAACTTCGGCAATGATCCAATCACTTTCACCTTTCGGGAAGAAAACAAAGGGCACGTAACCGCCTTTGACAATACCCAGGCTGATAATGAGCACGCCAATGCCGATGGCAAAAGTGAAATATCTGTTCTTTACGACATAGTGTATGGCGGGTGTATAAAAGCGTTCGATGACGATAAAAAGCACCCTTTCTATACGCGTTCTCAGGCGCTCATGCCATGATCCCAATCCGGCGCTTTGGCCTTCATAGCGGCTCAGCGAGCGATTCAGGTGGGTGGGAAGGATCACCAGGGCCTCGCCGAGAGAAACGAGCAAAATTGCGATAACCGCTATGGGCATTACGGCGATGAACTTGCCCATAATGCCCCCCACAAACATCAGCGGGGTGAATGCAACCACTGTTGTGGTCACCGCCATGACCACCGGTCCGCCGACTTCCTTAAAACCGTCCACCACAGCGACTGCAGGTGGTTTGCCGCGGCTGTAATGCGTATAGACATTCTCACCGACAATGATGGCATCATCGACAAGGATACCGAGGGTCATGATAAAGGCAAAAAGCGAGATCATGTTGATGGTTTGGCCCAGAAAATCCAGCGCTAGGAAGGCTCCCATAAAGGAGATGGGAATACCGATAGCGACCCAGAAAGCCAGGCGAAAATTTAAAAAAATGGCCAGGGCGATGAACACCAGGGTAATCCCTTGAATCCCGTTGCGAAGCAGCAGGTCGATTCTATCCTGAACCATTGCAGATATATCGCCCCAGATGTCCAGGTTGATTTTTTCAGGCAGTTTATGTTTGCGGCGATTCACATAATCTTTGGCGATGCGGGCAATTTCAATGATATCTTGATCGTTGGTCCGGTTGACAACGATAAGGGCAGCGGGCCTGCCGTTGAACCGCGTTTTGAGATCGATATCTTCAAAACCATCAATGACTTTGGCAACCTGCCCCAGACGGATAACGGTACCGTCATCTAGCGTGATCAGCGGCAGGGTTTCAAATTCCCGGCCGGTGTACATCTGACCTTTGGACCTCACCAGGATCTCTCCCTGGTCAGTTTTAATGGTCCCGCCGGGAAGATCAATACTGCCGGATTTGATGGCGCCGGCAACTTGATCAAAGGAGATGCCGTAGCGTCTGAGATTTTCTTCGGATACTTCCACCGCTATCTCGTAGTCTCTCACGCCGACCAAATCAATTTGAGAGATGGTATCCGGTTGTTTGAGTTTCAGGGTTTTTACCAGTGTGTGAAATAAAGCCTGCCACCCACCGGAATCGGGGCGAGATAATGGTTCGGCATCCAAGAGGTCATCCCGGATTTCTTCAGCGATCTGCCGCAGAAGCCTTTCAGAGCCATCACCGTAGACGGCCACCGAAACGGCCGGATCCTGATTGACAATTTCAAGAACCACCGGTTCCTCGGACTCCTCCGGAAACGTATCGATCCGATCCACCTCAGCTTTAATCTCGTCAAGTACTTTCTGAACATCC
>JASFTQ010000394.1:0-4114 GCA_050053515.1 Desulfobacterales bacterium | reverse complement strand
ATCATTTTGAAAAAAGATGTGGCCCCGTCAGAACTCTTGGCACCGATAATCCATGAATCTTCCGAGACGTTTTATCCTGAATTCGATGTCAGCCGAGAAAGCCTGGATTTTTTCAGGGCGCTTGCGATCGGTTTGGAAATAAACAGCAATTGTTTCAAATACGGTTTCTATCATTCTTTGTGCGTGGAAATAGGGGACGTTCGTGGTAAATTGACATTCGAATTTTTCAATTATTGCTCCCAAAGCGCTGCCATGTTAAAGAATCAATCATTGCTTTTATGCGTTATCCCAAATAGGGGGCAGCCATGTCCTGAGAACAACGGACCCCGTTTCTCAATCCGAGATCCGGGGTTTTGTATTACAAAAGAAAAAAGTATGAATATTTAATATTTAAGCTGCGGCCCAATTTTCCCACATAGGATTAGGTGTTCATATAGCTTAGAAAGCTAACCTTGCCTGGCGGATCAAGTCTCGCATGATATCCGTGCGGCGATTAAAAAAAAACACTGTGACCGGATCTGTCACAACTCCGTGTTACCATGATTGTAAAATGATGCGGTTTGCGCTGCTGCAGATATCCACCGGTTTAAAGGATAAAAAATGAAAACGGGCGTTATTTCAGACATAGAAGGCAACGACCGCAAGTTGGAGCAGGTGCTGAGTGAATTGAGGGGTTGCGACCTGATCATAAACCTCGGCGACAGTGCCGGGAATAAAGGCGACACTGACAGGGTTGTCCGGTTGCTAAGGCAGCAAAAGATTGTATCCATTCTGGGAAACCACGACCTGGAGATCATTTTGAAAAAAGATGTGGCCCCGTCAGAACTCCTGGCACCGATAATCCATGAATCTTCCGAGACGTTTTATCCTGAATTCGATGTCAGCCGAGAAAGCCTGGATTTTTTCAAGGCACTTGCGATCGGTTTGGAAATAAACAGCAATTGTTTCAAATACGGTTTCTATCATTCTTTGTACGGAAAATATAAAGAGGATATTTTCTTCGAGTATGTTGACCGATCCAACGCGCTGTCCCTGGTTGAACACACCGGTTGCGACGTTGTCTTTATCGGGCACAAGCACGTCCCGGGGATTTTTGAGATCGATGAAAATAAAACCGTGAAAGTAAAAAAAATCAACGAATCAACGTCCTTCACACTCAATCCTGACAAAAAATACATCATAAACGTAGGCAGCCTTGGTGCACCCCGATACAAGAAAATTGAATGCAGTTACTCAATTCTTGCTCTCAATGATCATGAAGCCAAGCCAGTCTTGAAGCGCTGAAAAGGGAAAACGGTGATCACCGGTTTAGTAGGAGTAACTTCCGAATTTAATAATGACGGCCAGCCTTTTTGACATTCAGATCAAAAAGGAGTAAAATACACTCAAAATTTCATAGTCATGCAGAGCGGCGTGAGGGAACTGGCCCAGTGACCGCCCGGCAACCTTTCCAAGAAGGTGCCAAAGCCAGCCCGCAAGGGAACCATGAGGTCGAGATGACAATCGGATCGAAGCCTCCCTTCGGGAGGTTTTTTGTTTTGAATATAAGGAGGAAACATGTGGGGGTATGATAATTTTGTGACCGACAGAGAATCTGTCAAAGAAATGCACTGCAGGGTGTGCGGATCCAAATGCAGGGTGAAACGAAATACTTACGGCCCGACCTGTTTTGCTGAGGCCGTGGCCGGAAAGAGCAGGCATCACGACCGGTTCTGCTGCCGGCACACCCAAGAAGCGTGGCACAGGCAGGCCCTGGAGTTGCTGTTGTCGTTGGAGAAAACACCGAGCAAACGGGTGAAAGCGCTGATCCGCATGGACCTGGATGATCTGCTGAAGACGAGGTCCGTGTGAGTGTTTGACCGTTTCTGTCAAAGCCATGCGATATGATTATGACGGAAGCGCTGCCGGAGTTTTATCTTAACTCTGAATTATTGACTTATGTTGAATGGAGGTAAAATGAAATTCGTTTGTCCACTGCCCCCCATCTGGGAACAGATTTATGAAAGGCTGCTAAAAGCCTGGGAAAAAACAGGCAAAAGAGGCCCTGGTCCCCCCGTTCCATTGATTTTGGCCGGCTGGGCCTTCAGCAATGATGTCGAAAAAGCTCACCGCTGGAAGCAGACGATCATATGGGCAGAAGATAATAAACTGGAAGATTTGTTACCGAAACTGAAAGAGCGCCAAAAATACATGGTGCCGGAAATGACGACTTACGAAGTAGGGCCGTTGGGCGGGCCGATGTATTTACCATGGGACTATGAACCCAAGGCACGACCCTCGGATGAAACCCTTGAACGGACGCTATTGAGATTAAAGCAGGACTGGAGAACCATTGCCGGCGAAAATTTAAGCACGATCACCGAACCGCTCGAGTTTTCCGGTAAAAAGGCCAGAAAATTGCTGGTGAAAGCAGATTTTCAAATTAATCCACCCTGGGGCAAATGGGACAGTCTGGCATTGGGTGAGAAACGGCGAGCCTTTACTCGCTTCAGGCAAAGAGTCAATGATGCCATTGCGCCCCACATGGTTGATCATATTGAATTTTTACCCCGTAAAGAATAAAGGAGAACTTATGTTTGGAGAAATACTTCACAATTCAGACCTGGCAGAAAGTGCCGTCCCGCTCGATATAATTACTGAATTTTTGAACAAAAGCGGTGCAAAGTTAAACAGAAGAACTGACAGGGTGGCATTTTCGACACCTGTTGGTGAAACCACCCTGTTGGTTGACTCCAAAAAAATAACTACTGTCGACGGGGCAGAGATTTCGGACATCGTGACGATCAGCACCGATTTGCCTGATACGTTCAATTTTATCACGGACGAGCAAATCGCCGTATTGAACGCCATGTCGGCCCTGAGCGCCCTCATGCGGGATACGAAGAGGGGTCGATTATGCATCGGCAGTCGTTTGACGTCTTTCAGACATGACAACGACACCTGGCGCCTCTATACGCCTCTGGTCTGCACCGCTGCACTCCTTCAGGCCGATTTGTTGATAAAGATTATTCGCAACACACCCGATCTGAAGACCAAGGAGGGGTTTGCTTGCCTGTTTCAAAGTGAGGAGCCCAGCAAATGGAACGAGCAAGAATTTGAGAGGGCAGCCGCAGTATTTGAAAGGCTGGGTATTTTCGCTAATGCGGGCAGCCAGGGGTTAACGGCTGAATTCCCGTGGGGGGTTGGTGCATCGTCTGCAACATTCGGACATGAAACGAGCCTGCTGACACTCCAGGCCAATATGCCCCATCCGGTTTTAGGCCACGGGTTGTTTTACAAGTTGGAATTACCCGTGCAACTGGATGAATCGGCGTTATTCGATCTGTGTAATCGCGTCAACCTGTTTGAGCTTTACGCTGTCGATGCCCCGCCGTTTTTCGGGGCCTGGTGCTGCAATTTAAATGCCGGCCACCTCGCCCATGTCGGCTTTTGGCCCAATGTTCTGTATTTGTCGGGTACGGCCCTGAATATAGCCGTATGGATGATTCACAGGAGCAAAATTGTGCATTCGTTAATTGAAGATGAAATGGTTTAAAAACTTCTTAAAAACACATCGTCATGCAGAGCGGCGTGAGGGGACTGGCCCTGTGATCGACCGGCAACCTGTCTCAGAAGGTGCCAAGGCCAGACCGCAAGGGAACCATGAGGTCAAGATGACAACAGGACTGAGGCCTCCCTTCGGGAGGTTTTTTTGTCGGTCGGCAAGGGAGAAAAGTAAATGAGCTACGTGACCTTTAAGATCATTGAAACTCAAAGCGGTGAGTTCATTCTGTTATTACACAACCATTCACGGAAGATTATATATCAGGAGTTCAGATCGAATAACTTTGACGAGGTGGTGGAGCAACTCAAAGAAAAAATCGCCTACCGAAAGCATTTTATGAGTGCACTGAACAACTATACAACGGTGCTGAACATTATGGACGAGTTGACTGAAAAATACCCGGACGGTGAAGAGTTTCCCGAAGATTGGGATGATCCCCTGGACTTGTACGGAGGCTATATCGAAGAATTAAAGACCCCCGACATCGATCTGAACCTGGAGCGCAGAAGTATTCTTGGACTCATTGAAGAACACAATGCGCAGTGGGTCTGGGATCAAAGGAAAAGTTTG
>JASFTQ010000393.1:0-4130 GCA_050053515.1 Desulfobacterales bacterium | reverse complement strand
CTGACGATTATGGCCATGGATTATTTTGCCACCGGCAAAGCGCCGGAGCGCTGGGGCCTGGACCATATTCACCGGGTGCCTGCCAGGGCTTTCCTGGCCTCCGACGGACGCTGGGTTCAGGTGGCGGCCACCAGCGATCTCATGTATGCTAAGTTTTGCCGTACCCTCGGCAAGGCTCCGGCCGCCGTTGTTGGGAGAACACGCGGATATAATTCTCAGCCAACAGCTGGGCATGGACAAGGAAGAAATCAGAAAACTGATTGAGGAAAAGGTGGTCATGGTTTGGCAGAATGCCTGATTTTCGGCAGATTCATAAGAAAAAATTGCTGTCAAATCTTGAATTTTGTAAGAAAATAAGGACATCCTTCAGTTTTACAGTTTTAGAAAAACCCCTTTGCCAGATTAAGCCATACAACAACCCGTCTTCGCTTTAAAGCGCCACACCTCGGCACGCAATTCAGGCCCGAAAACGAACACGGCTCTTTTTCCGCCTTATTAGCTCGGTTGAATTTCCGTTATACGGGATTCTTCTTAGGTGAGATTCAACTGCGGAGCTGTCAGCAGGTTATCTTCTTTTATAAAATTTGCGTTTTTGATCACCTGAGACTCTCTTTCGGGTCGGGATGAAACAATGAGTAAACAGCCGGAATCAGTACCAACGTAATCAGCGTCGATCCGGTGAGTCCTCCGACAACCGCCCGTGCCAGCGGCGCCTGAGCGTCGGATCCTTCACCGATGCCCAGAGCCAGTGGCAGAAGGCCGAGGATGGTCGTCAAGGTCGTCATTAGAATCGGGCGTAACCTGCGACGGCCGGCCTCGGTCAGAGCATCGCGTGTACGCATCCCTTTGCGAACCAGTCGACCGGCCTGGTCCACAAGGAGAATCGCGTTGTTGACCACGATCCCCCCCAGCATAATGCAGCCGATGTAAGATTGCACATTCAGTGTTGTTGTCGTCATAAACAATGTCACCAGTACACCGACTGCCGCCAAAGGGACGGAAAACATGACCACCAGCGGATCGCGAAGCGATTCATATTGACAGGCCAGCACCATATATACGAGTACCAGCGCCAGCAGCAGTGAGATGACCAGCTCTCTGAAGGCCTTTTGCTGCTCTTCGTAATTACCGGCAACCGTCAGATCATAGCCGCCGGGGCGCGGAATTTGATCCAGCCGGGCCTGCACGTCTGTTGCCACCGAACCCATATCGCGGCCCGCGACGTTGGCGCGGACCATCACTATTCGCTGCTGGTCTTTGCGATCGATCAGGATCGGACCCCGACCCGGCTCATATGCGACGACGTTGCGAAGTGCGACCTTTTCACCGGATGCGGTTGTCAACGTAAGGTTGAGAATTTCGTCTAAGGAGCGTTTCTCGGCATCTTTGAGTTGTACCAGAATGCGATAGGAATTGCCCCCCGTACGGTACTCGCCGGCCTTGGAACCGGCCACCGCGGTTTGCAGCAGCTGGGTGACGTCGCGAACACTCAGGCCAAGATCGGCGATCTTGGCACGGTTCACACGGATTTCCTGCTGGGGTATGCCGGCTTCGAGACTGGTCTGAACGTCGGTGATGCCCGGCACCTGTACAATCAGCTTCGCAACGCTCGCGGCCAGAGCGTCAAGCGTGGCGAGCTCGTAGCCGCGAACCTCGACGGTCAGCCCCTGGTCACCGCCTAGCAGTCGTTCCAGCAAAAACTGACCCTGCGGTGCCCGCACGCGGATCTCCATACCCGGGACACTGCCCCTCAATCGGCGACGCAGATCTTTGGCGATTTCCACATTGGAGCGCTCGCGCTGGGCGGCCGGTGAAAGAGACATGCGAATTTCACCCTCCGAGCCCGCGTCAGCCCGCCAGCCGGAGGCACCCACACTGACCACCGACGCCACAGTTTCGGGCACTGCCGGTTGAACGATCTGCTCCATTATGCGTGTCTGCCGATCGACCAGCTCCAGCCGGGTGCCGATTTCCATCTTACCGGCTACGCGAACCTCGCCCTCGTCGCTGGGGGGCAGAAATTCACTGCCGATCAGGGGCAAGAGCAGCAGGCTTGCGCCGAGCACGGCAGAAGCCGAAAAGACGGTGACCAGGCGATGTCTCAAGACCCAGCGCAACAAATTCAGATAAGCGTTTTCGAGACCGCTAAAGACCGAATGGGTCGCTGCCGCTAAGCGGTTTGTTCGAGCCGACGGCGTCTGGAGGGGCTGTTGGCTTGAGGTGAGGAGCCGGGACGCCAGCATGGGCACCAGACTCAGCGCCAACGTCAGTGAACAGATCAGCGCAAAGACGATCACATAAGCCAATTCCTTGAAGAGGATGCCCGAGACGCCGCGCACAAAAATCAACGGCAGAAAAATGACCAGCGTGGTTATGGTGCTGGCGATGATGGCCGGCCCGACTTCGCGGGCACCTTCCACCGATGCTTGCTCGGGCGCTTCGCCATGCTCGCTGTGGCGGCGGAAGATGTTTTCGAGCACAACGATGGAACTGTCGACCATCATGCCCACCCCTAATGCCAGGCCGCCCAGAGTCATCAGATTGAGCGTGAACCCCCCAAAAAATATTAATGCAAAGGTGGTTACGATTGAGATCGGGATTGACACAGAAATTACCAGCGTGCTGCGGATGTTGCGCAAAAAAAACAGCAATACAATGATAGCCAGCGCTCCTCCGTAAAGAACCGATCGGGCCACGTTGACGATTGAGCGCTCGATAAAATTGCCCTGGTTGATGACAGGGACAATTTTGATCTGCGGAAAATCCTTATTGACGGCTTTAATCTCGTCCAGGATGCGTCTGGACACTTCGACCGTATTGGCATTGGCCTGTTTGCGAATCGCCACGCGGAGCCCGCGCCCACCGTTGACGCGTACAATGCGGGTCAGCTTCTCATAGGTGTCTTTGACATCGGCGATTTGACCCAGTGTTATGGCGGCACCATCGCGTTGCTCGATGACCGTGTTCCGAATTTGATCGAGGTTAATAAACTCGGCCGGCGCGCGCAGCATGACCTCATAGCGTCCCTGTTCGATTTTGCCGGCCGGAAGATCGAGGTTGGCGTTCCGAATGGCCTCGAGCACCCGGTCCAATGGCAGCCCTACGGCCTTGATACGGTCCGGATCCAGTTCGATCCGAACCTCGCGGTTGAAACCGCCCCAAGCGTCGACCTGCGCGACACCCGGAATGCGGGCAAGGCGATAACGGATCTGGACTTCAATCAATTCCGTAAGCTCCACGGGATCGAGAGTGCTGGAAATTCCCAGCAGCACGACCGGAAAACTGGCGATGTCGAATTTGCGGATGCGGGGCCTGACGATATCATCCGGCAACTCGTTGATCTCATCTTCCAGTTTGCCCTGAACGTCGATCGCTGCAGTGTCAATGTCCGTTCCCCATACGAAACTGACCCGAACCGTGCTGCGGCCCTCTGAGGATGTAGATGTGATTTCCTCTACGCCGGGCACCGTGGCAACGATCTCTTCGATTATCTGGGTCACCAGCCGTTCCATAACCTCGGGACTGGCCCCCTCGTAGTTCGTCCGGATAGTCAGCGTCGGCAGCTCGATGTTGGGCAGCATGTCGATCTGCAGCCTGCTCAAAGAGACGGCTCCCAGGATGACCAGGATCAGGGTCACCATTGTCGTGAAAATCGGGCGCTTGACACTGAAACTCGGCAGATTCATTTGGAGTCAACCCATTTGCGGTCCGCAGCGGACCGCTTCTGCTCAGCAGCAATTTTGATCAGGGAACCGTCGTCTACCAGTTGCTGCCCTAATATTACGACCCGACCGGACAGCCCTTCTCCTTTTACCTGCACTCGACCGTTTTCGCGGATGCCGACTTTTACCATACGCCAGACAACCGACCGTCCATCTTCACTGACGATGAAAACACCGTTCCTGTCATCGCGAACGGTTAATGCCTGCTCCGGGACAATGGTGGCATCCGGCTCCTGAGCTAATACCACCGTGGCCCTGATGAACATGCCGGGTTTGAGTCGATGCTGTGGGTTGTCGATGGTCATTTCGATCCGCGCCTGCCGGGTGGACTTGCGGAAGACGGGGGCAATGCGTGCGATGCGACCCTCATATTGTTCTCCCGGATAGGCGTCCGTTGTCAACGAAACA
>JASFTQ010000392.1:0-4147 GCA_050053515.1 Desulfobacterales bacterium | reverse complement strand
GGCTGTTTTCGGATCGCTTGCAGAAATATTTAATCACAAGATTACGCTAAAACTCAGACTCTGATACAATGGTTTAACTCCAATATGTTGTCATTCTCGTCCATATCGTAAATGAACATAATGGCTATCATTACTTGCTCAGAGCCATGAATCAGAACGTAGAAAGTTTGCAAAATTCCACGCTTTTTCTTTTTTGTGTTTGGCTTCACAAGATACTGGGGGGATGGCTGGTGTGAAATGTGTGATTGCTGCCGGTAGGCAAAATCAGCTGCCTGGTAAAACCTGCGAGACATATCTTGCAACAAATTGTGATTTTGTCAGAATTGATCGTGACCGGTATTTGACAACCACGGGATTACATCTTGGTCAATGCATGGAAGGCCCTCGAAAGCTGCTTGCTGTCATTTTATTGTTTATGTTTCTGGTAAAGCTTGCAACCGTCTTTGTATCCCATGTTGCAAGCCCTGTTGGCATCAATCAACCCTTTCTCTACATCACCTTTCTTTATACGGATGTGGGCTCTGGTATAATATGCCCAGCCGTTATCGGACTTTAATTTAATGGATTTATTCAAATAACTGATACTTTTATCGTACTGGCCCCGTTTCATGTAAAGCCAGCCCAAGTTGTCATATGCCTTGCTGTAACCCGGATCAAGTTTTACTGTCTCCTTAAGATCGGCTATGGCTTTGTCGTAGCGTCCGATTTTCAGGAGACTGCGGGCCCTCCAGAAATATGCATTCGGGTTGGCTGAATCTAGTTGCAAGGCTTTACTGTATTCAGCAACCGCTTTTTTATAGCGTTCCTGTTTATAATTTCTGTAGCCGCGCTGCATATACTTTTTGGCCTTCCGCGCCGGTTTTGAACGAATTTGCTTTTTCTGTCCCACTTCACCGCTAAAAAATTTACCGACATCGGAAAGATCATCCAGAAACCTGGTAATCGACTTAAACGGCCCGCCGCTGAAGGATTTGCCGATGTTCATCACGAGAAAAGCGCCGGCACCGATGAGTATGAACAGGGCGAAAACCACAACCATGATTGCCAGATAATCTTTTTTACCCTGTTGTTGGGCGGCCATCGACAGAACCGAGGGCGTGTCGTCCGGCAAACGGGTATCCTTGATGTCTGGTTCAGAATTTGGATCTGCGTTTGATAGCCGCTGTTCAACCTCGCCGGTCTCTTTGTTTATAAGCATTGTGGTGCCGCATTTCTTACAAACCGCCTTGTTAACCGTTTGCGTAAGCCTATCATCAGGCACATTATAAGGGGCCTGGCAAACCGGACACTCGAATTGCATTTTCAAACTCCTTTATTAAGCGATAATAATTGGACTGTTTTTGCTATTATAACCTACTTTTATATCATTATTAACCAATATTTGCAAAATTGATCGTCCGTCAAATTTACCGGTTCTTTACTAGGGTTAAGATTACAGTTTGCGGTGGGCCTGCTAATCAGGCTCTTGCTGGATAAATTCCAGCATCAATTCCCGCTTCTGCTGCTCGGCGGCATTTTCGGCAATATATTTGGCAATGATGGTAAACATCGCTTTGATACGGGGGTCTTGCTCATGGGGACCATAGCCGGCGTAAATCAATATTTTATACCAAGTTATGGCTTCCTCGAGATCCTTTAATTTAAAATGGCTTCTGATACGAGCGGATGGTACCGCCCTTAGGCGTTCCTTGAAATAAGCCATAAATTGCTTGCACTTTTCCCGATCGCCCATCTTGGCAGCATCGGCAGCATTAAAACATTGATTTAAAAAAGTTTCGTCCGAATCTGTGAATCTCATTAAACCCAGCCGCCTTTATTGAAGTATCCCGCCCTAAAGGGCGGGGCTTTCCGGAAAGAAAACTACGCCGATCAGCTAACTCAGGGATCGGGGCAATTTTTGCGACGACAAGATGCCGGGTTATGGCCTGCTCGATCGAGCAGCGGCAACTGCCTTACATTTTACCGCCCGCTGATAACACCGGTCACTTTCCCACTAAGCGACTCCGCCGTTTGCCTTTGCAGGCGGGAAGCCGCCCCCTGCCGGTCAAAAGCAGCGGGGCGATCATCTTGCCGTGCAAAAAACACCCCGTTCCCTGGGTTCGCTTTCCCTTTAACAGGGAAGCGAACCGGTCAAGTTTTCGGAGGATTGGTATCATCCTCGGCTGATTGGCGATGCGTCGCATCATGCTGAAACATGCGACGCATCGAAAAGAAATCGTAGCGTTCGATCAGCCGGGGAATGGCAAAAAACAAGATTACCACAATGACGCCCAATATAAATCCCGTACCTTTACGGAGCACCAGTACTGAACCAAAGTAGTTGTAAACAAATGTCAACGGCAGCATGCCTAAAAAAGTGGCCAGACAGAAATTTTTCAAAGACATCCGGGTCAAACCGGCACCGTAGCTGACAATATCAAAGGAGACGACCGGCAACAAGCGGGACAAAAATACGATTTTCGTCAACAGTTTATCCGAGCAATGCTTACAAAAATTAATGTGCCCTCCCAGAAACGGCTCTAGCAGCTCCCTGCCCATAACCCGTGTGATCATGAAACTGATGACGGCGCCGCCAAGGGCACCGATTACCGAGTAGAGGGTTCCGAGAAAGGGGCCAAAGGCCGCCCCGGCAGCAACATCGAGGGGCAGGCTGGGTATGGGGCTTATGACGACGGCTGTTGCCATCACCAGCATGTAAAACAACGGCGCCATATTGCCGGCTTGGGCAAGCCAGCGCTGTATATTTTCCGGGTTAAACAAAGATGGAATGTCCCAGTAAAATTTTAAAACACAAAGACACAGGATAAAGGCTGCTAAAATAAAGATTTTTAAGAACAGACGTCTTGTCATAGGAAAAATGGCATCTAACGGTAAAAGTTATTCCTTCACTGTTGAGACGTGCGTCCATATTATCTCTTTATGTCGGATGTATTGTCAATATTGCAAATGGGAGCCGGCCTGCCGGTCACTTGTTTGAATGGAAAAAGATGCCATGATGGGTTATCATAAACTTGTTATGCGTTACGATTTTCATATCCACACATCCCAATATTCGCCCTGCAGCCGCAGCACGGCTGAATCAATGTGTCGCAGGGCTATCGCGGTCGGATTGACAGGCATAGCGCTCACCGAACACGATCTGTGGTGGCCTCAATCTGAAGTACAAACACTGCAATACAGGTTTTCGAATTTAAGAATTTTTCAAGGGATTGAATACGCTTGTGCGGAAGGCCATTTTCTCGTCTATTTACCGGATCTTGAAGCGGGTCCCGCGCTCAAAGCCAATAGGATATTAACCTTGATAAAAGAAGTGCACGCTCACAATGGTATCGTGATATGGGCCCATCCTTTCCGATTTGATTATACCTTTACTCCCGGCTGGCTGGATGCCGCCGATCTTGATGGTATCGAGGTGGCCAGCAGCAACATGGGAGATCCACTGAAAACGTTGGCCCGGGCGACAGCCGAGCAAAAAGGAATCATGCAGTTCATAAACAGCGATGGACACCACGAGGATGTGTTGGGCAGATATTTCAATGAAATCCCGACTCTTTTGAAAAATACCCAGGATTTCATTGACTATGTGCGCGGAAAAATTGCTTGAAAGCAGCTTCATACCTCAGGCAGCAAGGCGTGAGATAGCCTCAAGGGAAGCTTTGAGAAAAATTTTAGGCTTGATTGCCCTTGACAGATATGGATAAACATTTAGAATAATGTTAAAACTGTAATCAAGGACAGAAGATGCCAATTTACGAATACCAATGTAAAGCCTGCTGCCACTGTTTTGAAAAGCTGGTTCTGTCTTCCAGCGAGCCTCCACCGGCATGCCCCGAATGTCACTGTGCAGACGTCGAAAAACTGATGTCTGCCGTTTGTGCGAGACCCCAGGGCATCCCTTCCGGCTCGGGGGGGTTCACGGCCCCGAATTGCAAACCTTCCGGCTGATCCATCTGATGACTTCCCCAGTTTGGGGAAACCAGAGTGATTCTCAAAATAATATTCCGATTGCCAGAGGTGCAGGCAGGGGGGCAAATTGATAGGAGGTGGCCGTTTCCGAGCCAATGGGGCGGTGATTTTGCATCTTGACGACCGGTTCGCTTCCCTGTTCATAGGGAAGCTATATGAAACAGGTATCTTCCTTTCCGGG
>JASFTQ010000391.1:0-4189 GCA_050053515.1 Desulfobacterales bacterium | reverse complement strand
ATATACAGGTGCCCTTCAAAATCCTTAACCGCACCGGATCCGACGGCTGCTGATTGGACATCGGGAGTGCCGTTGACGACCTGGACATTTTCTTCCAACCCCCAGTCTGCGGCAATATCTTTTTTTAGCGGTCCCAGTACTTCGGCGACCGGCATGAGATCCGGCAATTTCTTGCGCTCAATGCCCGCCGTCTTTAATAAACGATCGTTGTATACGATATGAGTGATGTCCCGGTTGTCCGTGCACCAATGAAGTATGATGGAGTCATAAGAAGCAGCGAATTTTCCGGTCAAGCATAAATTTAAATAGTCTTTTGGCTCCAGAAATTTGTAAGCTTTTTGATAGATCTCAGGAAACTTGTTTTTGATAAAAAGAATGTGGGCGATGGGGTCTTTGCCGGCCTGCCCGGGGGCTCCACCCGTTAACCGCAACCACCTGATCAACTTCATAAGGCCGTAACCCTGAATGCTGACAGGACCGCCGGCAATCTCCTTGATGAAACGGGCGCCGCGGGAATCCATCCAGATAATAGCGTTGGCCAGGGGGTTGCCATCCCGGTCAACGGCCACCGTGCCGGACCACTGGGTGGTGCAGTTTAGTGCAATTATATCACTGGGCGGAACCAATTGCCTGCCCAGCAGCCGCTTGACCGCATTGCTAATCGCCTGCCACCAGTCCGCCGGATCTTGCTCGGCACCTCCATGGGGTAAAAGAATGACTTTCGTTTTCTCGAATTCCATCCCGACAACCGTCCCCTGTGTCGATGCCAGCGCCACTTTGGGTCCGGAGGTACCCAGGTCTATTGCCAGAATATACTTTTGCTCACCTCCTGATGACATATTCCCTCTTTTTTTAGTTTGCCCGCTAAAATGTGATTCCTATCACATGCGGCTTTGAAAGTCGAATTCTCGACGGGCTTCTAAACAGACCACGCCCTGCGGTCCCACAACCGCATCATGGGCGACCCGGGGCGGAAGTTCGAGCCGATCGCCGGCATGCAAGGCCACTTTATCTCCGGAACCGGGCAGGCCAAAAGTAATCGATCCGCTTACCACACAAATTACCTTATGATAGCCATGGGAGTGGGCACCATAGACGTCACCGGGGTTATTTGACCAGACATAGGGATGCAGGCCTTCGGCGTCGAGCATCTTTCGCAAAGATGTCTCGTCCGGTTTTTGGTCACCGGACCATCGGATAACTTCTAGATCAGTACGATGCATATGCGATCTCCTTCGATTGGGGTCCCATATACCTCAGGCACAGCATGCCAGAAGGACTTTAAATTCGGAGCTGCTTAAAAAAGGCCGCAATAATGGGCTTGTGGGATCCTGGAATGGTGACACCATCTTTTACTCGAAATTGCCGCAAACTAGGTCAGTTTTTTATATTCCACTATCAGCTGATCCACCAACTTCTCGAAATATGCTATCGCGCGTTCTATGGGGGCCGGCGAATGCATGTCAACACCGGCATCCAGCAGTTCTTCCAGGGGAAATTTACTGCCGCCTGCTTTTAATAAATTGATATAATCTTGGCGGGCTGAATCGCCTTCCTGTAACACTTTATCAGCCAGCATTATGGCAGCAGATATTCCTGTCGCGTATTTATAAACGTAGAATGCCGAATAAAAGTGAGGAATTCGCAGGCATTCAAGATGCAGCTCAGGGTCTAAAGCCATTGTATCACCGAAATAAACCTCAAGCAGTTGCCGGTAGGTATCCGTAATGACCTCCAATGTCAGGGGGCTGTTGTCTTCAATGATCTTATGGGTAATCTCCTCGAATTCTGCAAACATGGTCTGCCGGAACAGAGTTGCTCTAATGTTGTCAATTTCGCGGTTCAAGATATAGGCTTTCATATTGGGCTCATCGGCATACCGTCTAAACAAATATTCGCTGAGCAAGGCCTCGTTAAAGGTGGAAGCCACTTCGGCGACAAATATGGTGTACTCATGATCAACGTAGGGTTGATTCGTATTGGCGTAGTACGAATGCATGGCGTGCCCGGCCTCGTGGATGAGCGTATAGAGGCTGTTAATATTGTCTTTTTCGTAATTTAACAAAATATAAGGGGGAGAATCGTAACAGCCGGATGAATAAGCGCCGCTTCTTTTGCCCTTGTTTTCGTAACGGTCGACCCACCTGCCGACAAGCCCCTCATTCAGTATCCCGCTGTACTCTGGTCCAAGGGGTTTCAGGGCATTGACGCAAGTCTCAACGGCCGTTTCATAGGACATGTGAAAATCAATGTCCCGGACGATCGGCACGTAGGTATCATAGGGATGGAGATCCGGCAGACCAAGGGCCTGTTTTCGAAAATGAAGATACTTAAAAAGTGGGTCCAGATTTCGCTTAACGGTTTCGATAAGATTATCATAAACCGACTCGGCCACATTATCCCCAAATAAAGCAGCCGCCCGGCATTTGTTAAATTTTCTCACCCTGGCATAGAAATAATCTTTCTTGATGGAATGGGTCAGGGTTGCCGCCATGGTGTGTTTATGATCTTCATACGCCTGATAATATTGAAAAAAAGCTGTTTTTCGGATTTGCCGATCCGGGCTCAACAAAAAAGTGCTGAAATTGCCGTGGCTTAATTCGACCTCATTGCCGGCGGCATCCACGAGTGTGCCGAATTTTATATCAACGTTGTCAAGCTGGCCGAAAACATGTGCCGGTGCCTGGGCAACCTCCCGGCTCATGGCGAGAATTTCTTCGATGGTTTCATCGAGGGTATGAGGTTTATATCGAAAAATCTTTTCTAAAAAAAATCTGTATTCAGCCAGGCAATCATCCGCCAAAAAATTTCTGACGGTCTCATCCGGCAGCTTTTGTATCTCCGGGGTAACAAAGCTGGAAAGTTCCGAGGCCCTCGTATATAGACGAACGGCTCTCTGATGAAGCCCTGCATAAAACTGATTCGATTTATCTTCATCACTTTTGAGGTGGGTATAGGTATACAGCTTTTCGATCCTGCGCCATACCGCCAAATGAAAGGCTAAGGCTTCTTTAAAGCGTGTCACGGATTCTCCCAACCTCCCCCTGAATGAGGCATAAGTTTGGATTTCTTTTTCCATCCCATGATATAGTTTCTCCCATTGATCATCCCTTTCAAAGATCGGGGTGAGGTCCCACTTCTGATCTGGTGGAATATCCTCTCGTTTTGGGATCATTTTTTTTGGCATCGTAACGTCCCTTTCGGATCATATATTCACAGCGAGTTGCCATTACCGTTGATCCTTAGTTTGGACATGCGCATCTGTCAATACATTTGCAACCTAGTGCTAGGAGATGTCTTAAAAAATGCAAATGATATGAGGGGTCGGGGGGTTTTTTTTACGGCAAGCTGATCGCCCCGGTGTTTCAAAAGGGCAGAAAACTATTGCCGCCAAGAAAGGCAAAACACGGTGTCGGTTCTTGTTGGAGCGAACTTTTTAAATAGCCGGCAGTAAAATGCAAGGCAGTTGCCGCTGCCAGGCCTGGCAGAAAACAACCCGGCATCTTGCCGTAGAAAAAACACCCCGACCCCTTGTATATAAGGAATCGATCGATTTTTTTATCGCAATTTCCGCAATCGGATGCTCGCCGATACTCTCGATCCGACCTTTTTTCCAAATATCTCTTGAAAGCGGGCCGAGAAGGATATAAATTATTTTTTTGAATTCGAATTGATTGCTTATCAGAGGAGAACATTAAAATGCCGCTGACTACGATAACCCAGGGCATCGGCAGTGAGGGTCCGGAAATTGCAGCTCGGGTCGCTTAGGGCCTCAATATAACATTGTACGAGGAGTGGCGCATACATCCGGGCTGGCGGGAAATTTAGACGATAAAGAGCGAATTGAAAAAGCTGCAAAAGATGCAAGGGGCATAAAAACGGTCAAAATGGAGGTTTCTTTCAAAACGGCCGCTAGATAGCACCTGCTTCCAAAAAAACAATTTAGGTTAAGGTGTTTGCATGGAAAAAGACATTTCGGTTAAACCGGCAGCAAAGAAACAGACAGCATCCGACTCCGGAAAAAAAGATACCCAAAAAACCAGAAGCGCAACAAAAAAAACCGCCCGGAGTATAAAAAAGTCTGCCCGCACAAAAAAATCAACGGTCAAAGCCGGGACCGCTTCAAAAGCTGCGAGCCCCCCCAAAAAACAACCTGCCGCCAGGCCTCGCGCTGCCAAAAAACCCGGAG
>JASFTQ010000390.1:0-4217 GCA_050053515.1 Desulfobacterales bacterium | reverse complement strand
GGCTATTATTGTCCGTTGGCAGAAAGACTGGCCGAAAAACTTTTTATGGCAGGCTTTGAGAATGTGTATTACCTGCCCGACGGCTGGGGAAACTGGAACAAATTTCGCATGCCGGTTGAAATAGAGAAGTAACTTTGAGAGTTATCAAAACGAGGGGCCACGAAGCTATTTGACAAAATCGCTGCATGAATAATCGGCGACTGCATCGTGCAGACTCATACATAAGGGATCGTAGCGAAAGAACAGCGATTGAACATTAAAACAGCAGCTTAGAGGTAAAGTCCACAAAATGCTCCGGAGGCATGTTTGGTTTTCAGCGGGAAAGTGCAATAAGGCGATATACAAGCATCCCCGCCATCCAGGCCACGTCCTCCGGTGATAGAAACTCCCTGATGGTCTCATCAAACAGAATGTTGGCCTCGGACGGGAATTCATCATCCCCAACCCACAGGATTAGCTGAAGCGGGACTTTTGGAAAAATTTGAAATTCGAAACCGGCATCACCGGTTTTGACGGCCACCCCCTCCAGTTGCCTGGCTGCCTGCTGCAGGCTGGATGGATTCCGGCCGAAAGTATTTTTGAGTGGCTCAATCGCTCTTTTTGCAAAGGCACTGAAGTAAAATTGCGCGCCGGGTATTTCGCGGTATGCAACCCATTTTCCGGCCGGTTTTGGGGCGCCCTCCGCCATCAGGTAATGCAGGATCAACACCTGTTCCTGAAGGGGCACGTCCTTGTCTGCTTCAGCTTCATCAACAAAATCAAATTCCGGATAGGCTACCCGATAGATTCGATTCAAAAAAGGAATTCTGAGCGTATCGGCCCCGCATAATCCAAGCCCGGATATTTGGCCAATTCTAGCCAGCGATAAACCGGCCAGTTTCTTGACCGCGAGCCTTTTGGCAGCGATATAATCATCGATGCGGGGCATTAGGTTCCTACCATAAATAAAAGCCCCTCATAATGGAGGGGCTTTGTGCTTTTATTTAATCAAATCAGAGTTCCAGCCAGGAATCCGAGTATAATGTCTTTCCGAGAATGACATTAACGGTTTTAACGTAATCCTGCAGCTCTTTGGAAAGACTGCTCATATCCGGATCTTTGCCGTCCATGACGTTATAGACCAGATCAACGATATCCTGCCGATTGCCCTTGGCGATATCAATCAGCTGGTCATCGCGGGGATCTGCGATCACAGATTCCATACCACACTTCTGGAGCATGACCATGTAAGTCTGGTTGAGAATCGGACGCAAATGCTCCGGCGGCCCGTTGGAAATGTTGGACAGACCACAGGTGCTTCTGGCACCCGGTGCGATTTCCGGGATCATTTTTTGAAATTCCATCAGGCTGATGGCTTGGGGCTGCTGAATATTGACCGGTGTTACAATACCGTCCACCCAGATCTTCTCATTGGGAATACCGGCCTCATTGGCAAAATAAAGCAGCTCGACACAGAGGGCGGCCCGCTCGTTCTCGTCACGCGGCAATCCCTCCGGACCCCACATCAATGCAATAAAGTCTGAGCCGTGTTCGGCTGCAATGGGTACCATTCGCTCGTAGCGTTCGGGCCTGACCATGATGGAATTGATCATGTGCGCTGTCCCATTGGTAGCCGGTTTTATAACTTTGAGGGTGGCTTCTATGGCATCAATGTTAGACGTGTCCAAAGCCAACGGTATGTCACCGACAACCTCTTGAACCGTTTGCACCACCCACGGCATGAGTTCCGGCCCATCCTTTTTGGCCGGCCCCAGATTGATGTCGATGTAATCCATGTTTTTTTCCTTCTGGAACTGTGCCTCTTCCTGGATGGGCTTGGGGTCGCGCTCTTTAAAAGCCCTTCCGATTTTTGTTGATATAACGTTTAAACTTTCACCGATGAGTAACATATGCCCTCCCCCCTGTTGATGATTGACGATTATTGCAATAATTCTTCAAATGGGTCGATTGCCGATATTTATCTGGCCTTGAGGAACCCTGGTATATGAGCCGCTTCGCGGGGTCCCACCGTGATCGTCCAGCCGGGCAACTCTTCTTCCACATCACCGGCGATGGCGGCTGCGTATCCGGGAATGATCAATTCCGTGTTTTTGACCTTATCCATAATGCCGCTTTTCTTCACAAAGATACCGACATCATCGCCCGAGAATTTGCCGGCCGCCCAGGCCGTCATAACGGAAAGCCCTTCTGCATCCTTGATCAGCAACCAGGCCGGGACCCGGCTGCCCTCAATCTCGCCGGATACGATAAAATAAGTCAGGGCAAAGTTGGTGGTCACCATCACGGGGGAGTTCTCATCAGGGCTGCCGATCTCGTAGATACCCTCCGTAACCGTCATGGGGCGTTGGGGGTCGGTGAAAATATTCAACCGTTCCAGAAGCAGCGGGAACAGGCTTTCACCTGAGAAGTCGGACAGCACACAAATGCCGCCGTATTTGGCAATATACATTCCGCTGATAAGGGTCTCCATGTCCAGGTTGGACGCCATCTCACAGGGAAAGGTGATCGTCGGGTATCCGAGAGCCCTGTTGCCGTCTTTGAGAGCTGCGCGTCTGATAATCACCTGGTCCTCAAAGGAGTTTCTGATTTCCCGCGACCCCGGATCGATGATTAGGTCTTTTAAACCCAAACCGGCGAGCTTTTCGGTCAGCGGAACCAGCGCTTCGACTGAATCGGCCTTCACGGCCAATGGCAGATCGGTTTCTTTTGCAAGGGCGCCGAAGGCATCCAGGTTGTCGGCGGTGGCGGCATATAGCAGGGGGCGTTTGAATTTACAGACCTCCACGGCTGCTTTCATGGATTCTGCATCTTCGGTCATCAGAATTAAATTGAATTCGGATGTTTCGGCAATTAACTTTGCCCGTTCGGCAAAGGCTTCCTTGCCGCCGTCGGAATCCTTCAAGGCGACCAGCTCCGGTCTCAGATTGAGTCCGACCCGCTCAAACTGGAAAGCGTTCCAGACCTTTAACCGGGCTTCAAGATCGGATAGGGAGATATCCGAAGCTAGGATCGCAGCCAGCCCGGTGGGATTGTAAAACGTCTTCTCATGTCGATACTGCACGGTTTCACCGCCGACCGTAAGTCTGCGTACCCCCTTGCCGATGGCAACCAGTCGAATCGGCGGTGCCGAAGCCTCTGCCAGCTGTTCTCTGGCCTCGTCGGATACATACGGACAGCTGTCGAGTTCCGCCTTGCCGGATGCCAGGTTCATGGCAAAGGCCAGGCAGGTTGGCACACCACATTCCTTACAGTTGGTTTTGGGCAGCAGTTTGAAAATCTGAATACCAGTTAGAGCCATTTTTGTCTCCTTATTTCACGTTGCGCATTGCCAGTTACGGGGCCCGGGTTATCCTGATCACCCGTTCATGGCACTTGACCTGCAACAGTTTTTATCCGATCAGCGGGTCCATTGACAGCGCCGGGTGTCCCTTTTCCTGCAGAAAGGGCAGAATCTCTTCCTCGGTGGTGCCCACCGTCTCATCGGCAATCTTATCATAAAGATCCGGAACCCCAAGCTCTTCGCCACGTTTGTTGAGCCTTTCTTTAATTTCTTCTTTCAGGCTTTTGGGCATCCAAACCATGCGGAGCAGCCCTCCGTCACCGCTGATGAACTTGCGCTGAGTGATGTTGAATTTTGAATGTCCCACAAAACCGGGAGAGGACTGCCCGCCGCCCATAACACCGGCCAAGGTCGTGAACTTCATCCCGCAGGGAGTCTCGCCGGTGTATTCCCGGTGAACGGTCATCACACCGTTGCAGGAGGGCAGCATAGCGGCGATGCACTCACAGCAGCCGCAAGTGGTCATAGGATCCTGGACCAGGGAGTAAAAATTGTAATGGTCGATGGCCCCGCGCGACGCCGATTTCACAAATTCATTGACCCCTTTCCATTGGCCCAGGACCGGATCCAAACACTCGCCTTTTTCGATGGGCTGGTTGGGGCCGGTGGGATTGATCTCATAAGATGCCTTGCAGTCCATCCAGTTGTAAGCACCGCAAAGACCGGTTCTCTCCGGACTCACCGTGCACACATGGGAGGGGGCAAAAGACTGACACAGGGTGCAGGAGTAATAAATTTCTTCATCCTCGTCGGTCATCTTCTCCACCCGTTCATCCCGCATCTTATATTCTTTGCGGGCCCGTTTGGTCAGGTCATCGACCTTCTTTTTATCGGTAATCAAAGTGACCTTGATCTTGAAAAAAAGAAGGTCGATGAC
>JASFTQ010000389.1:0-4223 GCA_050053515.1 Desulfobacterales bacterium | reverse complement strand
TCAATCCACCAACCGTCACGGGTGTTACCATCTCCAAACCTTTCAAACCGAAATCGAATTTTGACATTCGCGAATCCGGCGGCGCTGCTGATATCGAGTTCGTCCGGCACCCAGTCATCGGCGGTACTGTTGCTGGTATACGAGGCAATCGGTGGAGACCAAGTACTACCGCCGTCTGTTGAAATTTCAACCCGCCCCCAATCCGATAAAGAATAAAGCCGATGCCTGTGCCAGAACCTGAGCTTGGCTGACGTGGCCCTTGATAAATCAATAGCCTCGGATATCAAAGAATCGTTCCAAGTGACCCCATTCGGCGGATCCAGGTAGCTTGGCGTTGGGCCGGGGCTGGTTGTCCAGGCGTTGCTTCCGCTATATACAAAGGTTCCGTCTATCGTCCACGGACTTTCTGCCGTCCAGCCTCCTACGCCGTCTTCCACATCATCGCTAAATAAAAGACCGGCTTCGCTGTAAGCCAGCCACTTTCGGGTTGTTCCATCGCCGGTTTGCTGCCAGAGAACAATTAAATTTATATCGTCCTCTGGCACCAGCAGGTTATCTATTTCATCTGCCGCCGCATTACTTCCTCTGAGAAAAGAAATGCCATAAAAATTCTGGTTTTCATCCAATCGAAATGAAATTCCGGCTGCATAATACATTGGTATGCCATCGGGTCCCAGGGGCACAGCCGGAACGGCATCAAAGCCCACTTTGACCTGGGTATCATAGCTCAAATAGTTGCCGGCCAGCTTGTGGGCCGAGGCAAAATTGATATTGGTCGATGACCAGTTGATGGATACCAGGCTGGATTGGGTCGAACCCATCCCGGAGGAGCCCCCGGTCACTTTTAAAACATTTTCACCGCTGATGTCGACGACCGTTTGAGAACCCAGGGTCGCGGCGTTCCAGGCCGATGTATCGTCAAAGGGGTCAAAAAACTCAACCCGCTCACCTTCGGTGGGGGGAGCCGGAAGGGGCGCATTGTAGGTAATCCGGCGGGTGGCTTTCAATTCGTTTTGTCCGACCGTTCCCAGGGAAACCACCCTTAAAAAGGGTTCACACACGACATCGGTAGATGAATCATAAGATACACTGAAGCTGCTGCCCGGATCGTTGGCATCGGTGATATTTTCCAGGGTATTGCCATTGCGGGTCACGTAACCATATTTAATTCCGTTGAGCTTAAATTTGCCGTTGCGCCCAGGGAATGCAGCGGCATCGGCCAGCGTGAGGTCGCCGTTTTGGGTCATGGTGCCCGCTCCCGATGGATTGGCTGCCGGCCTGACGATCATTTCGTCATTGATGGTTTCAGATATGTTGGCCGTCAGGGTAAAGGTTCCGCTGATGTCGTCATAAGCGGTGTAATCATAAATGTAGGACCCGATTTCCAGCTTGCCGGTGGCCGGAACGGTGAGATCCGCCGGTTTCTCTCCGGTGAACTTTGTCACCAGTAAATTGGTGGTGCCGGCGGTGTGAATGATCGCCGTGGTGTAATAGTACGGATAAAATCGAACCCGAAATTTTTCATCCGGATTGCTCAGCGTAAATTCGACATTGTGGATGCCGTCCAGCGTGACGTTTCGATCGTCTTCCAGTTCACTGTCGCTGTCGATATCAGTGGTGTTCAAATATTCACTGGCGGCATAACGGAAGCCGGACTCCGCCAGGTAGTAAGCCCGGGCGGTGCTGTTGGCCGTCACCTGGCTTGAGGTCGAGGTGCTGGTCAGTGAGACCATGCCGGCGGTCAGGGCTGCAAAAATCAACATGATAACCACCAACCCGACCAGCACGTTTCCCCTATCATTCGAGATGACCGCCGAGGCTTTGCGGCGGTTTCGGCCGATAAAATCAAAGATGAGACGAGACATCAACCAGGAAAGTACCAACATGACCGGCAAAACGGCGGGACAGTTCAGCGACAGATAAGCCAATCCGACAGCGGGCAGCAGAAAAAAGCGTGCCGCAGCACCGGCCCACGGACGGTTTTTTATTGTGGCGGCAAGTTTCGGCCCCCAGCGATAATATGCATTGACCACCAGCCTTCCCCCGTTCCAGGTCGCAAGGTATCTGTCGCGAAATTGCCTCAGCAAAACGACCATGGGGTGATGGGGCTGACCGTAGGCGGCGGTGGCCACAAAACAGTTGTATTGCGGTGCGGTGTACGGTGCCGTGGTGGGCGGTACACCACCGAAGTTATTTGTGTTTCGCGGGTTTATCGCAGTCGAAAAGGTTATATTCTCACCGCTGCCGTCATTTCGCGTCAGGACCATTGTTGCCTGTAATGCGGACAGCAGATTGATATTGTCCGTCACTTGCCAGGTGTTTGCGCCTTTGAAGTAGCTGATTGAAAAACTCTGGACATTGTCCACCAGCAGGTCTCCGTCCCCCGGCAAGGTCGTTGCGCTTGGAGCCATATTGAAATACATCTCGATGGTATCGCCGACTTTTGCGATGGCGAGCCGGCCGGTGGGGTTGTCGAAAATGACCCAGGGTTGACCGTCGTCTTTGGCGGCGATTTGGGTCAGTTCCATCAACTCGCGCTTGATGCGGGTCAGGGCCATGTGGGCCTTTTGCACGGTATGGGTGTTTTCTTTGGTTTGAATGTAACCTTTTGTTGCGGTTACGATTCCCATGCCGGCGATCGCGGCCATGATCCCGGCGATAATCAGAGAAACCACCACTTCGATTAAGGTAAATCCGGATTCTTTGTTCATTGCTTCCACCTGAAAACGTGTTTATATAATTGATTTTTTTTCATTTACCAAAACATGCCGGAATGCCCCTTGGCGCGCCGGAGACTTGCCAAGGAGATGATCAGTCTTCACCAAAGGCTTCGCCTTGACATGATGGCATCGTTTGAATTCCCCTCCCCTGGCGGGAGGGGTTAGGGGAGGGGGAAGCCTGACAAGGTTATCACCCCTACCTCAATCCTCCCCCATCAAGGGGGAGGAAAAAACAATTGCCCCGCGGCTTGCCGCGGGAA
This sequence comes from Desulfobacterales bacterium, assembly GCA_050053515.1. Lineage (GTDB taxonomy): Bacteria > Desulfobacterota > Desulfobacteria > Desulfobacterales. The sequence goes on along the minus strand of JASFTQ010000389.1, from coordinate 1,243 downwards.
GTTTCACTTATAGAATTTTTACGATGTTCAATTACCTCGTAAAAATAGCCGTTACGCGCTGTCCCCCATGGGTAATCGTCACCTTCAAGATTCTGGGCGTCGGCGACGCATCAGCGATTTCACTGCCGCCGCTGAAGGTGATGTATTGAGTTTGATAGGTGTAGTCTCCAAAATAGGGGTCGTTGCTGATAATGTTGCCCCCCTCCACGTCGGCTTTAAAATCTGCAAGGGGATTTGAGGTGGAGGTTAACAGCCTTTTGCGGTATTGGGCATTCATCTTTTCGATGATCTGGTTGACCGAAAAGCCGTCCTGAACCATATACACCGGCTCATAGCTTTTCTTCATACTGGTTCCCATGACCTGCAGGAAAATGGCGCCCAGAATCGATGCTACGATAAAGGTCACGATGACTTCCAGCAGGGTAAATCCCCGGTTATTTTTGAATGCTGTTTTCATGGAATAAAACCCGTGTTTTTGGTAATCGTGGTCGTAATGCTGGTTGAACCGTCGGAAATCGTGATGCTTCGATCTGCGGCCTGTATAGTACTTGCCGTATGGTCGGTGTACGGAACACCCCGATCATCGAAACAGACGATGGCACTTGCCGTGATGGAAAGACCGCTGCCTGAAAGGTTTACCTGATCGGCGCTTTGATTGGGCAATTTTATTTTTACCACCGGCGGAACTTTACTGGTGTCGTATTTAAACAGCCAGTAATTGTTGCCGCCGGCATCGGATTCAATGCCAAAGTTTAACGTGGAGTTTACGGCCTGGGTCTGGGCAAAACGCAAATGGGCCTTCAGAACTTCGGCCTGAACCACCAGATCCGTGCGATTGCTCCCGGCACGGCCGATCACAAATGCAGTGATGATGCCCATGACAATCAGTACCGTAATGATTTCAATAATGGTAAAGCCGGATGCGTTTTTTAAATTCATTTTCCAATACTCCGTGATCCAGAAGGTATTGATTTGCTATGCATATCCTGGATTCCTGCCAAACAAACCGGATGCTTCGCAACCGTTCAATGGTTGAAATTAACCGGCCGGTGGGCCCACTTGGACCGGCATTTTTGAACGATTATGATTAAAAACAAACCGAGTAACAGGGTCCCCCCTCCAAAGCAGATCAGGCCGGCAGCGCTGAAAGGATTTCCCGGGGCCCTTTGGATGCCGATGGCGTTAAATACACTGAATCCGATATAGATAATCGAGCCGACCTGTGCGATTTTTACGGCAGAAT
>JASFTQ010000388.1:0-4224 GCA_050053515.1 Desulfobacterales bacterium | reverse complement strand
GTTATTGCCACCACCGTTGTGGTATTTACCTTAAATGTGGCTGATGCCATCATGATCGAGGCGGCCCTGACATACTTGGGCCTCGGATTGCCGCCCGATATTGTGGATTGGGGAATGGATCTATCCATGGGGAAAAAGTTTTTGCCCTCCGGCCAATGGTGGATGATTACGTTTCCCGGAGCGATGATTTCGTTGCTGGCAGTCGGCTTTACCATGCTGGGGGAGGGCTTGGCCGAAATTTTGAATCCCAGGCTTTTGGAGCGCTAAACGCTTGAAAAAAATATTAGCAATTGAAAACTTGACGGTTCATTTCCCCATTAATATCGGAACGGTTCGTGCCGTAGATGATGTCGATTGGGAGCTTGAGCAGGGCGAGGTAATGGGTTTGGTGGGTGAGTCAGGCTGCGGCAAGTCGACGCTTGGTTTTTCCATCCTGCGGTTGCTGAGCCCCCCGGGACAAATTGTCAATGGGCGAATTCTTTATCACGACCAAGATATTGTCCGGATGAGCGAAAAAGAGGTCCTGAATCTTCGCGGCCGAAAGATTGCCATGATTTTTCAAGATCCTTTAACCTCTTTAAATCCCCTTTTCCGCATCGATCAGCATTTTATTGAGACCATTTTTACCCATAAAAAAGGGCTGAAAAAGGCTGAGGCGCTTAGTATGGCAGAACAGATGTTGGAAAGCCTGGGCATTTCACCGGAAAGATTATGGGAGTATCCCCACCAACTTTCAGGCGGGATGCGCCAACGGATCATGATCGGACTGGGGCTTATTTTAAGACCGGATCTCCTGATTGCCGATGAACCCACCACGGCTTTGGATGTCATCGTGGAAGCCCAATTCCTGGATCTTTTAGCCGATCTGGGCAAGCAGTTCGATTTGACCATTATCTTGATTACGCATAATCTGGGTAATGTTGCCCAGCTGGCCGATCGCATTACGGTGATGTATGGCGGGCATATCGCGGAAATTGCACCGGCCGGAATGCTTTTCGAGGATCCGCTGCATCCTTACACCCAGGGCCTTTTGGCTTCCATACCCAACATCAAGCTGGATCAGCCGAAATTGGAGACCATGCCGGGCAGCCCACCTGATCTCGTAAATCCGCCGCCCGGCTGCGTCTTTCATCCACGATGCCCCCGGGTCATGGACGTTTGTAAAGCAAAAATACCGCAAACTACGAAAAAAGACGGCCATCTTGTATCCTGCTGGCTGTACTCGTGAGAAAAAGTTGCAAGAATTAATAAACATTCAAAACCTGATAAAACATTTCCCCTTGCAGAAGGGATTCATTGACAGATTATTTGCCAAGGAAAAGGGTTTTGTCAGGGCGGTGGACGGTATTTCCTTTTCCATTATCAAGGGTGAAGTTCTGGGTCTGGTGGGTGAGAGCGGATGCGGAAAAACGACGACCGGAAGGCTCATATTGCGACTGCTCGAACCCACATCCGGTGACATCCTGTATGGCGGGAAATCCGTATTTTCCTTTACCGAAAAAGAGATGGAGAAAATGAGGGCCAGGATGCAGATTGTTTTCCAGGACCCCTATGCATCGTTGAGCCCTCGAATGTCCATCGGCAAGGCTATCGAACACCCCTTGCTGATTCACAATAATCACAACAAGGCCGAAAGGGAGAAAATCTGTCTGCGAATAATGGAAAAGGTGGGTTTAGAGCCGGCGGAGTTTCTGTACAAAAAATATCCCCATCAGCTCTCCGGGGGGCAGCGACAACGAGTGGTGATTGCCAGAGCCCTGGTAACCAATCCGGAATTTGTCGTCGCCGATGAACCCATTGCCATGGCGGACGTCTCCGTCCGGGCGCTGATACTGGAATTGATGGCCCAACTCAAAGAAGAATTCGATCTCACCTACCTGTATATTACCCATGACCTGGCCACGTGCAAGTACATCTGTGACCGGGTGGCGATCATGTATCTGGGCAAGATCGTTGAAATCGGTCCTTTGGAAGTTGTTTTCAAGAACCCGGTTCATCCATACACCACCACACTTCTGGAGGCCGTGCCCGTTCCGGATCCCAAGTATCGCAGAACACAGCCCATTCCAAAAGGAGAAATCCCCAGTCCGATCAATCCTCCCCCGGGATGTAGTTTTCATCCGCGATGCCATGCTGCAATGTCGATGTGCAGCATCCATGATCCCGATCTGCAGGAAGTAAGTCCCGGACACCGGGTTGCCTGCCACATAGACTAATCGTCATTCGCGATTGCTTTTTTCCGTCATCTGAAAAGACGCTTGTTAGCAGCCAGGCTTCATTCCGTCTTTTCTGAGCCTTCAGGATGCGTCGGCACCGTGCTGGTGGGAAATATGGGCTTCATATTCAGGGGCTTGTTCGGGTACATGCCGTGGGGACTGCCGGTGTGACATCCGGGCCAACACCTTATGCGATAGTAGCGTATCGGATTTTCCGGCATAGGCTGACCGGGATACCATACGCCGGGAGCAATCGGATAAACGCGGGTGGTCTCAACGGATGGTGATTCTTTTGTTACGAGATTTTGGTCGGTAGTTGCGGATTGATCACCGGAAAGTCCAAGTGCAGCGGCCCCGGTAATAAACAGGATAATTGTAAAAAAAATCACGAGATGCTTCATTTATAAGCCTCCCTTTGTTAAGCTGTTTATATAGACGATCCACCGCATCGGTCTGATGCTTAAACCGATTAATTTTGTTTACCCACGCAAATTACATAAGGAAATAAGCCCTGCCTGTCAAGGATGAAAGTGTTCCGGGCCAGTTGGGGGCAATCGACGGTTATAGTGATTGTCAAAATAACATTCCGATTGCCCGAGGTGCCGGCAGGGGGCAAATTTTTATCGACAAGCTGATTACCCCGGTGATGCCAAGCGACAAAGGGTTGTTGCTGCCTGGATGACCAAACGACGGTGAGTCTTTGGGTTAACCACAATACGTTAACTGGCGGGGGGGCAATTGATAGGAAGTGGCCCTATGCGAGCCAAGGTGGCGGTGATTCTGCAGCTTGACGAAAAAAATTTGCCCCCTGCCTGCGCCTCTTCATTCTGCGTTATTTCGGAACATTATTTTGACATCAGGTATAGGTCTTAAATGATCAGGGCAGACGGCGGAACCAACTAACTTCTGATCGATTTCTGCCATACGCCGAACGTTGCATTGCCTTTCACAATGAACGGCACGGGGAGTTTCCGCATTGGCTGGATTTCTCCCGGCACAACTGTCTGGCTGGTTGCATGTACAGTCAGAACGCCTGCCCCATGAATCAGAAACTTGTAAACTGGGTTGAAGATGGGATGACGTTTGACGAACATGAAACGGCTTTTCTGTTGCTAGATATCTTTCAGTAGCTTATTGGCCGGTGACATTTCAATGGTCTCGCCCAGTTCACGCAATTTTTCTGACAGCACTTTCAATTCCTGGGTTTGGGCCACCGGAAGGGCGTTGATCCCCCTTTTTTCCAAAGCATCGGTTACGAATTTTATGGTCCATTGATTCGTATCGATGGCGGGTTGATAAATAGACTCTTCGTATTCATCGGGTCTCATATTGGAGACGAGTCCGCTATCCACAAGCTCATCCAGTATCTGGTGGACAAGGCGGATCGGTATCTCCAATTTCTGGGAAATTTTAACCGCACTTAACGGTGCCTCTCCTTTGGAGAAATTTTTTACGAATAGATGCAACATTTGCAGTGTCAGCAGTTTCTTAAAATAGGGGCTGATATTTAGATAATCCGGTTCAAACTCGTAAATTTCAACGTTCTGGTGGGCATAGGAATATTCTGCCCCGATAAGTAAGATGACCCAGCCCAAATGCAGCCACAATAAAAGCAGCGGCAGCGCCGCCAGACTACCGTAGATCGGATTATAACGCGTGACGCCGATTTGAAAAAGAATATATCCCCACTGTACCAACAAGTAAATGGTGCCGGCAATGATACCTGCCAGCAGACCGGATATGAAATTTACCCGGGTGTTTGGGATTAAAACATAAATAAAGGTGAAGAGGCTCCAAATCAGAAAGTACGGGAACAGTTTCAGTAGAAAATAGATCAGCGGGCTTATTTTTTGAAATATGGCTATTTTTTCTGCAATCAGACCGAGTTGGGTGGTTATAAAAACCGGAAGACTGCTGTACATCATCAAAAGAATCGGCGCGATCACGATGAAAGCAAGATAATTGCTCAGCTTCCTGCGCCAGGAGCGCGATTTTTTTATCTGCCAGA
>JASFTQ010000387.1:0-4228 GCA_050053515.1 Desulfobacterales bacterium | reverse complement strand
CCTTTATGCTGCAATAACCCTTTGCCAATTAGAATCGCCGGGGTGATCAGCTTGTCGATAAAAAATTTCCCCCGGCCTGGACCTCGCGTAATCGGAATGTTTTTTTGAGAATCACTCTAGACTCAGCGAAAATATGTTTAGGCAACAACCCGTCAACTTCCAACCACCGTCAACAATTCCCGGCAGGCATCAAAGACTTTGTCGACGCCCAGTTGAATCATACAGTTTTTATGATCGCAGGGCTCCAGGTAGCAGGGCACACAATCCATCTCATCGTTGCGGACCACCAGGCTGCGTTGATTCTGAGGCCCCACATATTGGGGGTCGCTGGGACCAAATAGCCCGACCACCGGTATGTCTATGGATGATGCCAAATGCATGATTCCCGAATCAATTCCCACAAACAGGCTTGCGTGCTTGATAATCGAGCACAGGCGAGCCAGGCCGGTATGACCCGTCAGGTCGATAATTTTCATCGGGTTACCGCCGGCCTTTTGTTTTGCGCTTGCGACGATCTCCGCATTGTACGCTCGATCTTGTTGACTGCCCACCAGCACGGCGCTCAGATTCAAATTTTGCCGCAGCAATATAATTAATTCGGCAAATTTTGCCGGGTCCCAGGCTTTCATCTGCCTGCGGCGGGAGGCGGCCGGAGAGACAACAGCGAAGTCTTTCGGAAGCTGCGGCGGATTATTGCCTTCCTTGAAGTGCAGCAATCCAACATAATCGTTTTTGTCGAAAGGGACATTCAAACGCCGGAGCAGTTTGGCATAATTGTGCCAGCTATTATGACCTTCGATAACCTCTTTCAGGTCCAGAGCGCGATCCCAGAAAAAGTGAGAATAGCCGGCCTTAAGTTTAGCCCCGCTGAATGAGGCCAGCAGCAAACTTTGCTCCGATCTTCCGAGAGAAATTAAAAGGTCATACGAATTGCGGCGGATTTGCTTTAACAGAGTCAATTTTGCACGGATGCTGTTTCCGCGCAGAATGACCCGATCCACCCAGGGCGAGCGGGTCAGCAGTTCCTCTAAAAACGGTTTGACGACCGAATGGATCTCGGCTGTTGGCTGGTTATCTTTTAGGGCCTTCAGCAGCGGAAGAGAAAAGACCAGGTCGCCGATTTGGTTAAGATGAATTATGCAGATCTTCTTATATTGCATGGGTTCGGGTCAAAGAAAAAAATCCTGATCGGAAATTGTTTCCAGCGCCTCAACTTCTCTGTCTGAATGAATAAAATCCTCGATCCACCAGTTTACATGGTGATAGAAGCAGGCAATGACGCAGCACTCCTTCGCAGCATCGAAGCCTGTGATGGATCGGGTTAAATTCTGAAGAGTGCTTTGCAGGGGCGCGCCCGCCAGATAGCCCCTTTGGTCTGATATCTTGGCTTTTTCATTTCCTCTGAATGCCGGGCAATGAAAAAGCCCGGCCGGTGAAAGTACCGTTCTGAAGAATTGCATGTGGCAAATTTCCGGCTGCTTTTTTAATTCATGGACCTTTCCTTCAAGCAGCGCCCTGAGGTTTATGCTTTCAAGTATTTTTATTTGTCCTTGGGCGACTTCTTTAGCCTTCGCTAAATCGAGTTTAATATCATTGATTACTTTTTTTTCGCGTTCAATGTCCGGCGGATCAAATAAGGATTCTTTTTGATTAACCTCAAGCCTTAAAAGGCAGGGCTTAAAGGAGATATAATCAAATCCAAATTCTCTGGCCAACTGGACGGCTTGAGGTATTTCACTGATATTGGGGTATAATTGATGTTCACCCGCCGCTATGCCCTCCCAGACGATGACAAATGAATACCCCAAGGATAGTTGTGGATTAATGGATTTAATCTCACGTGCACCGCTGAGAATATCATATAAGTTCACCCCGCTTTTGGGTCGGTGGGATTGAAAAAACGTTTCTTGGCAGGCGGCATCAATGGATATTCTCAGCCAGTCCTTATGTGTTAAGACATCGGACACTTTTTCGACCCGTCCCAGCCGCGTGCCGTTGGTAACAATGCCGAGCTGGAGATCTTTGCCTTTGATGTAGCGAACAATTTCTTCGAAGTTCTTATGGAGGGTGGGTTCACCGCCGCCCAGAAGTATTACCGATAGCAGGCCTTGCGATTGCAAGGTGTCCAGGCTGGCCTTGACGGTATCCAGGTCCAGATGTTCACCGGTGTTGATGATGCCTGAATCGACGCAGTGCGGACAGGCAAAATTGCAGGCAGATGTCAGATCCAGGTTGATCGAGAGCGGTCCGAATTTCGGCAAAGGGTTTTCCTTGTTTGTTTTGCCCTGGTCGCGTCGCCATTGGATATAAACTTTTAACCGATCGATGACCGAAGCCTGTCGAAGCTTGGCACTGAAATCATGCTCTTTGTGTTTTTTTTCTTGCATGTTGCCCTTTATTACATCTCAGAGTGGTCATAGATTTTTTTCAACAGCATTGTCGAGGAAATAATATGGGATTTTCCAATTACGGGTTCCCGCTGTTCCCCGACGGCTGCCATAAAATCCCTCACCGAGAGTTCCAGAGGATCCGATATTTTAATTCTCCTGTTTTGGTATCGAAAATAAATGGTGTAGGTATCGAGTTCCAGGACCCGATTGATGATTTTATGGTTGAATCCGTATTTGAAATTGCGGGGCTGTTGTTCTTTGCTTTCCAACCGGACATGTGTCTCACATCTGTTCTTATTACAGTGATAGTCAAACCGCATAGAAATTTTTTCAGCCCCCTTTGCAACTTCCAATCCATGGATTTCACCGGCCCCCAAAACAAAATGCAGGATACTCAAGGCATGCGGCAAGGCATCTAAAATCATCTCTTTGCCCGAGCATATTGGCTCCAGATGCATAAAAAAAGAACCAAGGGGTTGCCCGGTTAACGGTCCGCACAACTTTTCATAAAAAGGAATCGAAAAGGGCCATTGGGAGTTCATGGCGATGGTTAGATTTTTCGATGCGGCTTTTTCAAAAAGGCGATCCAACTGGTGCGCCATATCCCCTTTTGGGTGCCAGAAAAATGGCTTTTCACAAAAAATGTGCAACCCCGACTCAATGGATTTTTTCAGATATTCATAATGCGTCGGTATCGGAGACGCGATAACAACCGCATTTGGTCTTTCTTCAACCATCATGTGATCAAAGTCCCAATAAGCGTTGGCATCGATACCGTAAACCTTCAGGGCATCGACGGCCCGTCGCGCGGATTTTTCAGTTGCTCCAAGGGCCGAGGTCACCCCTGCCCGGTTTTTATGAAAATATCTGGCGACATACGGCCCGATTCCGTTTCTGTTTCGACCCGCTCCGATGATGGCTATATTCATTTTTCAACCACTACGATGTGACGTTCAATTGGGTTGATAAGATCTTTCGTGACATGCGGGGGCTGTCCGGGTGTGATCTCATTGAGGGTGAATTTAAGATGGGACAATAACATACTCTCCGGTCTTTTACAATAATTGCGGCAGAGATTTTTTTTGCAAGCATGACTATTGTTTGCTATAGGCATTCAGAAGCGATTTTCAAGATTCAGTTTCCGGCTGCAATCCGCGGGACACATAAACCTGGTCCCAGGCACTTTAAACAGCCTATACCCTAACGATAAATTGAACACCAACAGATAAAAAGGAGATTCAATGGCGATTAAACAAGAACTGCTCGATATTTTGGCCTGTCCCAAGTGTAAAGGGGACATTTATCTGAATAAGACCCAAGACGGGCTCATCTGCGATAATTGCAAACTAATTTATGAAATAAAAGATGATATTCCCATAATGCTCATTGATGAAGCAAAACCGATCGAGGAATGAGCCTACCGCAATTACCAAAGCCTGCCAAGCTGGTCGTCGGTCTTTTCATGAAAGACAAGGGCCTGATTCAGCCGGTTGCCGAAGTACTTGCCGGCAAATTCGGCAACCCTGATGTTGTCAGCGCCTGGTTTCCATTTGACTTCACCGCATATTACCAAAATGAGATGGGCGCCCCGCTTTTCAGGCGGATGTTTGCATTTAAGGAGTTGATTCAGCAGGATGATTTGGCGGAAATCAAAATTGGCACCAATGCGATTGAACAAAAATACACTTTACACGGAAAGCGCAGGGTCAATATCGATCCCGGCTATATGCTGTTGGAACGTTTTGTCCTGGCTACCGGGAAAAATTTTAGCCATCGCATTTACATCGGAAAAGGCATTTATGCTGATTTGACGCTGGTATATGAGAAGGGAGACTTTA
>JASFTQ010000386.1:0-4234 GCA_050053515.1 Desulfobacterales bacterium | reverse complement strand
ACCTTCTAAATCCAGGTAATGGGAGGTGAAAGGATAAAGGTATTGGAATCTCGACGTGTCTGCTGGTCGGCTTTTTCTCATGTTAAAATCTAGTCTCTTTGTTCTGTTCTTTGTGTTTCGGCCTTTTGCTTCGGATTTCTGTTTTATGTCTACCACCTGACTCCGAGCATTAAGCAATTAAGGCCACTTCCGATTCCTAATAAACCGACGAGATCATTTCGCCTAAGAAACTCCCGCTCTTCTGCAATGGCAACCGTTATCGGCAGGGACACCGTGCCGATATTGCCGAGATATTTAAAGGTGGTGAAATCTTTTTCTTGCGGGAAACCGATGGACTCAAGCAGGCTGCGTTGATGGGTGGCCCCCACCTGGTGGCAAATAATTTTGTCCGGCTTGTCACTGGGCCATGAAAGCTCTCTGCGGAAGGCCTCGAAGGTTTTAACCCCTAAGTCGACACCGTTTTGCAGAACACCGACAGAGTCTGTTTCCATAACCTGCAATGCGCTGCTGGAAATTCCGGTGTCCGGTCCCCACCAGCAGAGCCGGTGGTGTTCGGTGGCATTTCTGACCACCCCGCCCAATAACCGGTGGCCGCGATCAGAAAGCTTTGCATCGGTCAGAAGTACAGCCACGGCCCCCGAACCCCCGGTGAGGGTGGCAACCGTTTTTTTAAAGGTCGCCATGTCTCTGGAGGCAAGCAATCTGTCGATGGTGACGTCGATGATCTGGCGGGCGGATTCGCATGATACCACAAGTCCGGCCTGTATTTGGCCGAGTTCAATGGCATTGGCCACCTGCACCATGCCGTTTAATACCCCCAGACAAGCATTTGAAACATCGTATATCCCGGTTTCGGGGGCAAGTCCCAGACCGTGCGAAACGGCGCATGCGGTGGCAGGTTCCAAATTGTCCCGGCACACTCCGCCGTATATCAGCATACCGATTTCTGCAGCAGGTATTCCCGAAGCTTCCATGGCCTTCAGCCCGGCACGGATGGCGCCCTGATGCATTCGATAACCCGGGTCCCAGAAGCGGCGCTCTCGGATGCCGGTTAATACTTCAAGCTGTCCTTTTTGAAAGCGCAGTGTTTCATATAACGGTTCCAAGCGCTGCTCGAGGTCATCCGTGGTAACAACATTGGGAGGGAGTTCGTACCCGAAAGCGTCAATATAAACTCTAGAATATATCATGAGGCACCAAGCGGAATCCAAAATGATCCATCTTATAGATATAAAGACCGTCCACCTTCAACATCCCATTGGCCAGGATGATCGGGTGCGGCGTTTCATCAATCTGGACGACCACCGCCTCTGCGATGATCTCGTTGTTTTGCGGAACCACCTGACCCCGGTAGACCCAGTTATGCCGATTTTGGGTGATATGCTCAAACCGGTGGGTGTTTGCCAAATGGTTCCAGCGATCCAAAGCCATAAATTTTATAAGCTGCAAAAAAGATTCGATACCCAGCGAACCCGGCCAGACCGGATCCTGGAAAAAATGAGCCTTGAAAAACCACTCCTGCGGATCGACCTTTTTGACTCCCCGGATAAAGCCCAGGCGCCGGGGGCCGCCATCCGGAAGATAGACTTCGATGCGGTCGATCATGCGCAGGGCTTTAGCCGGCAATGCCAATGCAGCGGATGTTGCCGGCTCGGGATCGTCCGGGGTGAGCGGGGGCTCATCTTTAAAAACCCATGTTTTACCGACCTCAATTTCGCCGGGCAGCGGGTGATATACATGCCGGTCTGCGTCCCGTATGCCTTTTTGCTGGGCCAGTGCTTCGGGGGTGAAAAAACCAAAGGCTGTATTTCCCTCAAATATCATTTTCCCGGTCTGCCAAATCTCGAAATCGAAAGTCTCGATGATGATGTCCGCGACTTTTGATATCTTTGTCATACGGCAGCGTGCCGTCAGCATCTTTGAAGCAGGCGTGGCGTCCTGATAGAGGGTACCGCTGCCCTCCAAATTTCTGAATTTAAGGTCTTTTTCACTTTTAAGGGCCGACCCCCCATAGGCCGCCATCCAGCCGCACGTTTGCAGCGCAACCTCCAGCAGGATGCAATAGGGCATGGACGGGGTTCGGTTGGCCCTGAAATACCAGGCATCCGGAGGTACGTCGTAGGCTGCCTCCACCCATCCATCCGGTTTAAGAACCCAGGCGGGCGGCTCAGCCGCGATGATGCGGTCTATAAAAGAGTAAGGCGGTGCCGGCAATCGAGCGATAAAACGCTTCTCATCGAAGTCCTTGTAGGCATCTCCGAATGCCAAGGAAGGCCGGCCGACAACAAATTCAAGGATTTTATCTTTTTCAAAGATCACCTGCTTTTTATCTGATGCGCTGGACTGATTTGCGACGCTTGATTTTTTACGCCAACAGGCCTCTATTTCCCGGCGAGTGATACCACTCATTTTCATGGACATGTCCTTAAAATAAACAATATAATGCCCGTCCGCGTACATATGCGCATCTGCAATCACAAAAGGCTCAGGTCCGTAACCAAGTTTTTTTATTTCGACTTCATAAATTACCTGCCGGTTCGCCGGTGTTACCGGACCGCGGCATTTAAGGATGCTCTTGACCCCGATGACGGGTTCATAGTTTACGCCCGTTTTGTCGGTAACCCAACCGATTCGCTGGAGGTAGACCCTGAGCGTGTGGGCACAGCACTCGTACATCAGTGTCCCGGGCATCACCATGTCGTCCACAAAATGACAGGTCAGAAACCAGTCATCCGGCTGGATATCGGCCTCCGCCCGGATCAGACCCAACCCGTAGCGTCCGGCCCGCGGATCAATTAGTTCAACGCGGTCGATCAGCTTCATTCGGCCCCCCGGAAGCCGCAGCGATTCGGCCAGTTCAATTTCGCTGAACAATTCTCCGAAGCATCCCGCGAGATTTCCAGCGCGCAGTTCATTGACAGCCGCTTCGTCATAACTCTCCTTTGACACGGGCACAAGGGTCTTCCAGTCACCCGTCATTTTACCCTCAAAGCGCCGGGAATCCTCGTCGGATGCAATGATACCGCCTGAGTTGCGTATCTCGGCTTCAGTAAAAAAGCCCGCGCAGCCGTCTGACATGCTGATAAATGGAGAATTCCCGATGAAGCCTTCAAAACGGAACAAAAAAAGGTAGGTATCTCCCTGACGCATAAACTTATCAATTGTTATTTCATAGCGAATGACATCTCCCGGACGCGGCAATTCGCGATGGAATACAACGCTGGCATCAAGGAGCCGGTAGGTTCGCAGACCTTTGACGGCAAAGTCGATGCCTAAATAGGCACAAAGAAAAAGATCGGCCTGACCGGCTTCAACCGATATACTTACGGGAGCCCTGTCGCCATCAAGATACCAGGCACCCGGTCGGACGTCATGTTCGGTGACGATGCGGCCCGATCCCAGGGATCTCCGCCGGCCTTCAATGGAAAGTATGCGATCGACAAGCATCAAAGGTTCATCCGGCAAGCGGACCCTCACCTTGTAACTGTCCACAACGGCATAGTCAGGGCCGAGGACATTGGCGGCCGAGCCTCTGGCAAACTCCAAACACTGGGCCCGATCGAAATGCAGCGGTGAAGATTTAATCTTGCGGGTAGCCGGCGATATACCCGGTGGTGTCCGCTGGAGCTTGTTTTGCAGAAGCCGGTTCTGGAATTCCAGCAGTGCGGCATAATTTGCGGTCAACTCGTTGGAAAGGTCCAGAAAGCTTTGATGGGCTCTAACCGTTGTCTCAGTGTTTGTATCGAAGCGCTTCAACAACTCAAACACCGATTCGGCCGCCTGGCCATCTTCAGGAGACGGCAGTGTCATGGGTTGCGACACCGGGATGTTGCTACCTCTTTTGCTGGGCGCCGCGGTTGCTTCACGGTTGCTTTGGGGGTCTGCCGGCGGCAATGTCAGCAGGGGTTTTTTCCCGCCGACCGTGATTCGAATCGGTTTTTTGATATCCGTTTTTGCATTCCGGGATGCCGTCGGAGCAGTCCCGGCTCCGTAAAGATTATTTAAATGAAGCGGCAGACGCTCGGAAATGAGGGTGCCGATAAATTTAAGAATCATGAGATAGTCATCTTCGCCGGGCATGCTGGCTGAAACAGCGCGGTGGGGTTTGTTGCTCAGTATCCGGTTGATCATCCGCGAGCAGGAAGCGGCCGGTCCCATTTCCAAAAAGATGCGCACGCCGTCGTGATAGGCTTGCTCAATGCTGGCGGTGAAGTCAAAGCCTGAAAGCGCCTGC
>JASFTQ010000385.1:0-4235 GCA_050053515.1 Desulfobacterales bacterium | reverse complement strand
GTATCGAATGGCATTTTAGGTAACTTTGAAGGAATTTCGATTGAAAATGCAGGCAATACTATAAAAACCAGCAACAAAATAGTGACCAGGGCAGTTTTCATAAAGCCTCCTTATTCCAGCGTTAAAGGTACAGTAATGCTTTGTAGTTTCAACTGCATGGATTTGACGTCATTGGTATTTTTCGGACCAGCGAAAAGCAGGTCCAGTTTCAAAGGATTTAATTTGCTAAAGGATATAGTTGAGCTGCCCATCATTGCCTTGTCACCCATAATGCCTGGAATCTGGGCAACCGATTTGCTGGCTATCTTTTTCCCATCTTGGGTCGTATAAATAAGTTCAAACCAATCAGATTTCAGGTATCCAGGTATTTTGGGTGTAAGTTCGCCTTTAACTCTCCAAAAAGTAAGGCTAGGATCATTTAACTCAGCGTACTGACTTTTTATGTTTGCCACATTCCATTGCCTCTTGCCGGTGTTTTCGAATGATAAGACTCTGAGATCCCATTTCTCCCCAGAGGCAAATTTAGTCTTTGATTGGCCCAGAACACCCATAGAGATACTAAGGCTAAGAAACATTAGACTTGCGACAAAAAAGTGTTTCATAATTTAATAATCCTTTCGCTTAATAATTGATGTGGTGATAAGGGTCAAAGCTTGAATTGTGAATAAAGTATCAAAATGCACAATTCAAGCTTTGATCCCCATTTTCTGTCCCAAGCGTGTGTAAAGGTATCGACTGCAGCTCAATATATGGAAATATAAAAAAAAGAAAACAATCAAAATTTAAATATCAAATGCAGATTCGGCTGTCAACGGAGCTAGTTGCGACCGGGTCCGATTTGGCAATTATTGGCGACTTATACAGTGTCTAAATTATTGTTGTGAGTGGTAAAAGAAGCAGACAGGGTAGGAATATGTCAAAATTGAAACAAGCAGGATGACATTCAGAAAGTTGATAATTTTCAAATAGACATGGTATAGTTAAAATAAAATTAAGGCAGAACTTCATCAATGGCATGGAATTGTCAGGGATAACCATTCGGGTGCGCATTAAAAGCGTACCGGGTCGAAGTTTATTTAGGCCGCAGCTTACTTAACCGCCCGGTAGAAACAAATGAAACAAAGTCCTCCATATCGGATCTCTTATGTTTGCTTTGATTGTAGGAAAGCCTTCAAAAGGCGATACAAACCAAGTACCTTTGAAATGAAATGCCCTAATTGCGATGGTACAGCATATAATGTCGGCAGAAAATTCAAAACGCCCAAACGATCAGATGCAAGCCAGTGGGAGAAGGTGAAGTTTCTGTTTTCTAATGGTTTTCATTTCCAATCAGTATATGTTGATGGTAAACGTATCCCATACCCGGATACCCTTGAAGAAGCCAAGGAATTCGTTAAGAAATATAAAAACAAGTAAAGCTCTCCGCCCTAACAGGGGAGGATTCCCGAAAAGCAAACCGCTCAATGCAGAGATGATTGTCGAACAAAGGGATGCAGTCGAAAACGGTGGGACGCGCCGCTGGGACTGCGGTTGAAAAATGACACAAAGAGAAAGCAAAGATAAAAATTATCTATCGGGGATCGGTGCATATTTTTTTGCTCTCATTGTTGGTTCGGGATCTTCGTTCGCTATTGCCACGTATTGGCTTGGGTTTTCGCATGTTTGGACAGCACTTTTGGTTGGTGCTGTTTTTTCAATAATCGGTGCGCTCTTGGGAGAGAATGTTGGGGATGCAATAATGTTTTCTCTCGTCGTGGGTCTTATAGTAATTATCTTCATTACAGTCGGTCCTGAGATGTCAATACTCAGAGCAGTAATTATTCCGGTGGCAACGGGATTGTGTGCAGGAAAATTGGTTTTTGGAATAGTTAAAGAGGTGTCCAGCTAACAACGGGATTGAAGGGCTGGTGCCCAAACAGATTTTGATGGGTCTAAAACGTTTTTGGGACGGTCCGCTTTCCCGAGAACTTAGCCTTTTAAGGCAGCATGAGGGGAATCCCCCGCTCTATAGCGCGGGCAGCTTAATTAATCCAAAGCTTGCCCCAGTTTCGCTTTAAGCGGGATAAGATTTATTGGCAAAATACATTTTAATGACCGCTTAAAAAATGTTTGAGCAACAGCCTATTTATTTCACGCGATTGGCATTTGAGAGAGGAGGTTCACAATACAAAATGAACCGCAGAAAATTTCTAAGAATATCTGCAGTAACCGCGGTAGCTTCAATAATAGGAGCAGAATCATGCTAAGAAAAATCCTTGTAACGTGCAGTGTGTTATTTTTGTGGTCTGCCCTGGCCCTGGCGGATCTAACGGGCCAGTGGCGCTGTGATGACGGGGGGCGATACTACCTGAGGCAGGTCGGAAGCACCCTTTACTGGTACGGCGAGCGCAGTGCGACAAATCCACAGTGGGCCAATGTCTATGATGGGCGTATTCAGGGCAATCAGATCCGGGGTGAATGGGCCGATGTTCCCAAGGGTAAGGCAACCAGCCGTGGGCAACTCCACCTTCGGATTCAAGAGAAGGGCAACGTCTTGGTGGCCTCCCACAAGACAGGTGGTTTTGGTGGCTCACGTTGGGTCCGTGTGGGCTATACCCCGCCACCGCCCGTCTCCGCCGTCCGGGAGGACTGCCTGAGTTTCAACCCGGGCAATGCTCAAGTGGCGCGCTTACAGGGACGCTGGAAGATCGTGGACGGCAGTCACTGGCTGTTCGACTTTGGTTCTAACAACAGCGAGGCGCGCCAGGCCCTTAGGATCATAAAACACTACAGGATGAATCAGGCCTGTTTTGTGGGCCGACCGAATCCCTCCTTTCAGTACCTGCTGACCTCTGGCAATGCGCCTGCCGGCAGCATCAGCGGCGATGACTGCATTGGCTTCAATCCCGACAACATCCAGGTCAAACACGTGAGTGGACGTTGGAAGATCGTCGAAGGCAACCATATGATGTTCGACTTCGGCAACAAGGTGAACGAGGCCCGTCAGGCCCTGGCCATAATCAAGAAGTATCGTTTTAACCAGAGCTGCTTCGTGGGCAGACCGGGACCGAGCTTTCAGTACCTGCGACGCTAGTCCAGTTAAGGGGGTCGGATAAAGCTCTGTTCATAAAAATCAATAGTTTCAGTATACCTCCCCATTCGTGCGCTGCGACTGCTAAAAATCGTTTGCCAACACGATCCGATGGCGCGGTTTGCCGGAACGAAGTCTCTCCATTTCATCGTTGACTTTGGACATCAAAAAGGTTTCGATAACGGGTTGCATTGCATGCCGGGCGGCAAATTCGAGCATAGAGGCGGTATTCGCCGGACTGCCCAGGGGAGAACCGCCGAATGATCTTTGACGGATAATCATTGGAAAAACTGTCGTTGTAACAGAGGGAGCCGCTCCGACGATATGCATATGCAGCTTGCCTTTGGGACTCAGCGCATTGATATAAGCATCCCAATCCAGTGAAACGTTTACGGTCACCAGGATCATATCAAAGTGTCCGGCCAGTTTTTCCAACTGCTCCCCATCGCGGGTATTTACAAAAAAATGGGCACCCAGATCTTTTGCCTCGGGCTCCTTTTCGGGGCTGGCGGAAAAGGCGGTTACTTCGCAGCCCCAAGCCCGCAGAAACCTCAATGCCATATGTCCCAGCCCTCCGTTTCCGACCACCCCCACGCGGTCGGTAGGCCGGACATTGTTTTGAACGATGGGATTGAAAACAGTAATTCCTCCGCAAAACAGCGGTCCGGCCGGGCCGTGGCCGAGTTGACCCCTTCGGGCAGTGGAATCACCCACCCCTTGTGGGCTCGCACTTTATCTGCAAAACCGCCGTGTCGGCCCACGATGGTCCCCACGGCATCAGAGCAAAGATTGTGGTTGCCGGACATGCATTGCCGGCAGGTCATGCAAGAATGCGCGTACCCGCCCAGCCCGACGGTCTGGCCGGTAGTCAAATGACTCACGCCGTGGCCGACGGCTTTGATATTTCCTGCGATTCTATGGCCGGGCACAAAAGGAAGCCGGGTTATTTGCCAACCGTTATCGAGCATGCTCAAATCACTGTGCCAAATCCCGCAGTCGCTGGTGTGTGTATCAATTACAAATGTTTTTTAATACGGCGAGCCCTTGCACGGATCTGAGATTTAAGCCAGCTTAGCTGAAAGGGGATAGGGAAGCTGATGATCGTAATCTAAAGCTATGCACTTTCTGCACCAACGTTATATATTAGAAGAAAAGAAGTAAATAC
>JASFTQ010000384.1:0-4250 GCA_050053515.1 Desulfobacterales bacterium | reverse complement strand
TTTTTCAGAAATATTGCCTTCTTGATCCTGAGTTAAAACTTTGATCCTTTTTTCGGTTTCGTCAAGCTTTTTAGAGCAAAACTTTGAAAGTTGGATCCCTTCCTCGAATTTGCTCAAGGCTTTTTCAAGCGGCAACTCTCCTGACTCAAGCTCTTCGATAATCTGTTCGAGTTGTTTCATTGCCTGTTCAAAGGTTTTCTTCGGCATCTTTAAATTTCCTTTTTACCCGGCATCTTATTGACCCTTTTGCAAGTAATACTTCAAGGTTTTGGTCCAATGTCACACTTTGCACGTCCCGGACCACGACCGCATCGGGAATCGTGCGCGTGATACTGTAGCCACGGTCCAGAATTGCCCTTGGGTTCAAGGCACCCAGTTTTGATGTTAAATTGTTTATTTTAAATCGCTGATTATTAAAATACAATAGCAATAATTTGAATAGTTTATAATTAATTTCATCAAGTGTCTTACGAAGTGTGTTTATATAGCTCAACGGGCTGGCTGTAAAGAGTCTGTCGTTTCGCCAGCCAAAGCGTTCGCGATAACGCAATGTAAGGTTAAATATAATTCGATTGAGGCGACCCATGTCGTCATCGATTCGTAATCTGAAATCGTAGATCTTTCTTTTGGGGTCTACCAGCCGAACCGATACATTTCTCAAAAGAGCCCGAATTTGATGAAGGTAGCGGTTAAATTCGTCCAGCAACTCAAAGCGATATTTTTGGATGTTACGCCTGAGCTCGTCTTTGAGCGGAACCGCGAGTTCTGCAGCCGCTGACGGCGTCGGGGCGCGGAAATCGGCAACGAAATCTGCGATGGTGAAATCCGTTTCATGGCCGACCGCGGAAATAATGGGTATGGCTGAATCGAAAATGGCTCTGGCAACTTGTTCTGAATTAAACGCCTGTAAATCTTCAAGTGAACCGCCGCCGCGGGCTATAATGGCGACGTCCGCTTTTTTCCGTAAATTTAATAACTTGATTGCGGATACAATTTCTTTCTCCGCGCCATGTCCCTGTACTTTTACCGGAATGATTTCAATATCGATGTTTGGAAACCGCCGATTGAGAATTTGCAAAATATCATAAACCACAGCACCGGTGGGTGACGTGATGAGGCTGATATTTCGCGGCAAGAAGGGCAGTTGTTTTTTATGGGCTTCATCGAAAAGCCCTTCATCCGACAACCTGTTTTTGAGTTGCTCAAAGGCGACCTGGAGCGCGCCGATTCCTTTGGGCTCGAGGTATTCAAAGATTATCTGATAGGTGCCCCGGGGCTCATAGACACTGATTCTGCACATGCCTGTTACCCGCAGGCCGTCTTCGAGTTCAAATTTCAAATTCCGATTCTGGCCGCGAAACATAACAGCGTTAATCTGCGAATGTTTATCCTTTAAGGTAAAGTAAAAATGACCCGAAGCCGGGCGGCGGAAATTAGAGATCTCGCCGGAAATCCATAAAAAGGGGAATTCTTTTTCAAGCAATACTTTTATGTCGCTGTTTAATTCTGAAACAGTGTATATTTTTTGTTTTGCTAAATGATCTGAAGTTTCCATGGAGCTCGAATCGCTTTTGATCAAAATTTTCGTCAAACGCTATAATTATAATATGGTATCGAGGATGCCCCGATGCCGGTTAATTGATACCGATTTAAAAAGTCTGATAAGTTATATTATGTAAACTTTTCATTATGGAGTTGAATAATAAGGCACCAAGAAAACTTTAGATTAATATTCCTTGGTGACTTTGTGTCTTTGTGTGAGGCCAGCGCTGTGCTCTGTATCCCCTACTTCCTTCAGTCATCAGAAAATTTCTGTAAAAAATCCCGTATGGCCGGCACGATATAAATATCGTCATAGGACATTTTACTGAGGCATCGGGCTAAAATTTTATTTTTTTTGTGCACGGAGGTGTTTTTATCCATAATGAACATATCCTTGTCTTTGACCCTGCACAATCCGCTTTGAACATTGATGCCGGAAATTCTCAGATTCTGTTCCGACACCGTAATATTCAATTTTTCAGCCAGAGCCAATAGCTCCTGGTATATTTGTTCGGGCTTCATGATGACCGACCATATAACCGACCATATACAGGACCCTTGCACTGTAGATCAGAACCCCCCGCCCCCTCAAGCGGTTTGAATCGGGAATTCGTGTCACAACCTATTGAAAATTTTTACTTTCGGGAGGTGGTTGATTGTGCGCTTTCGGCTTGAAAAATCGTCCGCCTGTGTTATATTTCAATAAAATTAAACTACATGAGGAGGTGTTATATGGAAACTGCACAGATTCGACAGACCCAAACGCAGGTTCTTGTCAATACATACGTGCGCAGCGTTTATAATTGGATGGCCATCGGCCTCGGCCTTACGGGTCTTGTCGCATTTTACGTGGTCAACAGCCCCTCGCTATTTCGGGCAATATTTGGTAACCAGTTGATATTTTTTGGTTTAATTATCGGTGAACTGGCGCTTGTTTTTTCGATAAGTGCCAGGGTGCATAAAATGAAAGCTTCGACGGCAACAGGGTTATTCGTCTTGTACGCGGCTCTCAACGGTGCCACCTTATCCATCATATTTCTTGCATATACAAAGTCTTCAATAGCTTCAACCTTTTTTATCTGTGCCGGAACGTTTGTCGCCTGCAGCATATACGGATGGACGACCAAACGGGATCTCACTTCGTTTGGGGGTTTTTTGTTTATGGGGTTGATCGGGATCATCATTGCTTCAGTGGTGAACATCTTTATCCGAAGCAGCGCGATGTATATGATTATCAGCTACATCGGCGTGTTTGTGTTTATCGGACTAACCGCTTATGACACCCAGAAGATTAAAAACATGGCCCTAACCCAGCCGGCCGGACTCGACGGCGCTGCGGTCAGAAAAGGTGCTATCTTAGGCGCCCTTTCCCTGTATTTGGATTTTATCAACCTGTTTTTGATGATGTTGCGGATATTCGGAAGCCGCGAATAGGAAAGAAACGGCGTATCGGAGAAACGGTGAATCGGAGATCAAATTTTCTGCGGTTCACCGTTTCACATACTTCAATTCAGCTAAATTTACTGCAGGCTGAATCCATATTCTCACCGATTCCCCGTTCCATTCCATCAGTTCCCAATTTTTTCTTCAACAATATCAGCAATTTGTCGACAATATGCTCGCGTTTCCTTTTCCGATGGTCCTTCGACCATTATGCGACACTTCGGCTGCGTGCCGGAATATCTGACCAACACCCTCCCCTTCCCTTTCAGCCGGTCTTCAACAGATTGGATGGTATTAACAATTTCGGGAATCGATGCGATATCCGGTTTGCTCCTGACGTCGACGTTGATGAGAACCTGGGGGGACGGGGTAAATATGTTTTTGAGTTCAGACAGGGGTTTGGAATCGATCTGCATGGATTCAATCAGTATTAACGCCGTGAGCAAGCCGTCTCCGGTGGTGTGGCGATCCAAAAAAATCATGTGGCCCGAGTCTTCACCCCCGACCGCCGCACCGTGGTCCACCATCGCACGGGCAACACATCGATCCCCCACTTCGGTAACAATATGCCTGATATTCAAATTTTTTAGGGCCTGACCGAGTCCAAAGTTACTCATGACGGTGCTCACAACACAGTTGTTGCTGAGTTTGCCCGTTTGCTTTAACACTTTCGCACAAAGGGCCAATATCTGGTCCCCGCTGACACGTGATCCTTTCTCATCAATGGCGATCAGCCGGTCTCCGTCCCCATCGAAGGCGAGGCCCAAATCGGCAGCGTTTTCCGTAACCCTGGCTGCCAGGGATTCGGGATGCAGCGAACCGCAGTTTTTATTAATATTTTTTCCATCCGGCTGCGCAAACAGCGCCTCTATTTCGGCGTCTAAATCCGAAAAAAGTTGTGGCGCTACTGAATAGGTTGCGCCGTTGGAACAATCCAGCACCATTTTCATCCCGCTGAGGCTAAAGTTCTGCGGCAAAGTGCTTTTCAAAAAATTGCAGTAACGCTGCCGGGCATCATTGATGCGATGAATCCTACCGGTTTCCCGTCGGGACGAACCGGTGGCGATCTGCCTTTGATCCTTTATTATCCGCTCGATGTCAGCTTCCTGTTCATCCGACAGCTTAAAACCATCCGGCCCGAAGACTTTGATGCCATTATCATAAAAGGGATTATGCGATGCGGAAATCATGACGCCGGCGGCGGCATTAAGAGATCGCGTTAAATAGGCGATGGCGGAAGTGGGCAGCACGCCTGCCAGAAAAGG
>JASFTQ010000383.1:0-4258 GCA_050053515.1 Desulfobacterales bacterium | reverse complement strand
TGAGCGCGTGGCGATGGTAAACAACACAAAAGTGATCAACACCTATGGATACAACCTCATTGAAGTCACTCATGAGCAGATGGCTAAATAAGCTTGGATTAAACAAAGAAAATGGATCTGCGGTCAACGGGATCAAGAGCTTCAAGGAGAACCAGCAGGAAGAAGAAGCCTATGATTTCAGGAAGCGGGGTGTCTCGACGGTACCGCTGGAGCGGATTGTGGGAAGCGTTGGCCGGTACCACGACTTCGATAATAAATTTCGGCTTTTGCCCCATCTTCCCTCGGAGCGGCTTGAAAAAATAAAAAAGGCCCTGCGGCACGGTACCCCTCTACCGCCGGTGGAACTTTATCAAATCAAGGACGAATACTATGTTTTGGATGGCAATCATCGTATTGCAGCCGCCAAAGAATTCGGTTTCAGCGACATTCAGGCCCGCATCCTTGAATTTATCCCATCCAAGGACACCCTCGAAAACGTTGTCTATCGGGAAAAGATTGAATTCAGGGATAAAACCAAACTAACATTTCCCATCGATCTGACGGAAATCGGTCAATATGCGCGCCTCTTAAATCAAATACACAAGCATCAGAAATTTTTGGCAAAAGAGCGCCAAGCGGTTGTTTCCGTTGAAAATGCGGCGGCCGACTGGTATAAAACAATTTATCGACCGTTGGTTGCCGTTATTGAAAAAGGGCGTCTCATAGATTCCTTTCCGGGCAGAACGATCGCCGATCTTTACACATACGTATCCGTTCATCAATGGAATAAGCGGGGATCAAGGCGCTACGGTATCGGGATCAATGATCTGGTTCTCAATGATATGGAGGTGTTTAGAGAAAAAATGTCCAATTTAAAAGAAGGCGAGTACCCGGAAATGGAGCGCAGCATCATTGCCTTCGTACTGATGAGTGTCAAAGCCAGCAGGGAGTATCAGATTGTTGAAAAACTGTTTTCGCTTGATGAAGTCTATGAGGTCCATTCCGTGCATGGTGATGTGGATATCCTGCTAAAAATATCTTTAAAACGGGACCTCATATCTTCTGATGCAGAGGTCATCAGTGATTTTGTGCACAACAAAATCAGAAAGATCGGCGGGGTTGTCAGCACCCAGACCCTCATTCCCGGCTATTCGAAAGTTAAATAATACCAGGCGCTAAGAGACTATGCCGCAATTTGTCATCCCCCGCCAAAGCGTCGGGATCGTTGACCGGCCAAGCTCCGCGAACTGTCCGCTGAACTCCTCCGGAATGACGGAGTTGCGCAGTTATGACACAGTCTGCCATCGGCTGGAGGAGCGACCGAAAGTCATACGATACCGCTGGATTTCGAACATCGCGGACAAAGGCCCTCAAATTCCAAACGGTGTCCAATGATGGTGAAGACAGTCGCTCCGTAGAGCTCATTTTCTATCTTATTCAATGGCGCGATCGGGGCGTCATCTACCCGTCCGCATTGAATACAGCGAATGTGGTAGTGCTTATTCGGATTGCGGTCAAATCGTTTAAGATCACCACCTAACTCCAGTTTTTGAATTTCTCCGAGCTCCGATAAAATTTCAAGATTACGATAAACCGTACCCAGGCTGATGCGGGGTAATCTTTTCCGCACCATTTCATAGACCTCGTCAGCGCTGGGATGGGTGTTGACCGTGTGGAGTTCTTCAAGAATTATCTGGCGTTGCCGGGTCATTCGGCAGAGCTGGCGTTTTTGCAAAAATGATATCTCCGTTCAAGAGGTTGCTAAAACAATCGAAATGTCAGTGACCGAGAAGGCGAATCATAGAGCTGCTTTAATCTTGTTGAATTTAGTAATTATTACTGTTAGCATTTCAATCATCGACTGTCAAGGATTGTTCACCGATCCGGCGGGAGGAAAAACCTCTGTTCATTGAAGGTTTTTAGTAAACAATTTTTGCCGGCGACCTTTTGGTTAGGTCCCGAAAACAGCGGTTGACAATTCGGTTTAATTTATGATAATATATCAGCAACTTATAAGTGGTTGGATTGACTCGGAAAAGAAACCCGATGGCGATCGGGTCCTTCCGGTTCCAACCTCTTTTTTTATTGGGCAAATGAACAATACCAACCGCATTCAATTTGAAAAGCCACCATTATCCGATTTAATTCAGGATTTTACAGTGGTGGATTTGCATTTCCACTCCCGTTACTCGGATGGGGCAAACACGGTGGAACAAATTGCCCATCGCGCGCGGGAATTAGGTATCGGTATCGCCATTACCGATCACAATGAAATAAAAGGGGCCTTGGAGCTCGATGGTTTTACCGATATTCTCAATATTCCCGGTATAGAGATTACCTCGAAAGAAGGAACGCACCTATTGATCTATTTTTATGATGTCAGACAGCTGCAGCGGTTTTATGAAAATGATGTCAGACCCAATATGGGCAATGGCGTGATGAGTTCGACAAACCTCATGATGGAAGACCTCATCCAGCGGGCCCGAAGATACGAGACGATTATTATTTTTCCCCATCCCGATTGTGCTGCTTACACCGGAATTTGTAACTTCCTTTTTTCTCCCCGGCGGCTTAAGCGGCTGTTTGAAATGGTGGATGGCGTTGAGGTCATTAATTCCAGCAACCTTAAGAAATGGAACCTGCGCTGCGCGTTGCTGGGGTTCAATCTAGACAAGGCGATTACGGGTGGCAGTGATGGTCATTCCATCAAACATATGGGCAGGGCGGTGAGCTTCGCGAGATGCAAGCCGGATCGAAGAGCCTTCCTGGACGCCTTAATAAAAAAGCGCAACAAGGTTATCGGCAAAGAGATAGACTTATTGCGGAAGATGACCACAAATGGTTACCGCTTACGGACAACCCTTAAGAATTCCCCGGACCTGGTGGAAAAAAATCTAAGGTATGGCTACCGGATGATCAATTCAAAATCAAAAGTTCTCAGAAACAGTGTCCGGCGAAAAGTCAACGGAAAAATTATAAAGAAACTCAAAATAAATAACGGTCACTTATAATGTATCATCCGTTAAGTTTAACCGTCGAAAACCCGCACGCTGCTCCACTGATTGGTTCTCAGCCAACCGTCTCTGCGCTCACCCTCTTTTCTGCGATCATTGCGCCGCCTTCTCTCAGCGCCCTTATAACCTGCAGCATTTGATTCACAGGGTGTACGGCGCGTATCATCCTCAGCGCGTCGATCGACCGGCGCGCGCTTCTCCCAGGGCTTTTGAGAAATCTTTTTCGTTTTCAAGTTCAATTTTCCAATAATTGTATTTACCGGACAACCGCTATTCTAAAGGTCCTTGGCGCCAGCGCCATATAAAACGTCAGCTAATTTCGCATAGCATGACGGATTATTTTCGTCAACCTTTTTTATCAATTATATCGGCGGTATAAGTTTTGATTTTGTCAACCTGTTGTTGTGTCATGTCAATGAATTTTACACCGATTCCCTTCGGATTTCTCCAGACGATCTCCCCACTCACTTTGAGGGCGTCCGGCGAATCCGGGAAGGCAAAGGTCAGTTTTATCTCCTGGCCGACATCAATAGGTTCGGTTGTTTCGATAAATACACCGCCCGTGCTGATATCCAGAATATGTTCGGTGTGCGCATTATCCTGGGACTGGTAATCCACTGTCAACTTGCAAGGCTTACGAGGAGATAGCCTTTCATCCAGGGTAATCGTTTTTTCCGGCAACTCGTCGGAAGACAGCTCCTTTAAATGCACGAGCAGGGCCAGTTGTTCTTCATGGGACATGTCGATGATCAATCTGCGCAGTGGTGTCTTCAGATCGCCCTTATGCATATATTTCAGCAAAGACAATTGCTGGTCTTCGGACGTCTTGTTGATGAGTTCAAACAACCGCACCAAGACACCATACCTGCCGGTGGCCGTGGTATTCGGCGCCATGTGGTATCTCCTCCAAAGCAAGTTATGCCCCAATCCAATTTTAATTCCTCAGCCTGCCAAATGTCAATAATTGATTCTTTGAGTTTAAATACACTCTCGTAATCCTCCGATTTTTTTGATATAATACCCCCGGGTTGGGTAAACCGGCTTGCACTGCTTCGCCCCACTCGAATACCGGCAACCGGTTGTTTTTATAAATTAAGGCCGTGAAGCAAACAACGCTTCTATTTACAAGCCTAAATCAGTCTGGCAAGGGGAGTTGATTATGGATTGGTATTATGCTGTCGGAGATCAACAAATAGGGCCCATCAGCAAATCGGAGTTCCAAACGCTTGTTAAGACAAAAAAAATTAATGCCCACACCCGTGTGT
>JASFTQ010000382.1:0-4266 GCA_050053515.1 Desulfobacterales bacterium | reverse complement strand
CGTATATCTAGCGCCGGTAGGAAAACCCTGACCGCACCTGTATAAAAGAGATCCTTCACCATCCGTTCCCTGCGCACCGTTGGGCCAGATACCTTTGGGGTGGCAGTGCCGATGTCTCCAGAAGCAGTTGTCACCCCGACAGCGTTTTTATGGCTTATGAAAGATCGCTGAGCGGAGCTGGGCTGGCGTTCCCCGGCTGCAGGTTTGGTTCCCTGCCAGTTTTGAATACACAAATGTGCAACGATATCGCATAATGTACATAATTGGCCGGAATTTGACCACGCCGAGGTAGTGAGACAAGCGTTAATTCCGTTATTTCACATTTGCAATACAACCGTTTATTCTCCTATTCAGTATTTATAAGATAATCAACGTTAACCCGTGAATCAGCCTTGACAGACTCGAGTAAGGAGCATTTCTATGAGATTTGGCCTTTACTTACCCAACTTTGGCCCATTTGGGGATGCCCGCGTCATCGCTGACCTGGCTCGTGACGCTGAATCTGCCGGGTGGGATGGTTTCTTTCTGTGGGATCACATCGCAACCCACGATGAGGATGGTGTCTCGATACCACATACCGATCCCTGGCTGGCCCTGACAGCTGCCGCAATGCAGACCACATCCCTCATGCTCGGTACGACTGTTACCCCACTGCCGCGCCGCCGCCCACACAAGCTGGCCCGCGAAACCGTCACGCTTGATCGGCTTTCCAGTGGCCGCTTGATATTCGGCGTGGGCATTGGCCTGGGAAAAAGAGAATGGGATCACCTGGGCGAAGAGACAGACCTGCGAACGCGTGGCCGTATGCTTGATGAAGGCTTGGAGATCCTGGCTGGACTGTGGTCTGGTGAGTCTTTCCAATTTGACGGGGAACACTATCATATTGAACAGGCGCAGTTTCTACCGCCTCCGTTCCAACAGCCGAGCATTCCGATATGGGTGGGTGGTCAATGGCCGAATAAACGCCCATTCCGCCGAATGGCCCGCTGGGATGGCATGTTTCCACTCTTTAACGTATGGGGACCAGAGCAGGAACCGGTTTTCGCGGAGGCAGTTGCTTTTGTGCAGGCTGAGCGGGAACGACTCGGTCTAAATGGACCGTTTGATGTGATCAAAATGGGTATGTCACCCGGCGACGACCCAGAAGAAGCCGCTGCTCGTATCAACCCTGCAGCCAGGGCAGGGGCGACATGGTGGCTGGAGCTGCTTATGCCAGAAGTATATGACTTCAGCCCGACCGATCCACAGGCGTTTAACGTCCTACGAAATCGTGTGATGCAAGGTCCACCAGCGTTGCATGAACCGCATTAACAGCGGGCTAACCCCGGCTGCACCTCACCCAATGGGTCCGTCTGGATGCTTCGTAATTCGTACCGGGGACTGGTCTTCGACCATGCGGTGGAGGTTAACGGTGATTTATCGCTGATAATTGTTTACAATCAAATTGCCGAAATAAACCCATGAAGCGGCAGGTGAGCTTTTACGTCGGCAAGCTGCGCGAAACTCCACATTGGAGGTACACAATGGATGTATTACCCGAATTTCAAATAGGCATTTTGAATGGGTGGGTACCTCTCGCCATCTATCTTATTGGGTTTATTCTCTCTGTATCATTGTATTCAAAAGAGAAAAGGATCTGGCTCTTCAACAATCCTAAAAACGTTTGTAAGGGTGTGTTGATGTTGCTCCGGCTGTTTGGGCAGCTTGCAATGGTGGCATATATTGTGATGATGATTTTTACTCCCCTGAAGATCCATCATCCGCTATTTTTCGTGGGCGCTGGTGTATTCTCGATCGGCTTTGTATTGGAAATGAGCGCTCTTAACCACTTCAGAAGAGCGCCGGTTAACGAGCCGGTTGTAAAAGGACCGTATCGCATATCGCGAAACCCTCAGTGGGTAGGTCTATTCTTAGTGCTCTTGGGGTCAGCAGCCACAACGGCGATATGGCTTTATCTTGGGATCGTCGTCGTGGTGGCTGTCATTTACCACATGCAAATTCTTGATGAAGAAACGGCCTGTATCGAGAAATATGGAGAGAGTTATCGCGAGTATATGAACCGCGTGCCAAGATATTTTCTGGTTTTGTGATGCTGTTGACGCTGTCCTGCCGATAGATAGCAGAGGTCAATCAGCGCTGTTGCTGCAGCTCGAGGTCGTCAGTTGTCTTTAGATCACTTAATCATTTAAGGAGTTCATCATGGCTAGATACCTATTTTATGGATCCTATTCGGAAGAAGGGTATAAAGGATTGATGAGTGAAGGTGGCTCCAAACGAATTGAGGAAGCAAAACGAGCTTTGGGAAGTGTAGGTGGGTCTCTTGAGGCATTCTATTTTTCGTTTGGCGAAAAAGATTTTTATATCATAGTGGATTTACCTGACAATGTAACCACAACCGCCGTTACTCTGGCAGGCAATGTCTCAGGAACATTCACCATCAAAGGGGTTCCACTGTTGACAGCTCAAGAAATGGACGAAGCCATTCAAAAGAGTGTTGATTTCCGACCGCCAGGACACTAAGGACCCTATCGGCAATCGGATGTATTAATTCATGTGATCATGCATTTGGATAGTGAGTCCCAGCTGCCCTTCGACATCCTCGGAATGCAACACCTGACCGCGGATGACTAGCTTCAGCTAGTCAGCTTGAGAAAACGGTAACGCCGTTTTCCATTCCAACAAGAGCCCATCCGGCGGCAGGCGAGTTTTTACGGTAGGCGGAAAAAATATTTCAAGAGTTGGATTTCTCTAATGGATCACCTCAGATATCCAGTAATTTTAAGGAGGGTCCAATGCATAACATAATCTTTCCAAGATTTTTATTCCTGTTCTTTTTGCTGCTGGGATGTGTTCCTCTAGGATGCGCATCCAAGACCTGGGACTATGTAGCACTGGGGGATTCAACACCTGCTGGTTTTGGCGTCGAAAAATCCTATGTCGATTATTATGCTGAGTTCATCGAAAAGGATTTGGGGATTCAGGTTGAGATCCATAACTTTGCTAGAAGCAGCCAAAAGACATCTACCTTACTCAAACAGCTTCAGACTGATGAGGAATACCGCGCTGCGCTACAAGACGCAGAAGTGGTTACCCTCTGGACAGGCTGGAATGATCTCGGGGAACCTCTGTCTAAGTTCCGTACCGATTCTTGTGGGGGGAAGGATAATCTCGACTGCATCAGAGATAAGGTCGCTGAAATCAACAAAAATTTGGATGGAATTCTCGATGAAATCAGATCTTTGACAGGGACAGATACATTGATTCTCATCGCTGATGTGGGGATTCCATTTGTGCAGACTTGGCAATATCAAGGTTGGTTTGATACATTACAGGGGCCATGTTATGAAGAATGGAGAAATCACCTTGTCCAGGCCGCTGAGAAACGAGATATGAAAGTCGTCTATACTTATCATGTCTTGAATGGACCGAATGGGGATGAGAAATTAGAGGGAATATATCAGAATGATGGGATCCATCTAAATGAAGAAGGACACAAGCTGCTGGCCAGGTTACATCGAGAGGTGGGATATGAGCCTTCTCAATAGATAGTAATCAGTGACAAACAGAAAAAACGCCTAATCGCCGCAGCACTTGATTAGACGGAATCCGTACGGTGGGAGCCAACGGTGTTAAGGCCTTGTTAGCAATGGATGGTTTGTGAGTTGTCAGTTTTCTTCCGCTCCCATGTGAGATCTCACAGGAGGGCCATTCATTGTGAACAATGCCACTCGAAGCCATACAAAGCAAAGGATTCCATTATGAAAACAAAGGGAAGCGAGTTACCCACATTTGATATCTTCATCAGCTATTCAGCGAAAGACAAAGCCGTTGCGGACGCGGTGGTCTCCACCCATGAAAAAGTGGGCATCCGCTGCTGGTATGCCCCGCGGGATATCCCGCCAGGTGCGGATTGGGGGGATGCGATCATCCAGGCCATCGAGCAGTGCTCCCTGATGATCTTGATCTTTTCGGGGAACGCCGATCAGTCCCAGCGGGTGCTGGATGAGTTGAACTATTCGATCAGTGAAGGGAAGCCGATCCTGCCCTTCCGGGTGGAGGACCTGGAGCCGACGGGCGCGATGCGCCTTCATCTCTCCTCCCGGCACTGGCTGGACGCATACCATCCCAGCTGGGAAGCGCACATCGAGCGGTTGATTGAGAGCGTGTCCCTCAATCTTGGCGCCTCCTATGAAACGGTCCAGATCAGTGAGGCAAAGCCTGCTGTTGGGGAGGGTAAAGAAAAGCGGTTCAAGATCCCATCTCTTC
>JASFTQ010000381.1:0-4273 GCA_050053515.1 Desulfobacterales bacterium | reverse complement strand
GAAATTCTCTCCGGTCTCGAAGAAAAAATACCCGACCTGCCCGCTTTGTCGCCGGAACAGCTCGGCCGCCTGAAAACACTGGGCCAGATTATCGACTATCTGAGCAGCCCCCGGACCGATAATACGGCAAGTCCGGATGCACCGGCAAAGGCGACGCCTCCGACCCGTAAATCTTTTCCAGACGGGCGGCATCACGTCCCAAAAGTGTCTGGATCCGAAATAACTGCCGATGAGACACAACGGTATGTCATCTCTCTGGCGAAAAAACCCTACCGCAAAGGAGCCCGTGTTAATATCCCGGCAGATCGCAAAGTTTTGATAACCGATGATACAACCGGCCTTGCCCAAGCAATTGCCGCTGAATTGAATTTGCGCCGGATCGATTCCGTTGTGATATCGCCCACGCTTTCAAAAGACACCGCAAAACCGCCGAAAACCGGCGGACTGATCTGTATCCCGGTTCAAGAGCCGCTCATGAAACCCTCGGACCTGGAAAACGCTTTCGCGTTGGCCCAGAAATTGGCACCGGAGCTCATTGAATCCGCCGGCATCGGGGGTGCTGTTTTTGCAACCCTCACCCGGCTTGACGGCGCATTCGGCTTTAAGGGTTCGGGGGTTGAGAACCCCTTGCAAGGGGCACTGGCGGGCCTGGTGAAAACAGCGGCCATCGAATGGCAGGGTGTCAAATGTTGCGCCTTGGATATCCCGCCCCATTGGCAAAAAAACCGGGAAATTGCCAAAAAAATCGTCCGTGAACTTGTTGAACCTGCCGGACCTGTTGAAATTGGTATCGGGCCGAACAGCCGTGTCGTGCCGCAACTGACTCCCGCTCATGTTGCGCAGGATCGGAAAATAAATATAAGCCTCGACCCCACAGATGTTGTTGTTATTACCGGCGGCGCCAGAGGAATAACCGCGGCTGCGGCTTACGGACTGGCAAGACAAACCCGAGCCACACTCGTTCTGATCGGAAGATCGCCTCATCCGACGCCCGAACCGCCCTGGCTCGAGGAATTGACCGCCGAGGCCGCAATCAAAAAAGCAATCCTTGAGCATCAATTTGAAAGCCAGGCCGCCTCACCCGCCCAACTGGAAAAAGCCTATCATAAACACACAGCCAACCGTGAAATAGCTGCAAATCTCAAAAAGCTCGCAGCCACCGGATCTAAGGTGATCTATTATGCCGCTGATGTCCGAGACGCTGAAACGATTAAGTCTGTCTTCAAAGCGGTGCGCAGAAACCACGGGCCCATAAAGGCAATATTGCACGGAGCGGGTGTGCTGGCGGATCGTTTGATCGTGGATAAAACACGGGAACAGTTTCAAAGCGTTTTCGGCACCAAAGTCGAGGGTATCATTACCTTGCTGGAGGCCGCTAAGCCGGATGATCTGAGATATCTGGTGTTGTTCTCGTCAATTACCGCACGGGTCGGCAACAAAGGTCAAGTCGATTACGCCATGGCCAATGAGGCTCTAAACAAAATTGCCCAGCAGGAGTCGATTAGGCGTCCCCAATGCAAAGTGGTTTCAATAAACTGGGGACCGTGGCAAGGGGGGATGGTAACCCCTGCCCTGAAACACGAATTCGAACGCAACGGCATCCATCTCATCCCGATAGACCAGGGCGCGCACTGGTTGATGTATGAAATGTCAAGGGGTAAAAAGCGCAATGTTGAAGTTGTCATCGGCGACGGCAGTCTCTATTCAGAAAAAGCAAAAACCAAGGATAATCCGCCAACGGTTCAAGAACAAACCGCACCCAAGAACAAAATTAAAGATTTCTTAATAAGCTTTAAGCGCGAGATAGATGTGGCGCGCTACCCCATCCTGCAATCACACGTATTGGGCGGCAAACCGGTGGTACCATTTGCGCTGATGGCGGAATGGTTCGGCCATGGCGCCCTTCACAATAATCCGGGACTTTTCCTCTGCGGTTTTGACAATATGCGAATTTTGCACGGGGTCATAGTCGACCAGGGCAAGAGGGTTGTTCGGCTTCTGGCCGGCAGAGTCAAAAGGAAGAAATCCGTGTGGGAAGTCGATGTTGAATTAAGGGATGGATTTAAAAACGGCATTGAGGTTGTTCACTCCAAGGCTCGGGCCATACTTTGCGAGTCCTTGTCTTCCCCGCCAAAATTCGAAATGCCCGCAGAATTCAAAGGCATGGCTTACTTTCGCAGCATGGAAGAGGTCTATAACAAGATTTTATTTCACGGCAGCGGCCTGCGCGGTATCAAAGAGATCATCGGCCTTTCTGATCGCGGCATGATGGCCCGAATTTGCTCGGCCCCATCGCCCTCGGAATGGATGAAAGATCCGCTGCGGAGCCAGTGGATCGGCGATCCGCTGGTTCTTGATTCAGCCTTTCAAATGGCCACTATCTGGTGCTATGAAAATATGCAGGCCGTGTCGCTACCGAGTTTCCTGGCATCTTATCGCCAGTATCGATGCAAATTCCCCGTGGAGGGGGTTACGGCTGTTTTGGAGGTCCAGGCCGTCAGCGAACATAAAATGACCGGTGATATAACCCTGCTGGATCAGGATGACACGATTGTGGCCCAGCTAAACGGCTATGAGGCCATAGCCGATCCGTCACTTTTTAAGGCGTTCAAAGGCCGAATTTCCGATTGAATTCTTGGAGGATGACCAAGAATTCTTCGGGTAATCTCTTTTGCACCTGGGCAATAATATCCCGCGGGATTTTTTTATAAAACCCCTGGGCAATCCCGCCGGTAATACAGCCGATGGTATCGCTGTCACCACCCAGAGAAATGCCCTTTCGAACGGCATCCTCATAATTTTCCGACTCCAAGAAGGCTATAATGGCCTCCGGCACGGTTCCCTGGCAGGATATATCGAAGCGATACACCGGTCTGATATCATCCAGTGTCCGCGAAAGATCATAATTAAACCGCTCACCGATCTCCGTCTTGATGTCCGATTTACGTTTTCCGGTTCGTGCCAAATAGATTGCCAGGGCTGTCGCCTGAGCGCCCTTGACACCTTCCTTGTGATTGTGGGTGACGGCAGCACTTTTTTGGGCTTCGGCTAAAACCTCGTCCACCGAATTGTAGGCGAACCCAACCGGGCTGACCCTCATGGCAGATCCATTTCCCCAACTGTTATAGGGTTGATTATCCGGGGCATAGAGCCAATGGTAAAATGATAATCCATAACCGGCAAAGGGATATTTTCTGCCAAATCGTTTTAGCGCAATGGCATAATCCGTGTTATGCAAAATCGAATACGCCACGGCTATCGTGAGAACCGTGTCGTCGGTGAACCGTGACCGGGGGCCAAACAGCTGAAAGTCAATTGTTTTGATGGGTTTTTGCTCAAAAACCGAGCCAATGATATCTCCGGCGATGGCGCCTAACATGAGTATGCTCCGTCGAGGTTCAATTAAGCGGGGTGTCGTTGTGTTTTTTTTCGACTGCTGAATGGTGCTACTGTTTAATTCCCGTTCTTGCGCGATGACCCCTTCATGCATGATTTTGCGCAATGCAGCCGCTGATGATTGAAGCATACCCTGCAGTCCGCCAAGGAACTGAGGCGGACAGGGTATCTTCACAAAAACTTACCCCCTCCCTGTACCTCGGGCATTCGGAATATTGTTTTGACAATCACTCTAAATAAAAGTTGCAATATTTGTCAATATTCTGGATTTTTTGGATAAATCGTGGTAAGTAGATAATATTAAATGGGTTTCCATCTTTTGACTTGACCTTATCGTAATTTTTTCTATGATACGCGGAGAAAAAAATGCCTTCGCTTGAAAAGGGCTGTTGCCGGGTGCATCAGACACAGCGTCGGGGTGATCGTTAACAGTTTGCGAAAGGAGTTAGGTTTTGGCAAATGGCATCGTAAAGTGGTTTAGTAACAAAAAGGGCTATGGATTTATTGAGAAGGAGGAAGGCGGGGATTTGTTTGTCCATTACACTGCCATTAACATGGCGGGATATAAAACGCTTGCCCAGGGCGACCGAGTGACTTTCGAAATCGAAGAGAGTGAACGGGGACCCGCCGCCAAAAACGTCGAAAAAGTGTAAGGTCGATCTTGTAAAATGCAGAGGGCATCTCGATTTTCCAATTCGGGATGCCTTTTTTATTGTAACATGGCCCACTCTGAAGTCTTTGCCGATGACCGATATGCGCCTTGGCAATTTTGTTTATAGCGGATATCAAAATAATGTACCCAAATAACGCAGAATGAAGAGGTGCAGGCAGGGGGTAAATTTTTGTCGTCAAGATGCACAATCACCGCCCCCTTGGC
>JASFTQ010000380.1:0-4287 GCA_050053515.1 Desulfobacterales bacterium | reverse complement strand
CAATTCTACAGCTCGTTTATCCCAATCAAACCTATATTCCTGTTTTCTTTTAATCGAGAGATGTCTTAGTTTATCTGCATACGATGGATCTGAGATACTTCTTTGAATTTTTTGGGTCAATTCTCGAGGAGAGGAGAGACAAAAAAGAAGCTCGTCATCTCCTAAGATTTCTGCGATTTCAGGAATTCTGCTGCCCATACAAGCGACATTACAAGATAAGGCCTCTAATAAGGCGTTGGGTGAACCTTCCTGAAAGCTTGGCAATACAAATAGATCAGCTGATGCAATGCTCTCACAGGGATTATCGAGCCATCCGGTAAATACCGTTTTTACGGCAACCCCTGATTCGATCGAAAATTTTTCAAGCCTTTTCCGTTCGCCTGTATCTTTAAGATCGTCACCGATAACTAACAGCCGGGCAAGGCTGGAGTCTAGTTGTGAAAAAGCCTCGATCAGAAAACCAATGTTTTTAACACGGTTTAAGGGGGCGGCAGTTGCTATTATAAAATGCTCATCAGAGAATCCATAATGTCGGTGAATCGCATCTTTTCTCTGTTGGCTAATAGAGCATTCGTATTCGATATTGTTGGGCAAAATGGCAAGGTTTGCTTTTGGGGCACGTTGTGAAATTTTCCGTCCCAAGCTTTTACTATTGGCAATTACTAAACAGGACCACCTGAGCCCGATGCGATCGAAGACATTGTTTAAAAAAATTTTAAAAAGAGATTTTTTCTCATAATGAGATTCGAGAAGGACGTCCGCTCTGAGAAACGTCACCATTTTGATACGAAGAGATATTACGGCAAGACTGCATACAAAAGCATAAAAGGAAGAAAATATGATGATCCGATTAACCCTATATTTTTTGGCAATCCAGAGACAATAAAAGGGTGACCAAAGGGTGAACAAGAGCCAAAATATAATATTTTCTCTTTTCTTGAAAGGGACCCGGAGGAGATGTTTGACAATGTTGGGATGCTCTATCGGAAATTCCTCGACGGCAGCATAATGAATGGTGTGGTCCCGTTTAGCGAGAGCCAGGTATAGTTGGTAGAGTCTTTTGTTAAACCCCCCTTTTTTATGTTTATAAAAAATTGACAAGCAGATCAAATTATTATTTTGATTTTTGTTTTTCATGGAGGCGCCATATTTTAAATTTGATTATCGAGCTGATTATATCTTTTCATTTCAAGGAGTTCATTCCATTTTCTGTTACGGGTTTCAGAAACCGATTGACCCAGCCCAATCGAAGCCCCGCTAAACAACGCCCACACCGACAGAATTAAAACCCCTGAGCTGACATTGGTCATATGAAAAGATAGAAAAATAAATAGATTGCTCATCGCCAGAATGCCATACCGTGCATAGTGAATGGGATGCGTGATTTTGAGTAAATCGGTTAACAGCCAATAAATTTTAAGAATGATAAACATATAAAGGGAAAATCCGATAATCCCGCACCCCATCAATATTTCAGCAAAATCGTTGTGTATGATTTTATTGTGCCCAAGGTACACGGTGGATGATCCCAGTCCCGAACCAAATATTTTATTGATCACGGGTGCTTTGTAAAGATAATATTCAAAAAACCGCATTAAGCCGCCGACCCGTCCCGATCCGATTTTTTCAACCTTTCCCTTGGTATATTTGTCTCCAATTTCACTCCATCTGCTGGTGTATTGGCTCTCTTGCAGGAGTGTGAATGCCAAAAAAATTATCAAGATTGTGGCGATAATAATGCTGAAACGCATAAGAAAGCTTTTATTGCCGTATTTATAACTAAAATAATTATAGGCTAGAAAACCGATAAGGATGGCAACAACGGGGGCCCTTACAAATGTTAAAACGATTACGATGATTGAAATTATTATTAACACCAAAGACAACCACCGTCCGAGACTGGCTTTTTCTGAAATCCTAAGTGCCAGGACCGGAATAGAGATCGTTAAGTAATAGGCCAGCGTTTTTCCGGAACTGAAACCAGCGCCATAAGACTCTACCCCGGTTTTATAGGTGAAACTTTGGCCATAGAAACCCCACCGGGAAAGAAAAAAAGAAAAGATGACAACCAATACGCCGATGGCCACTACCAGATGGATTTGATAAAGATCTCTTTCTTCTTTAAATAATTTTATAGATGCCAGCAGGATCAATAACCACGTTGCGATTTTTAGCGCCCATGATAGGCTGGCAAAACGGATCGGTGAAAATGCAGAAATAAAAATTGAATACAGGATAAATAATACAACAGCAATCTCCAGCGTCAGATTTTGTGATGGATGAAACAGAAAATCGATAGCTGTCATAGATACAGCCAACAATCCGAATACCATGGAAGGATTTATCGAAATGCCAAATATGACAAACTCTTGGCTGATAAGTTGACCGACAATGGGATAAAGCAAAATCAAGGAGTAATAAAACATTTTTCTGCTAAGAACAAAGAGAAAAACGGGGATCAGTATTACAACGGAAGAAATAATTAAGATGAGATTTTCCATTTCAAGCTTATTTACTGTCCGTTAGGGCAACCCGCGGCAATGACCTTATCACAGATATCCGCCAAGTATTTCGTCGTTTGATAAGACCGGTACGCAGCAATCTTTTTCGGATCGATAACAAACGGTATTTTTCTCAAATGAATTCGATCATATAGATGCAATAATTCACGGGCGACGTTAACCGGGTTTTTAGGATCAACCACAACGCCGGAATCGGTTTTATTTATTATTTGGGTTAAGGCACCACTCTCAGATAGGCAGAAGATGGGTCGACCCGCTTTTAGATAGTCGAAAAATTTTGCCGGGATGAATACATGATGTCCCGGGCCACAGAAGTTAATCAGCAGCAAGACACTCGCGTGTTGCATTGCCGGAAACAGCTGGGATTGTGGAATGCGCGCTTTGAAGATTACCATATGACCTATACCCAGAGTGCTGCACATTCTTTCCAGCTTTTTTGAATTAAATACGCCGTAAAATATAAATTTTGCGGTCGCTGCAAATTTTTTATTTAAGGCGGCAGCGATGGATAAGCCGCGAAAAAAAACTTTCGGGTCCCTGCTTATGACATCAGGGTCCGGGCTGCCATATAAGTTACCCGCATGGATTACAATAAA
The DNA here is from genome assembly GCA_050053515.1 of Desulfobacterales bacterium. Lineage (GTDB taxonomy): Bacteria > Desulfobacterota > Desulfobacteria > Desulfobacterales. Next base: position 1,169 of record JASFTQ010000380.1, on the reverse strand, counting down.
GTCGTTTTGAGGTTGAAAGTTAATCGTTTCAGCAGTGCTGCCCTCATAAGAATTCGTAATCGTATAATATTTACAGCGGGAGTTTAATATGCCGAAATTTTCAGTTTGGTGTTTGCGGTACCGATCTGATGTAAAAATTGCCGCTCTTGCAGACCTTAAGACATATTTTTCAAGTTGTTTCTCAAACTTGCGTCGGTATACAGATCCCTTGTAAAACGGGTTTGTTGTCCAGGTATCACGATAATCTAAGATCAGTTTTTTTTGGGCTATTCTACTGATAGCACTTGCGATAATAAAGGAAGAGAAGGGTTGGCCGGAAGCGAAGATGATGTCGATATTTTTCGTTCGGGCGATTTTTATCCCCGCTGGAATTGCTGAAAATATCCACGCAAGCACACCATCCGGTACAGCCAATCTATTCCATATGCGCCATAGGAGGCGCTTCAGAGTTTTAAGTGTGGAGGGTTTCAGCAAGTCCGATTTTGCTGAGGGAAACAGCATGGGGACCCTGACAATTTTGCACTTGCCGTCGATGGAACTTTCCAAATCAGGATCATATGAAAAATAAATCCCGTTGGAAGGTGCAAGAACTGTTGGTTGCCAGCCAAATTTATACAGATGGTTGATGAATTTAAGCGGGCGGAATGCCCCGACATCGTTAGAGGGGGGAAATTTATAAAGAATCATTAAGATTTTTTTCATTAGTCCCTAAGGGTTTCGATACCGGATAATTTTCCCTTCTCTTGGTTCAAGAGTTATATACTTCGGTGTATGGTTAACTTTATCGGTCTTTAACTCAACCTCGGCAGTTTTGTTGCCGTAATTGACGACGACCGATCCGTTCGAAAAATCTCTCCGATATATCATTTCTCGCTTAACTGATACGCCGAAATATACGTTGTCGATCCACCCCTCACCGAAACCGTTGGCACTAAATCCGAGTTTCATCTGAAAATAGGCTGCATTAATCGGGCTGGTGTGTGTTGTTTCGAATGGCTGCCAGTTATAGGTTCCCGCAGAGAAATTAAGACCATATCCACCGGTGATGCGTTTTTTGTATTTGTCATAGAAACGGCCATGCAATCCAAGTTTTTGATACCTTCTTTCCACGGATAGATTATTTCTCGATTTAACGGAGGCTGAAACCGTGTAAGCCGTATCTCCTTTTA
>JASFTQ010000379.1:0-4288 GCA_050053515.1 Desulfobacterales bacterium | reverse complement strand
TTTTCGGTATGACCGCCCTGTGATGCTCGCCGGAGGTCTCGGCACAATGAATGATCATTAAGCTGATCAACAGACCTGCGACAGGGTGAGCAAAGATAGATCTCGTCGAAAACATATAATAGTCTCCTCTGTTCATATTTTAGTTCAACAATAAACACAATATGTTGTATGTCAACTATGGGCCTACACTCTATATTGATAAATAGCGTTATATAGTGGCCTTTACTTGTACCTGATATATTCCCACTTGATAGACCCCCCCTACTCTATCAGGTTGGATTTCATCATGGTCCAGAGGTAAACACTTCCAATCCGACATATAATAGAGGGGTTTATTTTTTAACCTGAAAATCGGCCTGAAATTAAAAGGTTCGAGATATTACCGTAAATCATTCTATATATACAATATGTTGTGTGATAAATTCTTTACGTTTTTTCAATATTGAGACTGATGAAAACAAATCCGATTTGTTTGAAGCTTTTTATCAGTCGCTATCGTAAGCAAGGGGGAATAGTTCATTTGGATGGGACTCCGGTCCAATGGGTACCCCCCTCTTTCGGTTCTCCTGGAAAGCATGCTTTAGTATGGTAACTTTAAAAAAGTGGGGCTAAGGTGGGGTAAAATCCGTTAAAACAAAAAAGGGCTTGCAGGGGTATCCTACAAACCCTTTGATTTTACTGGTACGCCCGGCAGGATTCGAACCTGCGGCCTACGGATTCGAAGTCCGGCGCTCTGTCCAGCTGAGCTACGGGCGCCTGAGCGGTTTCCTAAAAGAGCCAATTTCCGTGTTGTCCATCGTTTCGTGTTTGCTGCGGCGTACTAGATGTACGCCTCACAAAACGAAACTCGACCGCCTTGAACTTGGCCCTTTTAGAAAACCGCTAAAAATATTCCCATCAATTCTTAAGACCACCGAAGACCATGACAGGCCTTCAATGGTCTTTTCGTTGTAAAATGGGGTGAGTGATGGGACTTGAACCCACGACAACCGGGGCCACAACCCGGTGCTCTACCACCTGAGCTACACCCACCGCAAAGGAGGCTATCTAACTAACAGATCATGTAATCTATTACAAGAAAAAATTAACCGCAGACGGACGCAGACGGACGCGAACATTTATCCGGGCGACCTGCCCGGATAAATTACTTTCATCTGCTTGGAGGCAGATGAAATAGATTTTGGGAGCAATTAATAATGATGGTCTCGTAAAAAGCCCAAAACCGGCTCGGACCGTCATTCCGGTGAACTCCGGGCACGTAGTGAAGCTTTAGCGCTATCCAGTCATTTCAATAACTTCTATAGGACTCCGGCTACCGGATCAAATCCGGCACAAGCATCGCCGGAGTGACGGAAATTGAGACTTTTTACGATTTTGTGAAGCTCCCCGCCCCAAGGGGCGGGGCTTCCTTTAACCCCGCCTTAAAAGGCGGGGCTTGCAGGGAAGCGAACCGGTCAATAATGATATATTGAAATTTACAAAAGTGGTGACTTACCCCTCAAATACTCATAGAGCATTCTGTATATTTCCTGGCCGAGTCCGGCCAAAAAATCTGAATCTTCTGCGTGTGTCTGCGCATGTCTGCGGTTAGATTCTTAAAATCAGCCGCGGCGGAGTTTACGCACATCACCCACACGGATCGTCACGTTTTGGGAATCAAAATATTCAATGATCGGTATGAGGTACTTTCGGGTTACACCGGCAATCTCTTTGAGTTTTGGCGTGGTGATTTCTTCGTGGGCTGTCAGATAATCGATCAGTTTTTTCTTAAATGCGTCCACCGCCTCTTTATGAAAATAAAGATCTTCTTTAACCTTAATCAGTTTGCCTTCATCCACCAACAACTTTAAAACATCCTTGGCCTGGGCGGTATCCATATTCAGTGATTTGGCCAAGTCCTTAAAATAAGGCGGGGTCAGTCCGCTCGAGGAATAGGTTGTCAAAATTTTCTTGTGGGCATCAGCCTGATCTATTTTAAGAGAGACTTTATGTCTGACCAGGCGAACCGTTTTGCCCTCCTGGACGATTTTATCGTCTTTGTTCAGCTGATTGAATGCAAGGTTGAACAGCTTGGGGCCCATAGAAGCCGGGAATTTACTCTTGAGTTCTTCTTTCAGCATTCCGGCCTTGAGCGGATTGGCATTGTGATAATTTTCAAGATATTCAACAATCGTTTGCATTAAATTATTAAATACCTCTTCATGGATATATGTTCTTTTTTCCTTGTCTGCTGCGATCACTTTTTTGTTCGATAATAACTGCTGCATGATGGCTTCGAGCTGTTTTTCGGACACATTGGACATGATTTTGAGGTCAGAAAATGAGACACCCCGATAGCCGGATTCACGAAGATGGTAAGCAATAACTTCCTCCGGTGCCTTTGCGGCCAAGTCGCTTAAGGCCTTAACAATTTCGAGTTTGAAGCGTTTGTGTTTGGGTGGGATCGGATTGATTACCTGCCCCCCGCCAATGGTACGAATCGGTGAATAGCTCCGGATGACAAAATGGTCATCTTTAACAAGTGCCACAGGGGCATCCAACCGCATTTGGGCCGCAACAGATTCTCCAGGCAAAATTTCCTGGCGGTCAAGTAAAATCAGATTAGCGAGTATTTCACTGGTCCCGCTATGAAACCGAACCTGAGTTCGATTTTTCAGCGGTTTTTGGTTGCTTTTCAACAAGTGAGCCCACACATCGATCATATAGCTTGATTTCAAGGCTCCCGGATTGGACAAGACTTCACCACGGCTGACGGCAGATTTTTCGAGTCCCTGAAAGTTAACCGCTGTTCGCATACCGGCCTGGGCCTCATTGACGCTCTGATTGTAAACCTGAATCCCTCGTACTCTGGAGGTGATACCGGAAGGGTATATCATGATATCGTCCCCTACCCGAACCTTCCCCGAAACCAGCGTGCCGGTGATAACCGTACCAAATCCCCTCATGGTGAAAACCCGGTCCACCGGCAGGCGAAACAGCGACGACGGCAGGCGTTCAGGAATCCGAGTGCACAGTGCATCCAGCGTTTTTATAAAGTCATCGATGCCCTGCCCTGTGGTTGATGAAACCGGTATAATCGGGCTCTCTTGGAGGAATGTCCCCTTGGTGAAATCCTTTACATCTTCAAGTGCCAGTTCCCGCCACTCCTCATCAACCATATCGATCTTGGAAAGCACCACCAGGCCGTGTTCGACACCCAGCAGGGTGCATATCTCCATGTGCTCTCTGGTTTGCGGCATCACCCCCTCATCGGCAGCAATGACCATGACCACAAGGTCAATTCCGGTTGCGCCGGCCACCATATTTTTTACAAATTTTTCATGACCCGGAACATCGACAATGCCGAGTTGCTGACCACCGGGAAGATTCAGCGACGCAAAGCCCAGCTCGATGGTGATCCCGCGAAGCTTTTCTTCCTTTAAACGATCGGTGTCGATGCCGGTGGCCGCCTTGATCAGACTGGTTTTTCCATGATCGATGTGACCGGCGGTTCCAAGAATGATTTGTTTCAATGAATCGCTCCTGTATTTAATTTTTCACCGCGGAGACGCGGAGGACGCAGAGAAAGTTATTTTTTCATTTGCCGCTGCGAGGGCGGCAAATGAAAAGAACTCATCGGCCAAGTTCCATCTTTAACATGTTATTAAATTGCCCCTATGCCAAAGGAGAACAAAATGACCAGCAGGATCGCTTATTTTTGCTTTCCGTCCTCTCAACGGATAGCAAAAAAAAAACCCTCTGCGATCTTTGCGGCCCCGTCGGCCCCGTTCTTCCAGATTTCCTTGATTTTCAGGAGTCTGGGCTTGTGGCACCCGACACTTCTGCCACAAGTGGCATAAGCAGGCCAGTGGCGGGCAGGTCTGCGGTGGACCTTACCTTTCTTTGCGGTGTCGCAGAAACTCCGCAAAATACGCCAGCCCCACCAAGATAACGGCAAGACCGGCTATGTAAAAAGGCGCCACCCGGCCATAAAAGAACCTCGTTATGATCACCGCAAAAAAAACACCCAGAACGGCTCTAATTGCAAATATATGGAATTTCGTCACGAAATTGAATCCCTTTGGTTTATTATTGTGAACAGGGATTTGTATAGTAACAGAAACCAACCCGGGTCAAGAGATAGTTGCATACGACTGTATGAAGATTGTTTATCCACTACCGCCCACTCGCCCCGAATGGCGGGTCTCGTTAGAGGCGCTGAGAGCGCTGAGAAGAATATATTTTCATTTACCGCTGAGCTGTCGTCGTCCCGCTCCGCGGTGAATATCAATCTTTGCGAATCAGATGA
>JASFTQ010000378.1:0-4288 GCA_050053515.1 Desulfobacterales bacterium | reverse complement strand
TGGGCATTAACATTGTTCAATATAAACTACTGGCTTTTTTTGTGGCCGGCTTTATCGGCGGCATTGCCGGCGCATTCTGGATCAGCAACCTGGCGGCCATCAGCCCCGAGCATTTTCCCTGGTTTGTGTCCCTGTGGCTGGTCGGCGTGATCCTCATCGGGGGTGTGGGATCCATTCACGGAGCCATCTTTGGCTCCTTATTTATGGTGGTCGTCATGGAGATTCTCCAGCTGATCATCATGCAATTTGCAGATACCGCGATTGGTGAAAAGTTCATGATGGATTTTCTGTTTGTCAAAGAGGCTGCCTTCGGGCTGGCCATTTGTGCTTTTATGATATTTGAACCGAATGGATTGGCCTATCGCTGGTGGCAAATAAAAAACTATTTTAACCTGTGGCCATTTTCGTACTAACTGACTAATCCAAATACTAAAGCAGGTTGAACAAGTCGTTTCAAAAAAAGGAGGTGATAATTTAGCAGTTGCGGCTAGACTTGATTAAATCCGACTTTCCAAAAAAGGGAGGAAACTATGAAGTTAAAACGATTTATTTGGTTATTCGCGATATTATTTCTTGCCGGATCTCTTTCGATAGCGGCGGCGGAAGTTAAAATCGGGTCCCTCGTTGATACGACGGGGGCGACCTCGGATGTCGGCAAAGACTATGCGCTGGGTATTGCCGAAGCCATTCATTATGTGAATGACCAGGGTGGTATTAATGGGAAACAGATCAAGCTGTATCAATTTGACTACGGATACCGCATACCGGAAGCCCTTACCAAGTACAAGCTGTTTAAACGCCTTAAGGTTGTGGCGGTTCTCGGTTGGGGGACCGGCGATACAGAAGCGCTTTCTCCGACCATTACCAGAGATAAGATTCCTTATGTGTCTGCTTCCTACTCGGCCCATCTAACCAATCCTGCAAAAACACCGTACAATCTTTTCTTTGCAACGGATTACTCAACCAATGCGCGGGCGGCAATCACGGCCTGGTTTAATAAGAAGTGGCCGAAGCACCCGGATTACGGGAAAAGAAAGCCGCGCTTTGCCTGTTCTTACATGTTCGCTTCTGCTTACGCGAGTGCTCCCATCAAGGCCATCAAAGATCAGGCCACGCTTTTGGGCTTCGACATCGGTCCGGATCAGGATGTTCCACTGTGGGCCATCGACGCCAAGAGCCAGGTCCTCGCTTTGAAGAATTTTAAACCTGATCTTGTATGGCACGGAAACACCACCATGTCTACAGCTGCCACCATTCGAGATGCATTTGCCCTTGGTCTGGGTGCCGATCACATTGTCAACAACTGGGGCTATGATGAGAATCTGCCGAAACTTGCGGGTAAGGCCGCTGAGGGCGTTATGGGAGGTGCCGTCTGTGCCTTTTTTGGTGAAGACGTCCGGCTGATGGACCAGGTGGTGGCGTATGCCAAAAAATATAATCCCGGCATACCCAGTGAAAAACGTCTCATCCGTACGGTGCAGGCCTGGGGTGACGTGCTTGTTCTCTGGGAAGCCTTAAAGCGGGCGGACAAAGCCGGAGATTTGAGCGGTCCGAACATCCTGAAAAGCGGTTTTGAAACCATGCGCAACTTCGATATTGGCTTGGGGGCACCGCCGGTTACTTACACTTCCACGGACCACCGGGCTGCTACAGGGCTGCCGATTTATGAGGTTAAGGCCGGAAAATTTCAAATCGTTGAGAAAGTTGATTTGAAAAGCCGCTGGCCGGATAAGTGGGCCAAGGAGTGGCTCGGATGGTAGTTATGAATTGAAAATTGAAGATTGCCGTTTGATAATTTGAGGAGAGGAAATTTCTTTCTTCAATTATTCAATTTTCAATTGAAAATCTTCAATTGACTCAACTTCCCCGAAGGAGGTCAGAACCATTGTCCGACGATAACATGGTCTTACAGATCAACAACATCGAGGTCAAATATCACGAGGTTATTCTGGTGATCAAAGGTGTATCGATTGAGGTCCCGGAAGGTGGCATTATCGCCCTTCTGGGTGCCAATGGCGCCGGGAAAAGCACGATCTTAAAGGCGATTTCCGGTCTTTTAAAGCACGAAGACGGCGAGGTCACTGATGGGTCGATTGAGTTCTTGGGTGGGCGTATCGACAAAATGGGGCCTGAAAAGATCGCCAAAATGGGCATCGTCCAGGTCATCGAGGGACGCCGGGTTTTTGAACACCTCACTGTCGAGCAGAATCTGAAAGTGGGCGCGCACCTGAAAAAGCGCGGCAGATCCATCAAAGAAGGGTTGGAAATGGTCTATCACTATTTCCCCCGTTTGATAGAAAAGCGCAGTGAAACCGCCGGCTTTATTAGCGGAGGTGAGCAGCAGATGACAGTAGTCGGGCGTGCGCTAATGACCAGTCCCAAGTTGATCCTTTTAGATGAGCCATCCATGGGACTGGCCCCGTTGCTGATCCATGAGATCTTCAATATTATCACCCGGCTCAATGAAGAAGAAAAAATCTCGATGCTTTTGGTTGAGCAGAATGCCAAGCTGGCGCTCAATGTTGCCCCCCATGCTTACGTACTGGAAAACGGGCGCATCGTTATGGACGATAGTGCTGAGAAACTCAGGGAAAACCCTGATATCAAGGATTTCTACCTGGGTATGACCGATTTTGGGGGCAGAAAAAGTTTTCGGGATGTCAAGCACTATAAGCGAAGAAAGAGATGGCTCACCTAACCCTTAAAAGAGAAGTAAGGGAGGTTCAGATATGCATAAAAAATCTATTGTACTAATCTTTTTAAGTGTCTTTGTACTTGCCGTTCTAATGAGCGGCTGTGCCGGACTTGGTAAGCCGACTGAGAGCAATTTTAAAACTCCGGTGGTTGCACTGGATTACGTTGATGTGGCTCATTACTTTGGGTGGTGGTACTACAGCCCCAAGGTTAAGCCTACCAAAGGAAAGGCCGGGCACAATTCGGCTCCTCTGGATTATGCTTTTATTTTTAAGATTAAAAACCCCAACTCCTTTCCGGTCATGCTGGATGGTTTTAAATTTGCCTGTGTCATTGATGGCATTCAGCTCAACGCGGGCTATTCCAATGAGACCATGTGGATCCCGGCCGGGAAAACCAACCAGTTGAAAGTGGAGGTTATGTACGATTTTAGAGGCGCGCAGTTGAGTTTGCTTGTCGTGGCCGGCGAAGAGCTAAAGAAAAAGGGAATGAGCTTCTGGGACCAGATTGAAAAGTGGTGGACGCAGGCGCCTGATTTCACGTTCCCGGTCGATGTGACCCAGGGTTCAGCTGTTTTCAAAGCAAATGGCTTGGTCAGAGTGGCCGCCTTTTAAGGTGACCATCCGTAAAAAACTAAATTAAGCCTCTCGTCTTACCCTGCGGTCTTAGCTTAAAGGCGCGAACCGAGGGGTAGGTATATCAGTTTACACAAACCTAAAGCGTACATGCTGCGTATCCCATGTTCTCTTCAGCGAGTGTGGGATACGTGGCATGGGGCACTCCCTTATTGTGGTTTATTCCAGCCATGGAGTTGACTTCCCCTTTTATTTTGCCTATATACTTTGTCTCGGGACTACAGCTGTTGTTGGATTGAGTGTAAAAATAAAACCCATGAAATCGCGAAGCGATTTTATAAGGAGAAGAAGATGGTCAGAACGGAGATCTCGCTTTTTATGAAAAACGTTCCGGGCGAGCTCGGAAAACTGTCAACCTTGTTCGGAAGTGAAGGGATCAACATCGATGCGCTCACGATACAGGACGCCTCCTCCTATGTTCAGGAACTTTTCAAAGGTCGGGGAAAATCCTTGAAGCGTATCGCCTCTGCGGCCAGTTACAACTCCATGCGCAAAGATTCGGCCGAGTTTGCGCTCGTGCGGATGCTGGTGGATGATACGGACAAAGCCATCGATTTGTTGTCAAAAAGGGATTACCTATTCGACATTATGCCGGTGGTTGCTCTTGAACTCGAGAACAAACCCGGGGAGTTGGCAAAGATTGCCACCAAATTCGGCAAAGAAGGCATCAACATCAATTATGTTTACGGCTCGGCCTCTTCCCATGACGAAAAATATTTATTCGTGTTCTGCCCCGAAGATATAGAGCAGGCTGCCAAGATATTTAAAAGATAAATTCGCTGAGCGAATTTATGATCAGAAAAGAGGGGTTTTTCGCAAGGTCAAGGAAATCGAGAAATTGTGCGGAGGCGCACCGTGAGTACGTCGCACAAACAATTTCGAAGATTGACGAAGAGATTGCGGAAAAGAGCCATTTCTGATCGGAAATTTTACATGTTGCGTCTGTACTGGCCCCCCAC
>JASFTQ010000377.1:0-4290 GCA_050053515.1 Desulfobacterales bacterium | reverse complement strand
TGTGGATGATAGGAATACGATTGAGCGCTCGTTCAATATCACCGCTTTTATTCAGTTTCACTTCGCTACCCCATTTACTTTTGTCTAAAGATGGTCAACATGGAGCAATTTCGCCAAGTTAAAGACATTCCCACCCACATCAAAAATCCGGAACTCGTCGAACAACGGCGACGACAGATCGCCCAGGCGGCAGTTCAACTGTTCATTAAAAAAGGTTTCCATAAAACCACAACCCGGGAAATAGCCGCCGCCGCCGGGTTTTCCATTGGTTCAATATATGAATATGTTGCTTCAAAGGAAGATATATTGTATCTGGTTTGTGAAGAAATTCATTCCGAAGTCGAACGCGGCGTTGCTGAAGCCATGACAAGGGCAACCGTTGGACAAGAGGCCTTGGAGGCGGTCATTCGGGAGTATTTTCGGGTTTGTGACCGCATGAGTGATTTTATTCTGCTAATTTATCAGGAAACCCGGTCGTTGCCTGTTCAATGGCAAAAAAGGGTGCTTGAAAACGAACTTCGCATCACCGGTCTCTTTATGGAAGTGCTGGCCCGCATCAATGCTAACGGTGATTTTCAGAATCTGGATGAACGTTCCATCGAACTTGCCGCCCATAACATTACGGTTTTGGGTCATATGTGGACCTTCCGCCGCTGGTTTTTGGGCCGCCACTACACCATTGATGATTATATTAAATTACAAACCGAATTTATTCTTGGGAGTAACACTTAACCATTCATCGGGGGAATCCGGAACCAAATAAATCTCGCACAAGGACGCTAAACCCCTAAGGTTGTTTGAATTATATGACATTATGTTTTTTTTTGCGAGCTTTGTGGCTTTGTGTGACAATAAAATTGGGTATTCCGGCCGCAAAAAGCCCAAATATTCACTACGATAAGGAGGGGGCATGAGTGTTGAAATCGAGGTATATCAGCCCAAACATCATATCCGCGTTGTTACCGCAACATCGCTTTTTGACGGACATGATGCCGCCATTAATATCATGCGCAGAATACTGCAGTCCACGGGGGTCGAAGTCATTCATCTCGGACACAACCGATCGGTCCTGGATATCGTGGATGCCGCCATTGAAGAGGATGTGCAGGGCGTGGCCGTATCCAGTTATCAGGGCGGCCACATAGAATTTTACAAATATCTGGTGGATCTTTTAAAGGAAAGGGGCGCCCCTCACATTAAGGTTTTCGGCGGCGGGGGCGGTGTCATCGTTCCCGATGAAATAAAAGAGCTGGTAAATTACGGGGTTGCCAAGATTTATTCACCTGAAGACGGCGCCAACATGGGACTTCAGGGGATTATCAATCATATGGTCAAAATCTTGGATTTTTCGACGGTCGGAAATGACGGTGTTGCCATCGAGCGGCTCTCCACCGCCGACAAACTGCTGATAGCCAATGCGATTACCGCCATCGAGCAGGCCAAAGCCCAGGAAAACGGCAATCTCGCCGAGCTCAGAGCAAAATTGCTGAAAAAAATAAAGGATCGTAAAACGGCGGTTATCGGTATCACCGGAACCGGTGGTGCCGGAAAATCCTCTCTTACCGATGAACTCATCGTTCGCCTGCTTCATGATATCAAAGACATCCATATCGCCGTCATCAGCTGCGATCCATCGCGCCGCAAAACCGGCGGGGCCCTTTTGGGGGACAGGATACGGATGAATTCCCTCGGCAGTCACAGGGTGTACATGCGCTCTCTGGCCACCCGGCGCTCGCAAACGGAAATCCCCGAAGCCTTGTCCGAGGGAATCGATGTGGCCAAGGCAGCCGGATATGATCTGGTAATTGCGGAAACGGCCGGTATCGGCCAGGGAGATTCGAAAATCGTCGATCTGGTGGACGTTTCCATCTATGTCATGACCAGCGAGTTTGGCGCGGCATCCCAGCTCGAAAAAATCGATATGCTTGATTTTGCCGATCTCATCGTGGTCAACAAGTATGAGAAGCGGGGCAGTGAGGATGCGGTGCGCGATGTCAGAAAGCAGGTCCAGCGCAACCGCAATGCCTGGCAGCAGGCGGTTGAGGACATGCCTGTTTTTGGCACGATTGCCTCAAAATTCAACGATGACGGGATAACCGCCCTGTATCATGCAATTCTGGATGCCATTGCTGAAAGAACCGGGCTGAAATTTACCTCCGGCCTTTCCAAGCCAAAAACAAAGATATCGACTTCAAAAACGATTATCATCCCCCCTGAAAGAACCCGCTATTTGGCTGAAATTGCCGATTGCATAAGGCGGTATCACAGCCACACCCAAGCCCAAAGTGAGGCGGTCCGCAGGTGTTGGCATCTTGAGGAAGCTTTAAAATCAGTCAGCGACGACGCCCCGGAGACACTCGAACAGCTCAAAGAAGAAATCGCCAAGGCCCAATCATCTCTGGATAGAGAAACAACCACGCTTTTGCAGCAATGGGAGGAGATCAAAGACACCTATACCAAAGACGAGATGATCTACAAAGTCAGGGATCGCGAAATCAGACTGCCGCTTTACACCGAATCATTGTCTCATCAAAAAATTCCCAAGATCGTACTTCCCAAGTTTGAAGACCCCGGTGAAATCTACCGTTGGTTGCGGGAAGAAAATGTCCCCGGACGGTTTCCCTTTGCCGCCGGTGTATTTCCCCTGAAACGGGTGGATGAGGACCCCACCCGCATGTTTGCGGGCGAGGGGGATCCGGCCAGAACAAACCGGCGGTTTAAACTTCTTTCAGCCAACTATCCGGCCAAACGATTATCGACTGCTTTTGATTCTGTAACCCTATATGGATATGACCCCGACATCCGGCCGGATATCTACGGCAAGGTGGGCACTTCAGGGGTGAGCATCTGCACCCTGGACGATGTCAAGCTTCTATACAGCGGTTTTGACTTAAGCGCCCCAAACACATCCGTATCCATGACCATCAACGGTCCCGCACCGATAATGCTGGCCATGTTTTTAAACGCAGCCATCGATCAACAGGTGGATGAATATGTGGCTGACAACGGCAAACAGCCATCGGCGGAATCTTATCAAAAAATCCGTTCAGACGTATTATCCAATGTTCGCGGCACCGTTCAGGCGGATATTCTCAAGGAAGACCAGGGCCAAAACACCTGCATTTTTTCAATTCAATTTGCACTCAAAATGATGGGCGACATCCAGCAATATTTTATTGAGAATGATATCCGCAATTTCTATTCCGTCTCCATCTCGGGGTATCACATCGCCGAAGCCGGCGCTAATCCGATATCGCAGCTGGCCTTTACGCTGGCCAACGGATTCACCTACGTTGAGTATTATCTTTCCCGCAAAATGCCCATTGACAGCTTTGCCCCCAATCTGTCATTTTTCTTTTCAAACGGCATGGAACCCGAGTATACGGTCATTGGCCGGGTGGCCCGTCGTATCTGGGCGATCGCCATGCGTGAAAAATATGGGGGCACCGACCGCTCCCAAATGCTGAAATATCATATCCAAACGTCAGGCCGGTCCCTGCACAGCCAGGACATCCAATTCAACGATATCCGCACAACCCTGCAGGCCCTGTGTGCGATATACGACAACTGCAACAGCCTTCATACCAATGCCTTTGATGAAGCCATTACCACCCCGAGCAACGAATCGGTGCGGCGGGCCCTGGCGATTCAATTAATCATTAACCGGGAATGGGGATTGACGCACAATGAAAATACCCTGCAGGGAAGTTTTATCGTTGAAGAACTCACCCGGTTGGTGGAAGAGGCGGTTTTAGCCGAGTTTGATAGAATTACGGCTCGCGGCGGTGTTTTGGGCGCCATGGAAACCGGCTACCAGCGCAGTAAAATCCAGGAAGAATCGATTTATTACGAGCAGCTGAAACACACCGGTAAGCTGCCCATCATCGGGGTCAACACATTTAGAGACCCGGATGCCAATGTTGAAGAGTTGGCTGAAAGTGTGGAACTGGCCCGGGCGACGGAAGCAGAGAAGGAATCCCAGCTCAGGCGTCTTGAAGAATTCAAGCAGCGCCATGACAAAGAAGCGCCGGCCGCCCTGGAGAAACTTCAAAAAGTGGCCCTTGCGGGGGATAATATATTTGCCGAGCTCATGGATACCGTCAGGGTTTGCTCCCTGGGTCAGATCACCCAGGCTCTCTTCGAGGTGGGGGGCCAGTACAGACGCAACATGTAAAATTTCCGATCAGAAATGGCTCTTTTCCGCAATCTCTTCGTCAATCTTCGAAATTGTTTGTGCGACGTACTCACGGTGCGCCTCCGCACAATTTCTAGATTTCCTTGACCTTGCGA
>JASFTQ010000376.1:0-4335 GCA_050053515.1 Desulfobacterales bacterium | reverse complement strand
AATCGCTATAAAATAATTTAAAATTATTAAAACTTTTTATATTCAAAGTATTTCTTTGTATTACACTTTTTGTTACACGGTTTTTTATTTCAATAGCCGCCTTAACAGACAATCTAATAATATTCATTATTATTTAAGCATGTTAAGTTAAATCCACTTTCTTTTCAAACCTTTTGAACGCCCGCCTTGGTTCATATTTGCTCGAAATGGCATCCTATTTGCTTCCATCAGGGTAACTCCATCCATGCAATTGCAAGCTTAATCAAAAAATGAGGAACAAAATGCGCAAAGAATCCGGATTCACTCTGGCAGAATTGGCGATCACCCTGGCCATCATCGTTATCGTTTCCGCCATCGCGGTCCCGTCTTATCTTACCTGGTTGCCGAAATACCGGACAAAGAATGCGGTTTTGAATATGATTGCCGATCTGAAGGCCACCAAAAACCGTGCCATTCAGTCCAATCAGAGCTGGTCGGTCTGGTTCTCTTCCGCCAAAAACAGCTATTACCTTCTTTCGGATTGGGGCGCCAATGGGTTCTGGGACGGTCCGCCCACAGGTGGCGACGACACCCTGGTAAAAACCGTCGACCTGGACAATTACAAAGCCGGCGTGCATTTCACGTTGGTTTCCGGTAACCCCTTAACCTTTACCAACAGGGGGCTGTGCCCCGCTACCGTGGAAGTCAAACTCACCAACCAGCATAACACCGCTTCCTACAGGGTGCAAACCACCCTATCGGGAAGCGTTTTGTCGGAAAAACTGAATTAAAGGATTATTGACCATGAGATACCCGTCAAACATCTCTCAATCTAATATAATAGGGATCCGCAACAATCTTGGATTCACCCTCATCGAGCTTATGGTGGCCCTGGCCGTAGCATCGGTGGTGCTGGCGATTATTTATACCGTTTACACTGTTCAGCAGCGGTCCTTCAGACGGGAGACCATGATCGTTGATGCCCAGCAGAATCTGAGAAGCGCGCTCATCCTCGTAGAAAGAGAGCTGCGGGTCGCAGGCTATGACCGCAACAATACGGATCTATTCGGCATCACCGCTATTGGCCTCGATGGGGACAATAACGGCACGATCACTTTTACGGCCGACATCGGTGACGCCGGCAATGCCGATAACGGTGTTCTGGACACCAATGAAACCTTTACCTACGCCATTTACGATGCGCCAACTACCACGGCCGTCGGCAACCTGGATCTCGGGCGCACGCGCGGCACCGGCGCTACGGAGTTGGTGGCTGAAGGCGTAGAGGCTCTGGGTTTTGCTTTCGCGTTCGACGCCGATGCCGACGGCCGGCTGGATTTTAATGACCCGAACGCCGACGGTGTCATGACGCCACCCGCTGAGAACATTTACTGGGCGGTTGATTCGGATGGCGATAATGTCCTCGATCTTGAATTGGATACCAATAAAGACGGTGAAATTACGCTTGCAGACGGCACCGCCCCTCTGCCCGTTACTGTAAACATGGATCGCATCCGGGCAGTCAAAATCTTTTTGCTCGTTCGAACCAAATCAACGGATTTTGGCTATCACGATCCCCGGACATACGTCGTGGGACTGCGCCAGATCACGCCGGCCGCCGGCGATCATTTTCGCAGACGCCTGCTGGTGTCTACCGTCAAACTCCGCAACATGGGGTTGTAGTGCACTGGTTACTGGATACTGGCTGCTGGCCGCTGGATACCGGATGCTGGATAAATAAAATTGGAATAGAAAATATCCATAAACATCAAGTATCCAGAATCGAGCATCCAGCATCAGGTATTTGAAAAACAAGGAGAACTTTAGATGCACCCAAAGCAGCGTTTCGCACTGAAAGATGGATTAAACAATCGGGGCTTCTCCCTCATCGAGGTGCTCATTGCCCTGGCCATTTTTTCAATCGGGATCCTGGCGGTTGCCAGCATGCAGATTACGGCCACCACCGGCAACGCCAAGGCAAGATTTACCACCGAGGCATCCACCCACGCCGAAGAGCAACTGGAGCGGCTGCTCTCATTGCAGTACGATCCGGCAGCCCCGCTCAGCGATTTCGACCCGGCGGTTGCATGGGGCGTGCGGGCCTACCGGGATCCCACCAACTTTTACACCATCGACTGGCGCGTTTATCAAACCCGGTTCCCCTGGAATGACGCGGCCTACAGCTTTCCGGCCAATTCCGTGGGCATCATCGTGCGGGTCGAATGGCGCCGGTTCGGCAGAATGCGCCGTTACGAGCTCAGTTTCATTAAAACAGCAGCCATATAAGGAAAATCTGGCAGATCGACTGAGGAAAAAAAATGAAAGCCGCAACAGCAATATTAAAAAACGAAGACGGAAACGCCATCGTCATTGCCATCATGGTCATGGTGCTGCTGACCATCATCGGCACCTCGGCAACCCAGAACACCACCACCGAATTGCAGATCGTGCGCAATGACATCGTCCACAAAGACCAGCTCCATCGGGCCGAGGCTGCGGCCATGGAAGGTGCCCAGTGGCTGGAGAACTCCACCGTCGGCGTGCTGGAAGATTTGAGCCTGAATGCGTTTATCAGCCAAAACGAGATAAATTTGGCCGCCCTGGATTTGAACGACGGCACCTGGGAGAAAGCGGGTACGGATCCGGTGGCCGTCGGCAACAACATCTGCGGCTACCGCATCGTGGACGAAACCGGCCCCATAGACCTGGGTGCGACTTCCTGGCTGCATGTCTACACGATTTACGGGCTGTATGACCGCACCGGCGGCATGAACAGGGGACAGGCCCTGATCGCCATCGGGTATAAGCGGAGGTTTTAGATGAGGGTTCAAGGTTCAGGGTTCAGGGCTGGAGATTCCCGCCTTCGCCTTCCAGGCTACGGAGGGCAAGCAGGGTTCAAGGTTATGAATAAAAAGAAAGCATTAATCGAATGAACATTCGTTGCATAACATATTTCGCTTTTATCATTAAGGCCCTGGGGGGAGAGAGGGGCAGTCAGATACGGAAAAATCAATACCTGGCCGTTTCACCGGTGAAGCGGGCAGCGGAAGGAGAAATAAACCATGTCACCTTATTTTAGTTTGAATTCAATTTCAAATTGGATGGTCAACAGAATATCACGGAAAGGAGTACTGGCCATCGCCTTCCTCTGCCTGGCTGCATATGTGGTTGCTTTTGCCGGCAGCGCCCATGCGGACTCGGTCACGATAAATCCGGTCCCGGTCAACGGCACCGTTGTCGATGAATCCATGGGGATAGATATCAACTGCGGCACGGGCGGGTCTCTATGCTCGGACACCTTCGGCGAAAGAACCGTCACCCTGCGCGCAAATCCCGACGCCTGTTACCAGTTTGATAGTTGGACGGGATTTTGGGGTTCGCCTACCGCAAATCCTAAAACCTACGACTCGGAGGATGACCCCACTGCAGTCGGCACGGCTTATTTTTCAAAAATTATCTACACCTTGACCGTCACTGTGGCTCCGGCGGGCAGCGGCACGGTAACCCCCAGCGCCACCACCTATGTGTTCGATGACGGCCAGGTGGTGCGTGCCGAGCCCGCTCCGGGCTGGCAGTTTGTCAACTGGAGCGGCGATACGGCCAACCTGGTGGATCCCAATGCGGCAGTCACCAGCCTGATCAATCCCATGTGTGGTGACACCGCCATAACGGCCAATTTTGCCAAAATCGATTATAACTTGACCACCTCTGTGGCTCCGGCAGGTGGCGGGACGGTCACACCGAGCACCACCTATAACTTTGACAGCGCCCTGGCCCTTACTGCGACCCCGAATGGCGGTTGGGGTTTTGTCAACTGGACCGGGGATACCGCCAATCTGATGGATTCCAACGCGGCCAGCACCAACTTGAAAAAGCCGCTTTACAGCGACACATCGGTCACCGCCAATTTTGGTCAACTTTTCGATCTCGATATCAACAACATGAATTGGAGCTCCGCCAATGACATCATCATCGAATACGGCGGTACGTCCCAGATCTGCAGCAACTGGGTATGCGGACCTTACAGCATACCGGAGGGGATGTCCGTCACCTTAACCGCGGTGCCCGGCCCAAGCTATAAATTTGACCAGTGGGCCGGCCCGGTCACCGGACCGACCAACCCCATTAGCTTTGTAAAGGGTGCCGGCCCTGAGACCGTTACACCCTCTTTTGTGTCCGCCATGCCCATGACCTGGTCGCTGACGGTGGATGTAATGAACGGCAAATTCCGGAACAGCGTCAAAATAGAATTTGCAGACACCACGGTCGTGTGCGATGATTCCTGCATCCTCAATATCGAAGACGGCCAAAATGTCAGACTCACCGCGATTGCCGACGGCTCACCACCGGATTACT
>JASFTQ010000375.1:0-4338 GCA_050053515.1 Desulfobacterales bacterium | reverse complement strand
GGGCCATTCCTGTAAAGAACCGACCACGGATGTGGAAACCATGGTCAAGCAGATTTTAAAGAAACAATAATCCAATGTGATAAGATAGAATCTCTACCGGCGGGATTCGAAGGTTTCTGGATTTTGAACCCGGCCAATATTATTCACCTGGTAAGTAAAGACGGAGGCCGGACCAAGGTTTCCCATTGACTTCTGCTCCGCAAATATCTTATTTTACTTCTTGATCGCTTTTACTATATGGCTGGCAGCTTTACTGTGATGGCCAGGGGAGGAGGCAGAATGAAAATCAAGGGATCTTTGATCAAAATCATCTCTGCGGTTTTGCTGCTTTTGCTCTAGGGGTTGAAATTTGGATCAACCAGTGCCCAGGATCAACTGCCGTCGCAAATCATTGAATATTACGACGACTTCAATTCAAAAAATGATTGTAGATCAATTTGGGTTAACACTTTTCCTATCTATCCCAGGGTAAATCTTATATTGGTGTCCGGATACGAAAGAATCCCGGTCTTAATAATTCCCCGTCGATTCGAGAACAGCTCGAACAGGTTCAAACCCAGGTGCCTAAAACCGAAATTCATGATTGGTATAAAATGAACGGCCGTTGGATGATTGATGCCGCCGGAATTTTACTACTTAAACGGTAACAGAAAACAGCACAAAAAAGACAGTAAAAGTCTTCCTCTCTAACTCCCCGCGCTGCCCTTCCTTGATTCTTGCCATACAAACCGGGTGCTTCGCACCCGGTTGCAAGTGCACCGTTGAAAGCACTGAAGTGCTTTTGCCTTTTCGGCAGCAATTCAAGCCACCCGCTTTGCGGGTGGTCGTTGACTCACTTCTTGACAGAAAACCCTAATTTTGAGACACTTTATAGCATAGGAAATTAAATCGATCTTTTTTATCCGACTGAAAACGTGAGATGGCAGACAACAAAATTCAACTCGATAATGACGCCAAAGAGCTTTACAGTAAGCTCGAAGGGATCGATGTCCGCGAACTCGACGGTTTAGCACCCCTCGATGCCAATCTGCTTGCCCAGAGCTTGCGCGAGGAGGAAAAACAGTATGATACCTGGCGGTTGCTCTTGGGCAAACTGGTCCACACGCTCAGCGCTTATTTTCTGACCATGAATTCATCGGCGGGGGCCGATAAAGAGGATGCGGTTTTAAACCGGCTTGAGAAAATATTCACCGAAATTGACAAATCAAGCGGTCAAAGCAATCCAATACTCATTCGATACCGCGGGTCTGCCACCAATCCCAACATACCCCAAAAAGTCGACTATGAGATTATTTGCGGGCATATTGTGCTGGATCTTGCCGTTGTTCATCATCTGATCAAGCGAACGGGCTTCACAGCGTCACCGCTTCCGGACCAGATGATGAAGGCTTTTGAGGTATTTTGGGATCAGGGGATGAACAACTTATTTTTAAAATTACCGAAAGCTGCTCCAGAGTTCCAGCAAATGCGGATCGCTTTGCGTATCCTTTCCCGTTATGTGAAGGCCTGCAGCACGGGTTCTCGCATCACTTACAAAATAAATGGAAAACAGGTATCGCTGCCACCCGTGCAAAATGAAAGGAACTTGCCGGATCCAAACCTAACCATGCTGGCCGGGCTTAACGGGCTGAAACCCCAAACCGTGACCCAACTTGCCAAAAAGGTTGATGCTTGGATGCGACGATCCAAGGACCATGTGTCCTTGAACCTTCATCCGAGCGTATACAGTGCCATATTCAGCATCAACAAGTTTCGGGAAAAACTTATAGCCTCTCCCATTGAAATTAACAATTTAAAGTGGATGATGGTCGAAAGTGACAAGGAGGTCGTTTCAGAAGAAATGGCTCAAGTTGCCCGAATTGTAATAGATAGCTCCAACGGCTCTCAGGTTAATGCCGCCCAAGTTTTAAAGAGCGTCTATGGGAATGATTTTCAGAGAATCAATTCACACGAGGTTGTCGAGCGGTTGAAGCTGACCAGCGGTCTTTTGACGACCATTGAAAAAAAGCCAAAGGATCGCCATATCGAAGGTGAAGTTCTCGACAATGTCGAAAAACGTCTGGATCGGGTCCATGACGAAGTATACGATGACATCACCATTGACGGAAAAGAGGTTACGGCCAAATCTGCAGATGACAAGACGCTTATCGGAAAGGTCCATTCAAAAATTGCGGGGTTGGTCTCTTTTCACAAAAGTAGATCGGTAGCCAAAAAAAAGATGAAGGCTATCGTACATCGGGTTGTGGACTTTGATGATCAGGATTATGAAACACTTGCTAAAGATTTTGATGTTTCAATCAAAGAATCCAAAGAGTTGATTGAAATGTTAAAAAGCTGTTTCGACAACCAGGGAAATTTTCAGAAAGGCACTTTCGGGAAAATCCTGCCGGAGTTTTCACGATATGAAAGGAGAATTTTCGAGTTTTTATGGCACTATCTGAAGGAGACCCTTAATCAAAAAGATCGAACAGCCTTTTTAAATTCTCTTCAATTGCTGGTCGATCGATTGAAACAGCCCAAAAAGTCTATTTCGGTCCTTCTGGAGGATCTTTGTGAAAGTCCCGAGAAAGTAAAATTTGCAGACAGAAAGGCCTTCATGCTCGCCAATCGGCTCGTGAGAAAATACACCCATGAGCTGATCAGCTATCAGATCACACCTGAGGATGTCCTGCTGGTTGAGGAAGGTTTGGACAAAGATGTAGCAGGTTATGCCGCTTGGAAGATCGATCGAAGCCAGGACAAGTTTTTCCAGAAGATCAAAACAATGCACCAAAGACTCATGGGTGCCCTGAACGCCTCCGAATCTGAAACCACTCCCATGGACGCCCAATATTTGATCGCCCAGGAAAGAGAAGCTTACATTTTTCTTTCTCTTGTCGGCGGAAATACCGCCAGATCGGTTGTCTTGAGCGCAGTCAAAGAATTTGGCAATATGGAATCAGAAATCTATAAGCTGCGCAAAAGCCAAACCCATCTCGCAGACCTACTACAGTTGCTGAAGGTCGCTGTGCGTGGTCTGGGGCGCATCGGTAAAAGCGAAGATATATACCTGCTAGATCACCTTAAAAACAAAGCAGCGGAGTTGATTGGTCTCGGAAAGGCTGTGTCTCATGAGGAACTGATACATCAGATCCTGGAGTGGATAGCGGTTTCAAAGCGAAACATCGCAAAAAAGTCCTGAGGCTTGGCAGTACTAGACGGGCTGTTGTTCAAGGCTATCTAACCAACAGCCCCTGGACTGGTGACGGCCGATGATTTCTTGCCTATAAACCGAATTGTCGTTTGTAATAAGGCCTTACGTTTTCCAACCGCTGAGTGATTGGCAACAGACGCCCTCTCGGTTTTCTACCCGCGATTTAAAAAAACCAAACGATCCCGGACAAAACATCGGAGATTTTCAACCCGGCTGCGGGAAGCTTCATTAAGAACAGACTCTTTTTTAATCCGGGAAGGGTTTTATGAATAATGACGCTATCAAAAGCAGGCAAGCTGCAATTCTGAGTGCCGACGTTATTTCCGATAACCTTCTTCTGAGAAAAAACGAAACGGATACCGTCAAGACCTTGACCGCTTATCTTGATGTGGTGATCACCCTTATCCGGCAGCACCACGGACGGGTGTTGGATACACCGGAAGACAATATTTTGGCTGAGTTCGCCAGCGCCGTCGATGCGATGCGGTCAGCGGCAGCCATTCAAAAAAACCTCATTGCCAGAAACGCACCATTGCCGGATGAACGCAAGATGGAATTTCGTATCGGTATCCATCTGGGTGATGTAATGGTTGATGGGGATCGAGTCTATGGAGGTGGTGTCGCTATCGTTTCCGAGCTGGAGGGTTTGGCACGGCCGAGTGGCATATGTATATCCCGAAGCGTATACGATCAAGTTAAAGATGGGTTAGCCTTCGGATATGAGTCTCTTGGTGAAAAGACATTAAAGAATATTCCCGGAACCGTGGCGGTCTACAGAGTTCTTTTAGACTCCGAAGTGCTGCCCCATGAAAAAGAGCGTGAGGAAAAAACCGGGCAAACAGAAAAATTAAAACAGACGGGGGATATTGTTGTCGAAGCCCACCGCAGACGGAAAGATCGGAGCAAGGCCCGGTTTTACCGGCATCTGCGAGCTTACCTGATCGTTAACGGTTTTCTTTTTATTCTCAATGTGTTTACCTACCGTGGCTACTGGTGGATTATTTGGCCGGTATTTGGATGGGGCCTCCTGATATTGTTGCGTCTGAAAAGAAGCGGGCTGACCGCTTCCACCAAACGTGTCATCCCTGAAACCCAAGCCTTATTACAAACATCTCGGCTGCAGACGGAAAAAAAGGATTTACGGC
>JASFTQ010000374.1:0-4366 GCA_050053515.1 Desulfobacterales bacterium | reverse complement strand
ATGGTGATGTAGATGTCCTGATTGGCCTGCAAAAAATTGGCTTTCCGTTGCAAAACAGCCTGGGCCATATCATCCAGGTTGTATTTGTCAAATGCAAAGTGAACATATTCCGACAGAAACATGTTCCTGGAAGCCGGATCATAGGCAGTCTCTTCAGCCATTTCCTCTGCGGGCTGCTCTGTAGGCTGTTCTGCTGCTGCTTCCGTAGTGGTCTCTGGCTCAGTGGGTTGTTCTGCTGCCTCCACTTCTTCCATCGGTTCCTCGGTTGTTTCAACCGTTGTTCTGGCACAGGCTCCCATAAACAATAAGCCTGGGATGACCACTAATAGAGCCAAACAAATCCACAACTTTTTTCGCATGTTCTCCTCCTTTCCAAAAACGATACATCCTAATTTTTAATAAAGTTCGGTGACCATTTTGGGTTTGTCTGCTTACCCGGCAAGGTAAGTAAACGCCTCTGGTCGGTACCATAGGCAGTCATGACATAAATTCTGGCAGGCCCATCGCGAGTTGAGCTAAAGGCAATAAGACTTCCATCCGGTGACCACGAGGGTGCTTCATTATCACCGGAGTCCTGTGTCAACCGGATTGGGTCCTGACCGTTGAGTCCAATAACGAAAATATCACTGCGGCCTGCTTCTATCGAAGTATAAGCGATTTTGTCACCCCTGGGGGACCAGCTGGGCTGGGTATTATTTTTCCCCTGGAAGGTTATCCTCTCGACCCTTCTGGAAATCATATCTTTGATATAAATTTGAGGGGTTCCCGCCCGGGTTGAGACAAAGGCCATTTTTTTTCCTTCGGGGGACCAGGTTGGTGAAAAATCACTGCCCCATTTATAGGTAATCCTTTTAATAATTTTCCCCTTTCCAGTCAACAGATAAATTTCTTGATCACCTGAAAAAGAAAGCGTTGCCGCAAGGAGAAATTGTCCCGGAAACCATGCCGGTGTGATGTTGAGGCCCTTTTGTTCAATGCTGTTTTTTTTATTGGTCTCCAAATTGATGATATATATGCCGGTTTTATCGTTTACATACGAGGTATATGCTATCCATTTGCCGTCCCATGACCACGCAGGATTTAGGCTGATATGCCGGTTATAGGTGTATTGAACGGGTTTGCTCCCGTCAAAATCGCAGAAGTATATTTCTTTGTTACCCGATGTCGTTGAAACAAAAGCGATTCGACTATTGAATATTCCCCGGTTTCCGGTTAAGGCGTAAATCACCTCACTGCAAAACCGGAGGATCATTTTGCGTCGGTCCGCCAAAGCACCTTCGAAACGTTTGCCAACGAGGCGTTTTGCTTTGAAGGTGTCAAAAAGGCGAAGCTCCATGGTAATTATATCGCCGTTTTGAGACACTCCCCCGGTTATCAGGAGCTCGGCCCCAATGCTAACCCAGTTGTTAAAATTAATATCATTTTCCGTGATGGCCGGGCTCAGGGGGTCCACCAAAAATGCGCCGCGGTCCATTATATCAAAATAACTCGTAAAATCAAGAGTTTGTTCTAGAATTTCCGTAGTTGTTTCTAAAATTTCCTGTTCAACGATTGTTTCGGCCAGACTGACAAAGAGCGGGATCGCCAGTGGTATTTGTCTCAAATAGGGTGTATCTATGTCGATATATTCATATTGAGCATAACACCGGTCCGACATAAAAAGAAAGATTGATACGGCGAACACCATTAACATATTGATCTTTTGATAACTTCTCATCGCGCCTGTTTCCACGTAACTATTTTAATCCTTTCGGGCCGAAACGAAAACCAATGGTATAATCGGGTCGGGTGAATTCCTCGGGAAGCGGCGGCAGCGGATTGGATTTTATCAATGCCTTGTAAGCTGAGTCATCCATATGTGTATTGCCGGACTTTTTATCGAACCAGATGTCCGTTATTTCGCCGGAGGGCAAAACTTTGATGGCCAGGGCCGTTTCCAGATCTTGGTTGCTGCCGGCAAATTGTTCGGAAAATACCCAGTTTTTTTGAATGTGGTACTTGATTTCAGCATTATATATCTGCATCACTCCCGAGATTTTTTGATGATCGGTCAAAGAACCTTCGCCGACTCCGGACCCCTTGCGGGCTAAACTCTCAACTGCCTCTTTTCTCAAACGCTCGGCGGGATCTGTTTTTTCAACCTGGTGTTTCAGTTTATCCAGTGCTTCATTCAAAGACGGTGGTCTGGAATCCTCGACCTCTTTCTCAAGCCTTGTTATCGCCTGTTCGATGACTTTTCTAGATTTAAATGTCTTTTTTTTAAGCGACACCTTCGGCTTTCTTTTTTTCGGTGCCACGGACACCGTCGGTTTTGACTGCGGGGCGGCCTTGGGGGCAGCCCTTTTTTTTGGCGCCTGATAGGTTTCCCCGGAGCTCGAAATATCTGGCCCGGTATTTGCCGGCAGTGAGACCAGGCTGACATTAATCGTCGGCGGTAAACGCTTTTCTGCCGGCGCCAGTTTGGGAAGAAGCACAAGTGATCCAAAGACAATGCCGTGACAAATGAAAGATACGATCACAAACAAAAAGAACGTACGGGACCTTTTCCCGGCATCGTCCGGTATTATGTCGTCTCGTATATGTTGTGTAGCTCCCATGTGCCCTGTTTATGTCGTGCTAGAAAACCTGGTCCTATGGTCCAGGTTTCTTTACTTTTTGCGATCTTTTTGTCTTTCTTCTGTTGGAATCGTCACCATGCCCAGCTTTTCGATGCCGGCGCCCTTTATTTCAGACATTACCCGCACCACCATACCGTAAGAGATGTCCTTGTCGGCCTTCAAATATACGTTGCGATCCAACCCCCCCCTTAAAATACGTGTAAGTTTTTCCTGAAGAAAATCAAGGCTGACTTCAACGTCATTGATGTATATCCGCGTGTTGGCATCGATGGTAATCATCAGATGCTCCTTTTCCGATGTCAGCGGTTTTGCGGTGGCTTCGGGTAAAGCAACACTGAGCCCCTGCATCATCATTGGTGCCGTGACCATAAATATGATGAGGAGGACAAGCATCACATCCACAAACGGCGTAACGTTTATATCCGACATAAAACTGTTGCGGTCTCTTCCGGGTGTCATCTTCTTCTCTCTATCCTTAAAATATCACGTTCGATGATATTTAAAAAGTCGGCAGAAAAATTCTGCAATTCGGATTCAATGGTTCGCACTTTCTGCATAAAATAATTGAAGGCGATAACTGCAGGTATCGCCACGGCCAAGCCGGCGGCAGTTGCAACAAGGGCTTCAGAAATACCGGGGGCTACAACAGCCAGATTCGCCGACCCTTTCAATCCGATACCGTGAAAAGACCCCATGATACCCCAGACCGTCCCGAATAAACCGATAAAGGGAGTGGTGTTGCCGGTGGTCGCTAAAAAAGGGACCATCTGGTTCACCCGGGTCATTTCCGTGTTGATAGCCCGGCGCAGTGCCCGTTTTACGTTATCGGTGGCGGCAAACCTCGAATCTATGGTCGTCTCTTCCGGTTGTGGCGTCTGGGGTGTGATGGGCAGACCGGACTGGCTTAGTTTTTTCAGTTCCAAATAACCTATCCGGAAAATTCTGGCAATGGGACTGCTGGTCAGTTGTTTGGCTTTTGCAAAAGCGTTCGATAAATCGCGGCTTTTCCAGAAGAATTCGGTAAAATAAATCGATTCTTTGAAGGCTTTTCTAAAATACCGGAGCTTGACTAAAATAATCGCCCATGATGTTACCGAAAAAAAGAGAAGCAAAAAAAGTACGAACTGAACCATGAGACCGGCGTGGCTGATCATTTCAATGATATCGAATTGTTGTTGCATCATTTAAAGACTCCGCAGCTTGCGTTTTTCCCCAATGACAAACCGGTTTGCTTCCCCCTAAAAGGGAAGCTATCTTAAACAGATAGTTTACTTTCCGGCCAACCACGCCATCCAAGGCGGGGAGCTTCATTTTGTATGGGATAATCGATAATACCTAGCCTGATGTCAAACAAAATGGGTGAAAGGGGGTCAACTGATTATTATTTAAAATGAGGGGCCGGGGTGTTTTTTTCACGGCAAGATGCCGGGTTGTTTGTCTGCCAAGCCTGACAGCGGCAACTGCCGTGCACTTTACGGCCGGCTATTTAAAAGTTTCAATCCAACAAGAACCGACGCCGTGTTTTGCCTTTCCCGGCGGCAATCGCCCTCTGCCCATTGGAAGCACCGGGGCTTTCATCTTGTCGTGAAAAAAACACCCCGACCCCTGTTTTAAAATATAATACTTTATATAACATATGCTATAGTGTCAAGAAGATTGGAGGTTGACAATCCCAGTGATTTTAATGTTTTTTTAAGTCAAGGAGGCCCGATGAAAGAAATTGCAAAATTACTGTTTCAAGCCAACAT
>JASFTQ010000373.1:0-4387 GCA_050053515.1 Desulfobacterales bacterium | reverse complement strand
ATCCGATCGGTTTCTGCCGCCATTTCAGCAAGCATACCTGCGATCTTGCGATCGCCAACCAGGACATCATTGGGCCATTTTACTACCGCCGCTATCCCGAATAAGTTGCGCAACGTTTGCACAAGGGTCAATGACGCTGCAAAGCCGATGCGGGGACTCAATACCGGCGAGATGGGCGGTCTTAGGATAATGGTCAGGTACAGTCCGCCTTCGGCCGAATGCCAGGTCCGGTCTAAACGCCCCCTGCCCTTTTTCTGGCGGCCTGCAATGACCACCGTAAAATCGGGACAACCTTTTTGAGCCATTCCCATGGCAATTTCCATCGTGGAATTTGCCTCCGGGAAATAATGGACTTTGGATTCTCGCTGCGGAAACTCCCATGGATAAAGCAAGTCGGGGTCGCCTGAAAGGCAATACCCCTTGGGCGTCGAATATAAGGGATAGCCATATTCTCGGAGTTTGCGTATATGCTTCCATACGGAAACCCGTGAAACGCCAAGCTCGGCACTCATTAACTCGCCTGAAACAACCCCTGTTGCAGACCGTAGGATCTGAAGCAACTGCGCTTTCATGATATTCACCCTGGTATTGGTTAACCATTAATTGTTTTATGGTTAACGAAACATGACACATTTGTCAATCCTCCCCCCAAAAAAAAGCATCCCGCATCTAGCAGCAGGGTGCTTCATTTTTTATAGTGATTGTCAAAATAATATTCCGATTGCCCGCGGTGCAGGCAGGGGGTAAATTTTTGTCGCCAAGCTGATTACCCCGCTAACTCTGAGCGACAAAGGGGTGTTGCTGCTTGGATGAGCAAACGACAGTGAGACTTTGGGTTAACCAAAATATGTTAACTGGCAGGGAGTGAAGCTCCCCGCCCCAAGGGGCGGGGCTTCCCGGAAAGGAAGATATCTGTTTCAGATAGCTTCCCTTAACCCCGCCTTAAAAGGCGGGGCTTGCAGGGAAGCGAACCGGTCAATTGATGGGAAGTGATCATTTCCGAGCCAAGAGGGCGGTGATTGTGCATCTTGACGACAAAAATTCATCCCCTGCCCGCATCTCTTCATTCTGCGTTATTTCGGAACATTATTTTGACATCCGCTATAACGACAGGCAAGCAGGGTGGTTATCCGAGAATTCTGATAATTCTAGGGCGGTATTTGGTGTTCTGTGCCATTCGGTTTCCCCTGTGTTTAACAAACCAAAAGGCAAGGACAAGGGCGGAGAATCCGAAAACTGCAGAAAGTCCTGAAGAGTTGAGATTGAGCAGGGATGCCGCATTAAAGCCGATGGCCGCGCCGGCCAGCATGCTCAGGATTGGAAATACGTAGATAAAAAAACAGGCCTTCAGCAACGATGTGGTTTCAAAGCTAAGAACGATCCGATCCCCTACTTTGGCCCCGGCATCATTGATGGCTTCGACCTCCATATCCTGGCTTCCACCCAAAGTATTGCAAGAACCTCTTGCACTGCAAGCTTTTCAAGCTCCGGTTTTAGATGTTTTTACCCAGGCGGTGCCGGCGTTTATTCTTATAACAAGACCCTCTTCTGTGGCCATAATCAGTACCCGTTTAAATTATTCAGTTACTATGTATACGAGGGGTCGGCGTATTTTTTTCACGGCAAGATGCCGTATTGTTGCCTGCCAAGCCTGACAGCGGCAACTACCCTGCATTTTACTGCTGGCTGTTTAAAAGGTTCATTCCAACACGAACCGACCCCGGGTTTTGCCTTTCTCGGCGGCAATTGCCCTCTGCTCGTTGGAAACACCGGGGCGATCAGCTAAAATACCCCGACCCTTCATATATATGCATTATCTGGCCTCCTGCCAACCTTTTTCCTGCCAAGCGGGTCAAATTTCATTGTTGGCTTGCCGTAAACCAGAGGCTCACCGTCATTTGCTCATCCGGGCAGAAACAGCCCTTTGTCACTTGGAGCCGCCCGGCGTAATCAGCTTGTCGACCGGTTCGCTTCCCTGCAAGCCTTGGCGTTTAAGGCAGGGGTTAAAGGAAGCCACGTCTTTTAAAACGGGAGGCTTCACAAATATTTACCTCTTGTCCGGGTCGGGTGCCAGCGGAATATTATTTTGAGAATCACACTGCGTATTGCTTTACATTTTGATGACTTGACTCACATGAGATGCTGGATTACTATGGCCGGGTTAAAAACCAACTAAAGGGGCGACCCATGGAAAACTATAAACAACAGGTAGCTGAAGCGACGGATTTTCTGAAAACCCAGCTCAATAAACCGCCCTCAATTGGATTACTTACCGGAACGGGTCTGGGTCAAACGACCAATTCGCTTCAGATCTCTCAATCATTTGATTACGGCGATTTGCCTCATTTTCCCGTATCAACGGTCGAAAGCCATCAAGGTCGGCTGCTGGCCGGGGAAATGGCCGAAAAATCAGTCATTGCGCTTCAGGGGCGTTTTCATCTCTATGAAGGCTATGCGCCGTTGGAGGTCACCTTTCCAATCCGGGTAATGCAGGAATTGGGAGTTAAAGTCCTAATTTTATCCAATGCCGCCGGGGGGTTGAATCCAAACTACAGCAGCGGAGATATAATGGTGATTCGCGACCACATCAATCTCACCATGTCAAATCCGCTGATCGGTCCAAACGTGGAAAGATGGGGTATAAGATTTCCGGATATGACCCGAGCCTATGATGTTGATTTGGCCAAACTTGCGACACATGCCGCTGACAATACGGACATCCAGCTGCAGACAGGGGTTTATGCGGGGCTCAAAGGGCCTTGTCTCGAAACACCCGCAGAGATCCGTTTTCTCAGAACCATTGGCGCCGATGCGGTGGGATTTTCCACGGTTCAGGAGGTCATTGCGGCTGTTCATGCGGGCATGAGAGTGCTGGGCCTATCAACCATTACCAATGTGCACAACCCGGATGACCCCCATCCTTCGACGGTGGAAAAAATCATCGCCGTGGCGCAGGCCGCCGCTCCAAGGCTTGAATTGATCATGCGAAAAGTCCTAGAGAACATCGATGAAACCCAACGCAGCTGACATACTGGTAACAAACGGCATTGTTCTTACCATGAAACACGGGGATGCTCCCATATATGACGGTGCGGTGGCTATTAAAAAGGACAAAATCCGCAAGATCGGGCCGTCAGATGAATTTTCGAATTGGAAAGTATCCCGTCGCATAGATGCCCAGGGGGGGATCATCATGCCCGGGCTGATAAATACCCACACCCATGCTGCCATGACGTGTTTCAGAGGACTTGCGGATGACCTGCCATTGATGACCTGGCTCAATGATCACATCTTCCCGGCAGAATCCAGGCTTGACCATGAGATGGTGTATCGTGGCACGCTGCTGGCGTGTGCCGAAATGATAAGAAGCGGCACCACTTGCTTCTGCGACATGTATCTTTTTGAGGATGCCGTTGCCCAGGCCGCTAAAACAGCCGGGGTAAGGGCGGTTGTGGGAGAAGTGTTGTATGATTTTCCCTCACCCAACTATGGTCCCATCGAGCAGGGGTTTGCCTATACAAATATGCTGATTGAAAAATGGCGAAACGATCCACTGATCACAATTGCGGTTGAACCCCATTCGCCCTACCTTTGCGCCCCCGATCTTCTCAGAGAGGCTTTTTTCATCTCACAAACCCATAACATCCCCATGGTGGTGCACATTTCAGAGGCTCTAAGCGAAGTTGCTGAAATCAAAAAGCGACATGGCAAAACTCCGGTGGGGTTCCTGGCCGAACAGGGCCTTTTGTCCGCAAATCTTGTCGGCTGCCACTGTGTTGTTCTTACCGAAGAGGATATCTCTCTTCTAAAAAGCCACGATGTCAAGGTTTCCCACTGCCCGGAAAGTAATATGAAACTGGCATCGGGCATTGCGCCAATCCCGCAGCTCGCAGAGCAAGGGGTTTGTGTTGGACTCGGTACGGATGGATGTGCCAGCAACAATAATCTGGATTTATTTTGGGAAATGAATACCGCTGCCAAACTCCACAAAGTGAAAACTCTGAATCCCACGGTTTTGGATGCCGCCACGGTGCTTACCATGGGTACCCGCGACGGTGCCAGAACCCTCGGCCTTGACGACAAAATCGGTATTCTTGCGCCGGATAAACTGGCAGACCTGATCGTCATCGATACCCAAAAACCCCATCTTACTCCACTGTACAATCCCATCTCGCACCTGGTCTATGCCGCCAAAGGAAGCGATGTGGCCACATCCATAATCAACGGTGTGGTTGTGATGCAGGACGGTCAGCTGCTTTCTTTGGATTTGGAAAAGGTTCTGGGCGATGTTGAAATAATTGCAGCAGAGATTCGAAGCACTAACAAGAAGCTACGGAAATCAACATGAAGTATGATATTGTCGTACACAATGGCACGGTCGTCACCG
>JASFTQ010000372.1:0-4424 GCA_050053515.1 Desulfobacterales bacterium | reverse complement strand
CTCGTCCCGCTTGCCAGCGGGACTCAAACAGGTTCAAAGCGCTGATCTTCCACTTCGCTAAGATTGATGGGCAAAAACCTTTTAATGACCGCTCAAAATGATTTGGGCAACAGCCCGTTTATTCTTGACAGTTGCAGCGGGCTTTTAAAATATAATTTCAGCATGTTCAACAATGGAGAAAATTGTTGCTTCTATACTCATATTTTTTATTATGGTTGCGGGTTGTATAAAGATTCCGGCGGGACTCGAGCCGGTGCAAAACTTTGATCTGAACAGATATCTTGGTAAGTGGTATGAAATTGCCCGGCTTGATCACTCCTTCGAGCGCAATACGGTCAATGTAACGGCCGATTATGAGAAAAGAGATAAAACACTCGACAATAAGATACTTTCGGACTTGGTCACAAAAGCCAATAGTTTGGGATTCGAGACAAACAAACTGAATTACGTTGACCAGCACTAAGGGTGAGAGAACCTGATCTTAATTATCCTCATCAAAACCATAGCATATAAGCAAACCCCCTTCTGATAAATCGCTTGTAATGGCAATATTTTTATGCTTTTTTCATCCGAAGTTTGTCATCTGGCAACTCAATAAATAGCCGGCGTGTTTTTTGTGCGACCCCTGAATTAAATAGATTGCGAATACGATGCCTTACCTTAAAGGAGCAGGAATGATATCTCGAAAAAAGAGACTGCCCCAAAATCTGATTTGTATGTTTGCCTTGATTTTGGTCGTCGGTGGTTGCGCCGTTGGCCCGGATTACAAAAAACCTTCGGTCCCGGAACCGAAAAAATGGGTGGAGCAAGAGGATCCGAAAGTGAAAACCGAGCCGGCAGACGTCAGTCGGTGGTGGAAGGTTTTCGATGATCCAGCGCTAAACGAGCTTATTGAGATGGCCTTTAGACAAAATCTCACGCTGCAAATAGCGGCAATTAGAATTCTCGAGGCTCGGGCCCAACTTGGAATAGCCACGGGAAATCTGTATCCCCAATCACAACAGGTCAGAGGCGGTTATAATTATTCGAGCCTGAGCGAAAATACCGCCAATACGAGTCCCAGCATTGACCTGAACTACGGTGAAATCGACCTTGGTTTAGATGTTGCCTGGGAGTTGGACTTCTGGGGTAAATTCCGACGAGCGGTGGAATCGGGCATCGGAGATCTGGCGGCATCCATTGCAAACTACGATGACATTTTAGTTACCCTCACCGCAGATGTGGCCCGTTCATATGTTATCATCCGAACGCTTGAAGCCCGTCTGGCCATCGCACGCCAAAATGTCAAAATTCAACGGCGATCCCTGCAAATTGCTGACGTACGGTATCAGGGCGGAGAAGTAACCGAACTGGATGTGCAGCAGGCCCGGGCTCTTTTGCGCGACACCCAGGCCCTGATCCCACGGCTTGAGACCAGTCTGCGCCAGGCAAAAAACGGCCTTGCCATCTTGCTGGGAAAACTCCCGGGTGATTTAAAAGACCTCCTTGGCGGATCGCAGCCTATCCCGAAAGCCCCTGTTGATATTACCGTCGGCGTTCCGGCGGAATTGCTGCGTCGCCGCCCGGATATTCGACTTGCGGAAAGCCGACTGGCCGCTCAGAGCGCCCTGATCGGTGTGGCCAAGGCCGATCTTTACCCTCATTTTTCGCTGTTTGGCTCCATCGGTCTGCGTTCCAGCAATGCAAGCCTGACGGCCGCCGGCGGGACGGATTTCAGTGATATCAGAGATTCCGATAGTATCGAGTTTTTTGGCGGCCCGGCCATTAACTGGGACATTTTTAACTATGGCCGCATCAAAAACAGGGTCCGCATTCAGGATGCCCGCTTCCAGCAGTTCATCGTCAATTATCAAAATAGTGTGCTCAGGGCGGCGCAAGAGGTTGAAGACGCCATGATCGCCTTTCTGCGAAAACAAGAAGAGGCGCAGCTTTTATCAGAAAGTGTCAAAGCCGCCAAGCGGTCAGTTTCTATCTCTCTTCTCCAGTACGAGGAAGGTCTGGTGGACTATCAGCGAGTGCTGGACACCCAGCGATTTCAGTCACTGGAAGAAGACCTTCTGACCTCAACTGCGGGAAATGTTATCCTCAATCTGATTGCCATGTACAAAGCTCTTGGGGGGGGCTGGCAGATCCGCAAGGGCAAAAAGCTCATCCCGGAAGACACCAAAGAAGAAATGCAGAAACGCACAGACTGGGGAAAACTGTTGTCTCCGGAGAAAATAAAGGTTCCGGCCGATGAACCCCGCACCCGATGGCGTGGACCCGACTGGTAAAATGAAGATAATGCTATGGTCATAAAACCTTTGGGGACAATTATAGGTGGCACGTCCAAAGGAAGATTTTTATTTCTCCTGATAAGCCTGCTATTATACCTGGTCCTTGTCCCTTTTTTTGCCAAACTCTTTACGCTTCGTTTGTTGGCCGACATTTTCATGACCGCCATTCTTCTGGCCGGCATTTACGCCACCGGTCGGAAAAAAAGCCACCTTGTCGTCGCCATGCTGCTGGGGTTGCCGTTGTTTCTCTCCAACTGGTCGACCTATTTCGTAAAAAGCGCCCTCCCGGTCTCAATCGGAACAGTTGCCGGTTCACTGTTTTTCGCTTACATGATTTTTATTCTCCTTTCTTTCCTGTTCAGGGAAACCGAAGTCACCGCCGAAGTGATATATGCCGCACTTGCCGGGTATTTATTTCTTGGTCTGCTGTGGACGTTTGTGTACCGTTTGATGTTCAGCATTGACCCCAATAGTTTTCAAGTTACACTTAATCAAACCAGAAATCCCCATCGGATTTTTATTTACTTCAGCTTTGTCACCCTCACCACCTTAGGATATGGTGATATCACCCCATTGAGCGATCAGGCTTACGCCTTAACAGTTCTGGAGGCTGTTGTCGGCCAACTGTATCTGGCGGTCATGATCGCCAGACTGGTGGGTATTCACATTTCACAATCAGTGAACAAGAAGAATGAATATGATGGAAAAAAAGGGTGAAACACAACCTGCATCGAGTGCCGTGAGGTTTGAGAGGCCGACTGAAGATACTCTGCTCGTAGGTATCTTCGGTCAATGGCGACTCAGCCATAATTTGCCGTCGGCCTCAGAGGTGCAGACTCAGATTGAATCCAACCCGATCATTCGGCGCATAACCTTCGATACAAAAGATCTTGCAGACTGGGACAGCGGCCTTCTGATTTTTTTAGTTAAGATCAAAGATTTATGTGCGCAAAATAAAATTGATTTGGACAACAGCGGTCTGCCGGATGGCGTCAAGCGTCTGCTGTATCTTGCGACTGCAGTTCCGGAAAAAAAGGATGCCGGTGAAGGTCAAGGCAGCGAGCCTTTATTGCCCCGAATCGGCTCCCAAGTCATGGAGGCTATCCGCTCTCTTCGAGAACTGCTGGACTTTATCGGTGAGGCCAGCCTGGCTTTTATCAAATTGTTTGCCGGCAGGGCCCGCTTTCGCCGGTCAGATCTGTTCCTGGTTATTCAAGAGTGCGGCGCTAATGCCCTTCCCATCGTTACCCTTATCAGCGTAATGATCGGCCTTATTTTGGCTTTTGTCGGGGCCGTTCAGCTCAAACTTTTCGGCGCCGAAATCTATATCGCCAGCCTGGTCGCCATCGGCATGACGCGTGAAATGGGGGCTATGATGGCCGCAATTATCATGGCCGGTCGAACGGGGGCCGCATTTGCAGCCCAACTGGGTACCATGCAGGTCAATGAGGAAATAGATGCACTCAAAACCCTGGGCATCGCGCCGATGGAATTTCTGATCCTGCCGCGTCTGCTGGCATTGATATTAATGATGCCGCTACTTTGCATTTATGCCGATTTAATGGGAATATTCGGTGGTTTCCTCGTCGGTGTGGGGGTCTTTGATATCACCTATACTCAGTATGTGGCGGAGACCCGTAATTCACTGACACTGGCTCATATCTTCATCGGTGTTGCTAAAAGCGGTGTGTTCGGCATTCTGATCGCCGTTGCCGGTTGCCTGCGCGGCATGCAGTGCGGCCGCAGCGCTACCGAGGTCGGATATGCAGCCACCTCGGCGGTGGTAACTGCGATTGTATGGATTATCGTGGTGGATGGTTTGTTTGCGGTGATTACAAATGTTTTAGGAATATAATTTATTCACCGCTTTTGGTGAGGTTTAATAAATAAATCCGAATATCGAAATCCGAAACCCGAAACAAATACGAATAACAGAAATTCAAATGACCGAAACAAAATCATACTCAATATCTTTGCGGCAAATTATCTCGCGAGAGGAGAAGTAGGTAAAAATAAATCTGTAAAAAATTCGAATGATCAAAAATCCAAACTCAAAACAATACGATCTTGAGGATCGAACACTCGTTTTCGCAAGAAATGTGAGATCGTTTGTGAAAAAATTACCAAAAATGCTCTCCAATTTGGAAG
>JASFTQ010000371.1:0-4438 GCA_050053515.1 Desulfobacterales bacterium | reverse complement strand
TCTAAATCCAAGGCTTTCCTTAAACTTTTCAACGAATGCCTTGCCACCAACAGCAATGCTTTGCGTCCAATCTCTTTCTCTTTCAATCTCGCCTCTTGATAAGGATGCAGCTACCCATCTTTTATGAGTTGATTGAAAATCGTTTGGATTTGAAATCCCCAACAGTCTCGTTAAACTATCCAGATCGATTATGCGGTATCTTTGGGGTGGATTTTGAATCTCGTTGTAGCCACAAAAAGGCCAAAGTTGCGGATGATCCACAACCCCTGCTCTAACCATATTTAAATCTATATAGACAAGGCATTGCTTTAAATGACTGCCTTTTTCGATAGCTGTCGCATGATAGCGGTCTTCCCAAAAGGCTCCCCTTCTTTGCTTTCTTAAATTATACCCCTGACCGGTTCTTCCTGCTATAAGCTGTATCGATTTTGGAATAGACTCTCGTCCGCGGTTATCGTAGACTAGAAGATGGACGTGATTGTATGTGACCATGTAATTTAGAACGGTCAAACCGTATCGCTTTTTTGCTTCAAAAAGCCAATCAATCCATCTCTTCCGATCGCGGGCAAACTTTAAGAGGAATTCTTTCTGGTGGCATCTGTGGGTTATATGCCAGACATATCCAGGGATGTAATGTCGATTTGCACGTGCCATACAGATATCTTGTTAAACAGCCTCTTGTTAATCCAAAATAACTGCCGTAAGACATAATATGGGCTATCAATATACAAAATGCTTCTTGGGATCAATAGATTATATCATTCCGGCCACAGAGCAACCACAGCACCTGCAAGTCACGGAGCAAACAAGGCAACGCAACGCTAACCACAGAGTACTTCCCATTTACACGTACCGTTTAGATGGCTTTTTAAAGAAGCTTATTTTTAATCCAAAATAGGCTCTGTAAAACATAATCTCGGTTATTATTGTAGAGAATTATTATATAAATCAAAATATTATGTTGGTCCGACCCCAGATCCAGATCCCCAGAAATTTGACTTGAGACGTTAGGTGCGATTAAGATTCAAATATTATTAAAAAATCCTTGACACCGTTAGACGATAGAGATAGATATATAGTTATATATATCAATTTTAAATTTATACAATTATATCAATAATTAACAAAGTGGCGCTTATAAAAAAAACCGGTGACCCTATCCCGGTCTACTACCGCCTGCAAACTGATATCCAACAGCAGATCGAGAACGGACATTGGCCCCCTGGTGAGCGTATTCCACCCGAACGAAGTCTGGCTGAAACCTATAAGGTTAGTGTGGGTACTGCCAAAAAGGCCATTCTGAATTTAGTGCATGAAGGCTACCTTTATCGCATGCAGGGCAAAGGTACCTTCGTTGCCGGTACCAGCTTGCGTTTGGAGAGTCTGCGTTACCACAGGCTGCTGCGTCATTTCAAAGATGCTGAAGCCGCCCTCAAGGTAAAACTGCTCAACCTGAGATTGGTAAGTGGGCGCCAACCCCATAACCGCTATTTAAAGCTTCGCGCCAACCAAGATCTATATGAAATGAAGCGCATGTTCTATCTGAAGGAAAAACCGGTCATATATTGCGTTTCCTACCTGCCGCAAAGATTGTTTGCCAAACTTGAAATGCTACCGACCCGTGTATTTGAGAAGATAACATTGTATGAGACACTTGAGAAAAACTATGGTGTACAAACCATTTATAATCAAGAATTATTCGGAGCGGTTGCGGCAGACAAAACCCATGCCGCCTATTTAAAGATCGAGCCGGGGCAGGCGCTGCTCTTTATAGAAATGCTGTCTTATACGTACAAAGACAAGCCCTACGAATATCGAGAAACCTACTGTCTAACCTCCGCCCGAAGTGTTTATAGAGAAACATAAATGTTAGGAGACATTATGAACAAATACGATTTGCCTGTCATCCAAACCGACTTATTGATCATCGGCGGTGGCAGCGCGGGAATCATGGCTGCAATCCGCGCCAAAGAAGTCAATCCAGAACAGGAAGTGGTTATTTTCGAGAAAGGCGAAATAAAGTACTCGGGTTGTATCGCGCGCGGTATGGACGCGCTCAATATCGTGGCATTGCCGGGGATCTCTTCGCCGGAATTATATGTGGAATCCAACAGCCTGGCCTGCGAAGGGATCATGGATGAGCCGGTCAATTACCGCATGGCCGAGCGTTCTTGGGGAATGATGCAGAAATTAGAGGCGTGGGGGGTCTGTTTTCCAAAGGATGAACATGGCACCTACGATGTATTGCAGGTCCATCCCAAGGGTAAGTTTTGCGTTACTATGAAGGAGCCGGAGCTCAAAGCCATTCTGGCCCAAAAAGCGTTGGAATTGGGTGTCAAGGCGCTCAATCGCACCATGGCCATGGAGCTGCTCAAAAATGACGGGCGGGTTACCGGCGCCATCGGTATGAATGTGCGCAGTGGCGAGATCATCATTTGCAAAGCCAAGGCCGTCATCCTCTCGGCCGGTGGCACGGCTCGTTTTGGTTTGCCTAACAATGGTAATCTTTACGCTGTATACGATTTTCCCGGAAACACCGGTGATGGCTACTGCCTGGCCTATCGGGCAGGGGCGGAATTGAGCGGTTTCGAATATACCCTGATCTATTATATCGCCAAGGATATCAACACTCCCCTGCTTTATATTACCCTTACCCGCGGCGCATGGTTGCTGACGGCCTATGACGAACACCGCGAAAAAGATCATCCTTCGATACGATCCATGTTCCAAGATCATCTAGCGGAAAAAGGACCCCTGCGGATCAAAATGAGCCATTTACCTGAGGCCAAGATCCGGGAAATAGAGGAGTTATTGTTCACTACAGAGCGGCCTGCCTGCGAACGTTTCTACAAGGGGCGTGACATAGATTTTCGTTCCGGCGAGATCGAACTGTGGCCCACGGAAACCTTTTTATGCGGCGGCCACGGTCTAACCGGTGTGCGGGTAAATGACAACGCGGAAACATGCGTGGCCGGGCTCTATGCTGCCGGCGATACCTCCCTGGTGGCACGCGGCCATTTATCCGGTGCATTCGTTTTTGGCGAGATATCGGCAGAGTGCGCCAGTGATTACGCAAAAAAAGTTCAGCATACCGATCCTGGCGATGAGCAGATCGCCGCTTTTTTGACCCACATGGAAAACCGTCTGAGTCAAACCGCCAACCGAGTTCCCATCGAGGAATTCGAATATAAAGTACGGCGTATCATCAATGATTATATCCGCCCCCCCAAAAATGAATTCAAACTAAACCGGGCACTATGGTGGATGGATCGTTTCCACAAGGAGCTTTCAACCATGGTGGCCATCCGAGATAAGCACGACCTCTTCAAAGCCTATGAGGTGGAGAATATCATTCAATGCGCCACTTTGAGTGCGGTGGCTTCCAACGAGCGCAAAGAAAGCCGCTGGGGACCATGGCATTACCGCAGCGATTATCCGGAATCAAATGATCGGGAATGGCTCAAACACGTGGTTTTGACCATGGGGGATTCTCTTACGGACGTAAAAGTGAGTCACAAAGACATCATCAGGTTAAAGGGAGATTAGTCGTGCGAAGAGTTAATCTATTGGAAGGCCTTTCGGATAATATTGTCATTGATAAAGATAAATGTACGGCATGCGGTATATGCGTAGACACCTGCATTCTGGATAATCTGCGTCTGGAGTTGTCACCCTGCCGCAGGGCTTGTCCCTTGGACGTCAATTGCCAGGGCTATGTTCAATTGATTGCCCGCGGTAAGGAGGCTGAAGCATTGACCATGCTACGGGAAAAACTTCCATTTGCCGGTATTTTGAGCCGTATCTGCTCCCAACCATGTGAGGCGGATTGTCAACGCCGTCAGACCGACGGGGAAGCTGTGGCGATACGGGCATTGAAACGCTACCTGGTGGATCAGGCCGCCGAAGCGGAAATACCACTGCCCGATATGCAGTCCGACAGTAACAAAAAGGTAGCCATCATCGGCTCAGGTCCGGCAGGTATGATGGCGGCTCACGATCTACGCTGTCATGGGCACGCGGTAACGGTATTTGAAACCGAAGCGGCACCCGGCGGGATGCTACGCAACGCGATCCCAGAATTTCGCCTGTCCCAGGACATTCTGGAAAAAGAATTGGCGTTGTTGCGTCGTATGGGCATCAAATTCCAATGCGGCGCTCCTGTGGGTCAGGACGTCACCGTAGAAAGCTTGCAGGGTCAATTCGAGGCCATGGTGGTTGCCTGCGGTTGTTCTGGACATGTTACGCTGGGTAGTGCGGGTGAAAATCTGGCCGGGGTGTACTATGGCCTGCCATTTTTACGGGCAGCACGCGGCAAGGCAAGACCAGTTGTTGGCAAGGAGGTGGTCGTTATCGGCGGAGGCAATGTCGCCGTTGATGCAGCCCAAACCGCCTTGCGATTGGGGGCTCATAAAGTCAGCCTGGTATGCCTGGAATCTTA
>JASFTQ010000370.1:0-4446 GCA_050053515.1 Desulfobacterales bacterium | reverse complement strand
GGATGCCATCACCATAACATCTTTTGGCGGTGCCTACACCAAAAGCCAACTTGAAGCCCATTACAAGCCGTTTTCGGAAAAATTCGGCATTACAGTGAACTCGGTCGACTACAACGGCGGCATTGCACAAATAAGAGCCCAGGTGGAATCCGGCAATGTAACCTGGGATGTGGTTGATCTCGAAACCCAGGATCTCACCGCAGCCTGTGACGAAGGCCTGCTTGAAACGATTGATCTGTCAAGCGTGCCGCCCGGGGCTGACGGTACCGCCGCCGCCGAGGATTTTATTCCCGGTGCCGTTCACGAATGCGGGGTGGGAAACATTATCTGGTCGACTGTCATTGCCTATGATAAAACCAAATTCCCGGGTGAGAAGCCATCCAAACTGACCGATTTTTTCGATCTCAAAAAATTCCCGGGTATGCGGGGACTCAGCAAACGTCCTAATGGCATCATTGAGTATGCCCTTATGGCCGACGGTGTCGCACCGGAGGATGTTTATGAAGTCTTGTCGACGAAAGCGGGCGTGGATCGCGCCTTTGCCAAACTGGATACGATCAAGGACTCGGTTCTTTTTTGGGAAACATATGCGCAGGGTCCGCAGATGCTGGCAGACGGCGAAGTTATAATGACAGTGGCGGCCAACGGCCGTATTTTCAACGCCATCGTAAAAGAGAACAAGCCGTTTGCCATGATCTGGGATAATCAGATATACAATATGGATTATTATGTGGTTCCCAAGGGTTCAAAAAATGTGAAAAACGCCATGAAATTCGTGATGTTTGCAACCAGCTCCCAGGCACTGGCGGACCAGACCAAATGGATTTCTTACGGGCCGGTTCGGAAATCTTCCGTGCCTTACATCACCACCTATTATGGGACATCGGTAAGCATGAGGCCGCACATGCCCACTGCTCCTGCCAATTTCAAATCCGCGCTTGCGAACAGCCCTGAATGGTGGGCGGACAACCAGGATGAAATGATCAAAAGGTATAACGTCTGGATGACGAGGTAAAGCGCCAAAGCTATTTGAGCAAGGCGGGTCCGCGCCGGGACCCGCCTTTTACTGCGGCGTTTCATGAAGTATTCAGACTCGATCTGAAACCCGCATCCAGCATTGGGTGCCATCGGAAAATCAACCGGGTAAAACAGCGACAATTTTTTTCGGCCTAGCGATATCATGCACCCTATTCAATGATTACACGATGAGCGGGCAACCATGACTGATCAAACCGCCCCCATAACCACAGCGGACGGCACACCCCTTAAGCTCAGCCTTCACCGGGCCGAGCGGGCCAAAAAGATTAGAAGTTTTATATTTTTAGTCCCCACCCTGGCATTCATCTTCATTACATTCCTTATCCCCATTGCCGATATGTTGTTTCGCAGTGTCCACATCCCGGAGGTACGTGAATTACTGCATCATACCGTTAAATCACTTCAGGCATGGGATGGAACCGATCTGCCGGGGGAGCCTGCTTTCTACGCCGTAGCGCAAGAGCTGAAACTGCTCAGAAAGGAAAGAACACTTGGCAAGGTGGCCCTGCGTCTTAACTATGAGAAGTCCGGGATGCGGAGTTTATTGAGTAAAACCGCCCGCAAGCTCAAAAAAATACATGAAGGACCTTTTAAAGATAAACTGA
This sequence comes from Desulfobacterales bacterium, assembly GCA_050053515.1. Classification (GTDB taxonomy): domain Bacteria; phylum Desulfobacterota; class Desulfobacteria; order Desulfobacterales. The sequence continues at coordinate 2,803 of JASFTQ010000370.1, read as the reverse complement.
TTGGCATGGATAAGCGCTGGGGAGACCGGGAAACCTGGGCTGTGATTAAGCTTTTGGGGAAACGCTTCACCATCACGCATTATCTCTCGGCTTTTGATTTGAAATATGATGTTGACGGGAATATCACCGCCCAACCCGAGTACCAACAGATTCATTCCAAAATTTGGCTCCGCACCTTATGGGTCAGCTTGCTGGTAACGGCCCTGTGCATCATGCTGGGTTATCCGGTGGCCTATCTGCTGGCCAATCTACCGCTTAAAATTAGCAATCTTTTGATGATTTGTGTTCTGCTGCCCTTTTGGACCTCACTGCTGGTCCGTTTAACCAGTTGGATTGTTCTCTTACAGAAACAGGGGGTTCTCAACGATATTCTCGTTTGGATTGGCGTTATCTCGGATGAAAATCGCATCAGAATGGTTTACAACATGACCGGCACATTTGTCGCCATGACCCAGGTATTGCTGCCCTTTATGATCCTGCCGCTTTACAGCGTCATGAAGACCATATCACCCGATTATGTCAGAGCGGCGCGATCACTGGGCGCCAATCCGATTCGCGCTTTCTGGGAGATTTATGTCCCCCAGACGGTGCCCGGCATCGGGGCCGGATCCATCCTGGTCTTTATCCTCGCGATTGGCTACTATATTACGCCGGCGCTGGTCGGCGGCGCTACCGGCCAGTTGATCAGCAACTTTATTGCGTTGCACATGAGCAAGACCTTAAACTGGGGTCTGGCGGCGGCAATGGGGACGACCCTTCTGGCCGGCGTCCTGGCGATTTATTGGCTGTATAATCGTATTGTCGGAATTGAAAATATGAAATTCGGTTAATATTATGGCATTTCCTTCGTACGCCGGAAAACTTGAAAAAACCTGGTATTATGTCTTTAGAATTATCTGCGGGCTGGTTTTGTTTTTTCTGATGGCGCCGATTGTCGTGTTAATCCCTCTGTCGTTTAATGCCGAGCCCTATTTTACCTTCACGCCGGGAATGTTGTCTCTTGATGCGGAGGCTTTTTCTCTCAGGTGGTATCACGACATGCTGAGCAACCCGCAGTGGATTCATTCGATGAAAAACAGTTTGATCATCGGGGTTTTTGCCACGATCCTGGCTACCGGTTTCGGGACCTTGGCCGCCTGGGGGCTGAGCCGGCCCTATACCCCATTTCGCGTCCCCATCATGGGCCTGCTTATTTCGCCGATGATTGTCCCGATCATTATTTCGGCCGCCGGGATGTTTTTTTTCTATTCAAAAGTGGGATTGTCTCAAACATACCCCGGCTTGATACTAGCTCACACCGCCTTGGGTATTCCTTTTGTAATCATCACAGTGACCGCCACCTTGATTGGTTTTGATGAATCGCTGATTCAGGCATCCGCCAGCCTGGGCGCTAATCTGTTGACGACTTGGCGTAAAATAATATTGCCTCTGATTCTGCCGGGTGTCATATCCGGTGCGCTGTTTGCCTTTGTGACGTCTTTTGATGAAATCGTTGCGGTTTTATTTCTATCCGGATTTGAGCAACGAACAATCCCGCGCCAAATGTGGTCCGGTATCCGCGAACAAATTAGCCCGACCATCTTAGCCGTGGCAACCTTGCTTGTTTTATTTTCAATTGCCCTGTTGACGACGGTGGAACTATTGCGGCGACGTTCAGAACGGTTGCGAGGTGTCAAACCTTCTTGATATTCGAAGGAAAATGAAGGAATGTAAGAGCCGTGCCTGCCCCCAGCGGAGCGACGACAGGTGAAGGGGAGGAGTTTTCAATGCAGCAGAAATTTCCGGGAATGTTTGCCATTTGCGCATGGGTTGCAGTGTCGCTGTTTGTTGCGGCAAACGTTGCCGGCGAGTCCATGGCAACCATTAATCTTTCCAGTGAAGAGGCCGCGTGGCTCAAAGCCCATCCGGTGCTTCGACACGGCCCGGATGCCGATTATGCCCCGTTTGAATACAGAGACGAGACCAATCGTTATATCGGTGTCGCTCCGGATATCCTCAAAGTAATCGGCAAAAAACTCGGCGTGCAGTTTAAGGTCGTTCCCGCACCCAACTGGGCAGCCAACCTGGAAAACATCAAACAACGCAAAGCCGATCTTGCCGCGGCAGCCATAACCCCCGACCGCTCCGAATATATGCTGTTCACCTCGCCCTTTATTGAATATAACAATATCATTTTGGTCCCCGACCATGTAACGGGATATTTCATCCTGAAAGACTTTGAAGACAAGACACTGGCCGCCGTTCAGGGCTGGGCCATCGCTGAATATATCCAAAATAAACATCCGGCGATTAAATTCCTGTGGGTAAAGGATATTAAATCTGCCCTGGAAGCGGTTTCGGACGGTATGGCGGATGCTTATTTGGTTAACAGGTTTGCGGCGGGATACTGGATGGCCAAGACGGGGATCACCAATCTGCGCATTGCCGGTGAAACCGACTACACTTACAAGCTCAGCTTTGGTTCGCGAAAAGATTGGCCCATGCTCAACAGGCTTCTCCAAAAAGCTCTCGATGCTACCTCCAGATCCGAGCTAGAGGAAATTTTCAACAAATGGACTTTTTCTAAAGACCGGGGGTGGCGACCGGGGTCTCGAATTTGGATCTGGATCACGCTGGGCGTAATCGTTGCACTGCTGCTGGTAACCGGTATTTTTGTCTGGGATTTGGCGGTGCGACGGCGGGCCAGTGCGAAAGCCAAAACATAGTTAGGTAAGGGGGCGGGGTGTTTTTTTCACGGCAAGATGATCGCCCCGCTGCTTCTAAGAGGCAGAGGGCTGTTGCCGCCGAGAAAGGCAAAACACGG
>JASFTQ010000369.1:0-4457 GCA_050053515.1 Desulfobacterales bacterium | reverse complement strand
GCGGTCATTCCAATTAAAAATGTCAGAACAAAATGGGAGATAATAGCCTTGGAAATATTCACTTTAACCTCCTTCCCGCCCGTAAATTGGTCCTTATGCGCCCGTCCTTCTTCCAGCTTCAGCGGGATTGCGGAGAATCGAAAAGCGGAGCTGCGGTTAAAAAAAATGCACCGGTTGATAGGGGTTACTTTATCTTTGACAGGCAATCCCGGATGAGGTCGACCACTATGGCGGCCGACTTGGGTCGGCGACGCACACTTTTGGTCAACAGCTTGTCGACGACTTCACTGCAGCAAGAAGGGGTTTTACGCACCACTTCCTTTAGCGGGATATAATTGACATTGGCGATGGCATACATCAGATTGGTCAGATTATCACCCTTAAAGGGTTTTTCGCCGCTAAACAGTTCATAAAGGACCACCCCCAGGGAAAAAATATCGGAGCGGCCATCTACTTTTTCCCCGGCCACCTGCTCCGGGGACATGTAGTTGGGGGTGCCGAGAATCATCCCGGTCTCGGTCGTAGAGGCGCTCATCACTCTGGCGATACCGAAATCGGCAACTTTGACCTCATCATTTTCCAGCAGCAGGATGTTATCCGGCTTGATGTCGCGGTGTACAACCCCTTGGTTGTGGGCATAGTCGAGTGCCTCGGCCACAGCGGCCCCAATGGTAAGGACCTTTTTGACCGGTAGCAGCTTATCTTTCTCGCAATAATCCGCTAGATCCTGGCCCTTTAACAGTTCAATCGCCATATAGGCCATATCGTAATCTTCTCCAACATCATAAATCGTCATGATATTTGGATGAGACAGCTTGCCGGCGGCCTCTGCTTCTCGGAAAAAGCGTTTTTTGACCTCCGGCAACTTGTGCGGGTCGACATCACTGTACTTCAAGGTCTTGATGGCCACCTCGCGATTGATCCTGGGATCCTTTCCAAGATAGACGACACCCATGGCTCCCTGTCCTAATTCTTTCAAAACCTCATAACGGCCAAGCGTCGGTTTGGTGGTGGCCTCATCAAGGATCAGAGAGTCGTCCCGTTTGGAGGGCGCCGCAGTAAATATACCGGTTTCGCCGAGGTTTTTGAGGGTTTGGATGCGTTTGTTGATATCCCGGTAATTGCCGGCCTTCATCATGTGATGATAAACGGCCAGGGCCTTGTTGAACATGCGTTTTCGCTCAAAATCCTGACCGAGGTTATACAGCAATTCCCTGACCGTGCCGTCTTCCACCGGGCATTGTAAAAACTTTTCATAAGCCATATCCAGCATGCCTTTGCTCTGAAAAGACTGGCCGAGCATTTTATTGAGTTCCGTGCTCTGGGCTTGTTTCTCCACGGAAAAACGCTTGTATCCGGCAAACATATAACCCAACAGGGCCAGAAAGAGCGGAGCAAAGATTTTGAGCCAGTACCCGAAAGTCATGAATAATACCACTGCAAACACCATCCAGGTGACCACAAAAATCCCCAGTATAAAGGCGCCGTCACGCGGCCTCACCCGGGGAATCACAAACACCAGGAACAAACCGAAATATAAAATGACCAGGATCTCTAAAACATAAGCCCAGGCCGGTCTGGAAAGATATTTGCGGTTGACTATGTTTTCCAGTGCATGGGCCGTAATTTCAATCTCCGATAGCCCCTGCCCCACGGTGGTTTTATAGAAGGGCGTCAGCCAAGGCGCAGTAACTCCCAGCAACACGATTTTACCGCGAAACCGATCCGGCGCAATGTCTCCATTAAAGACATCGTAAAATGAAAAAGATTCAAAATCGCTCTGCCGGCCGTCAAAATCAACAAACATGCGGTAATCACCGTCGGTGGGGATTTCCAGCGTTTTGAAATTGAGCTTGCCGTCAGCCGGCTTTATGTCGTCGACACTGCCATCCATATATTTAGCCGCCGCCTGGAGTGAAAAAGAGGGAAAATATCTGCCCTGATGCCCGATAATCAATGGTACCCTGCGAACCGAACCATCGCGGTCGACAACAACGTTGGTATGACCCAAGGCACCGGCCCGCACGGCCAGGGCACCGAAAGTCGAAATAACCGTTGCGGCGGATATGGCATCATTATTTGTTTGGGTGCCGGCCGCACGGGCCTGGCCGGATTTTGTGGCGGCCTTGGATGTGCCGGGTTGGGATTTAATGGACTGCCGCACCAGCCACACCGGCATTTTGGCCTTGTCTGATTGATCGCCGTCACCTTCCGTAAAACGGATCGGTAAAACCGCATTCACTGCCCGATTGACGGCTGCGATGAGGCTGGCATCATGATTCAACTTTTTCTCGGATTCGTTCAGAATCCTGTTGATGCGGTAACGGGTTTTCTTTCTATTTTTAAGGAAGGAATCTTGGTGGACGGCTTTTCTGACTTCCCCGATCTCCTCGAGGCCGGGATTCAGCTCGCGGCCGGAGAATAAAAGATGGATTCCGAGCACTTTCGGATGATATTGGGAAAGGCGGCGGATCATATCCGCGATATAGGATCGGGGCCAGGGCCAGTTGCCGATATTTTCTATGCTCTTATCGTCGATACCGATGATGACGATGGGGTTGATGTCTTTTCGCTGGCGCAGGGTGGCTAGCATATCATAGGTCTTATATTCCAAAAACTGCATGGGATAAAACTCGAACAGCATGCCCATCAGTATCAAAACGGTGATGAAGCCGCAGAGCAGCCAGCTTGAATATAAGATCCGCTTTAGCTTAAGTTTCATTAAAACCGCTGTATTATCGGAAAGAATGGAAAGGAATTTTCTTTTAAATCATACAATTATAGAAAAATAGCCATTTGGTGTCAAGCAGGATTCTACCGCAATCCAGGCGGTTATAACGGGGGAAAGGGGGCCGATTTTAGGTAAACCGCTGATTGTCGCTCTTTGGTGCGGGATAATGGGATTCTGGAATCCGTTTCATTCGATGCCGGAAAACTTCTCCAAATAATTCTTGGCATCCCAGCTGCCCATGGCAGCAGCTTGCCGGAAATCTGCCAGCGCTTGGGCTTGATCACCGGATAACAGATAAACCCTGCCCCTGCCATAATAATAAACGGCTTTGTCGGAATTAAGTTCGATGGCTTTGTCAATACTCAGAATTGCTTTTTGGTAATCGCCGAGTTCACCATAGGATACGCCCAGTTGGAAATAGGCATCACTTCGTTGGGGATCCAATTCGATGACCTTGCGGAAATATTTAATTGCAGCTTTATCGTTTCCGTATACTGAAACAAGAATGCCCTTGTCGTACCAGTAATCAGGACTGTTTTCCCGATCATCGGTCTGTTTTTCGGTTTCAGCCACAGCGTCTGCATCGTTTGCTTCGATAGTGTTTATATCCTCTTTTTTTTGCTGGGCCTGCAGGTCAATAAGCGTTCCGGGCAGAAATACCAGGAGCATCAGGGATAGGATTAATTTTAGGCCCATCGGTGCTATTTTCGTATGATTCATTGCTACATGCCCCCTCCCGGAAAACCGGGCCAAAAAATAAAACCACAGACATACCCAGGGCATTATATGAAAAATGAATCGAATATGTCAAAATAAAAGACCGCACCTCATGAAATCCTCTCGGCGATTGGGTTTCAGACGGCTTCACACGGCAATGGCAAAAAACCTTTTAAAGACCATGCAAAAATGTTTGGGCAACAGCCCGTTGATAAATGACACCAATCATGCGATAAAAAGAGGATAACCCGATTGGACATCACCGCATGATACTATGCGTTCGGGAATCGGCACTTTTTGTTTTGCAACAACCGGTCTGGTAACGACCCGGCCACAGTATCGAGGATGCTCAAAATGGCGCAAGAAAACGATGTCGTACTGATTTATTTTGAAGATAAACCCCTTAGTTTCGCCAGGATAGAAAATATCTTACCGGATGCCAAACCGGACTGGTATCATGTGCGCCTGCTTTTACTGCAGGATCCGCTTCAGGTGGTTACCTGGATTTTAAAGGATGTCTATATCAACGGTGAGACGTTCACCATGAACGGGAAAAAAATGCGGCTGGAACCGGTGGTGGCTCCGGCAATTAAGGATGCACCGGAGCCTCCGCCCCACAAAGAAAAGCCGTCCGGAGAGCCCGGAAAGGCCAGGGTGTTATCTTTTGTGGATCGCAAAAAGCCTAAACCTCCATAAGAAAAGCCACAGATAACCATGGATAACCTGGCTGTGTCGCAATTCGTCATCCCTGGCCAAGTCCCGCGACCTGTCCGGCGGAGCTTTCAGCGAAGACGGAAGCGGGAGGCTCGCCCTGTTAAATTTTTATCCAGTGAAATTTTCAAGGCGCAACCAATTAAAGGTGTGGCCGTAATTAAATTGGATTCAATCTCATATTTATTTACTTGAGCGAAAACTATTTCACCGGGACCGCTTCGCGGCCACCCTTTCGGGTGATTTAACAGGGCAGGCCGGGATCCAGTAAGGGCCTGTTAGATAGGCAAATTCTGGA
>JASFTQ010000368.1:0-4479 GCA_050053515.1 Desulfobacterales bacterium | reverse complement strand
GATTTTTTAAACAAGATTATTCAAAGCTCTCCCAATGCCATCATTGTAGCTGACTTAAAGGGCAAAATTATTATGTGGAACCAGGCCGCTGAGGAGATTCTCGGTTACCAGGCTAAAAACGCGGTCAACAAGATGAATATAGAAGATATATATCCGGAAGGAATGGCCGCAAAAATTATTGAAATGATGCACAGCCCGGAATATGGGGGTAAAGGTAAGCTGAAATCCTATCCTTTATCCTACCAAAGACATGACGGCGAAATCGTGGAGGGCAGCCTTTCAGCCACAATTATATACGATACCAAGGGAAATGAATTGGCCTTTGTCAATATTTTAGTCGATCTCAAAGAAAGGCTGGATATGGAAAGAAAGTTAAGACAGACGCAAGAGCAGTTGTTGCAATCCGAAAAGCTGGCATCCATCGGCCGCCTGTCCGCCGGCGTTGCCCACGAGATCAATAACCCCCTCACCACCATTTTAACTTCGTCTATGTTGATTCAGGAGGACATGGACTCGCATGATCACCTACGCCGGGAATTGAAGACAATTTCCGATGAAGCGCTGCGTTGCCGGAAAATTGTTACCAGCCTCCTTGATTTTGCCCGCCAGACAAAGCCCACAAAGCAGCTTAATGACCTCAATGAAATTGTCAGGCAGAGCTTTGTGTTAACCCGAAAACAGGCGGCCTTTCAGGATGTGAGTGTCGAATTGAATCTTTCTGAGGACCTGCCTGATATATGTTTGGACAAAGATCAGATTCAGCAAGCCCTGATAAACTTGACCCTGAATGCCATCGAGGCGACGGACCCCGGCGGAAGCATTGTTTTAACGACACTGCTTGATTTCAAAACAGATACCATCGAAATTTCAGTCCGAGATACCGGAATCGGTATTCCGCCCGAGAATTTGGCTAAGATTTTTGACCCTTTTTTTACAACCGCGGAGGGCGGAACGGGTCTGGGGCTTGCCGTGACTCACGGCATTATTGAACAGCATGGCGGTACCATTGATGTGGAGAGCCGACCCGGACATGGGACCTGTGTTACGATTCGGCTGCCGCTTGAGTTGGGATGATACGATGGCGAATGATTCCATTCCCCGCATACTGATCATCGATGATGAATTGCCGATCTGTCAGAATTGCATAAAAATTTTGTCCAAACTGACATGTGAGGTCGAGTATGCGCTCAGCGGATTTGACGCCTTAAAAATGATGGATGAAAAACCTTTCGACGTCGTCGTCACGGATCTGAAAATGGATACCTTGGGCGGGATGGAGGTGCTGCGACGGATAAAAGAAGCTTATCCGGAAACCATGGTCATCGTAATGACCGGCTATGCCAGTATTTCATCAGCCGTGGAAGTGATGAAAATGGGAGCGCTTGACTACCTTCCTAAGCCCTTTACGCCGCAAGAATTCCGCGCCATTGTCATCCAGGCTTTGGAACACAAAGCATTAATGGTGCGAAATCGTGAACTGGCGCGACAAGCCAGGGCCCTGGAACCCTTTTCCCATCAGCTTATCGGGAACAGTCCGAAAATAAAACAGGTCATTTCGATGATTGAAAAAGTGGCCCCCACCGATTCGACGGTTCTCATTTATGGCGAAAGTGGAACCGGCAAAGAACTGGTGGCACGGGCGGTCTATGCCAATAGTGCCCAAAAGGACGGCCCCTTTTTTGCCGTAGACTGTGGAACCCTGTCAAGCAGCCTTTTGAAAAGTGAGTTATTCGGACATGCCAAAGGCGCTTTTACCGGTGCCCATAAAGACAAAGCGGGTATTTTCAAGCTGGCCCATGGCGGAGTTGTCTTTCTGGATGAAATCAGTAATGTGAATCTTGAAGTTCAAAGCATGCTCCTGAGGTTTTTAGAGACAAGAGAATTTTTACCTGTCGGCGATACCCGGATACAGAAAGTAGACGTCCGTTTGATTTTTGCAACCAATAAAAATCTTAAGGATCTGGTGGCAGACGGCTCATTCAGGGAAGATTTTTACTACCGCATATTTGTATATCCGATAATGATACCGCCTTTGAGGGAAAGGAAAGAAGATATTTTACCCATCGCGTATCACTTTCTGGCGCAATTCAGCGGGGCCATGGCAAAACACATTACCGGGTTTGATGATGGTGCGGTTAAACGGTTGACGGAATACGATTGGCCGGGAAATGTTCGGCAATTGAGAAATGTTGTTGAGCGAGCCGTCATCTTTTGTGAAAAAGAACAAATTACGATCAAGGAACTTCCCCTCTTGGGTATTTTAGAGGGCATCGAGCCGGTTGCCGATGATATTCCTTCAACCAATGAGGAACTCAAACAATTGAAAAAAGAGGTCCGGAAAAAAGCCGTGGGCAAAATTGAAAAAAATTTTATTCTAAACGCCCTTGCAAAAAACAATTGGAACGTGACACAGGCAGCCCAACAAGTCGGTCTGCAAAGAACGAACTTCCAGGGCCTCATGAAAAAGCATGGCGTCAAACTTGCGAAATCCCGCAGATCGGATTAGGTCCGCAAGTCAAACAGCTCCGCAAGAAACCGATAAGATAAATCGAAATTTATACAGTGTATGTTTTTTTCATACATTTCAATGCTCTGCAATTATTTCCATCAAAAGGTTTTGCCGGTCCTAAAAAAAATCTATATAAATTCATGATGTTACCTTCCATTTTTTTCCACTTACCAAGAATCATTTCACAATTCACCGGTTTCATTATCAACCTGTATCAGTTGTAAAGTGTATATTTTATTTATACATCTCACGGCGCGTCCCTCTCCTTATTATGAAAAATATAATATAAATCCGGTAAGTTATAATTTATGGGACGTATGGCACGCAATGTGCTTTAATTTTTCTTACAACCCCATCTTCTTAGAATTGGATGCTGGATTTTATTGATTCTAAATCAGCTATGGCATGCTTTCCAGCCGGTTATTGATATTCAAACACTGCCGGATGCTATTAAACAAATGAAAGGAAAGGGAAATGAAAGAAACCGCTAAAATCATGGTCGTCGATGACGAAAGACGAATCTGTCAAAATGTGGCAAAAATTCTTGCCACCCGCAATTATGAGGTGGTTCAGGCCCTCAGTGCGGATGAAGCGCTGAAAAAAATGGCCCGGGAATCGTTTTCTCTGCTCATTTCCGATATTGTCATGCCCGGCATGAATGGCCTTGAACTCCTCAAGCTGGTTAAAAAGCAATGGCCGCCGACAAAAGCCATCATGATGACCGCCTATGCTTCCACTGATACAGCCGCCAAGGCGATTCGCCTGGGTGCCCTCGACTACATTCCCAAGCCGTTTACGCCGGAAGAATTACGAACGACCGTTGACCTGGCGCTCACAGAGAAACTGGTTGAAGCTTCGACATCGGAAAAAGAAAGAGATGCCATTGATGCAAAAAGGGCCGGTGTTCCTTCAGAAAGAACTTTTATTGATGTGGATATGCCGTTTGACAGGGAAGAAGTGGCGAAATACACCGATGAAAATTATACCAAATCGCTCGGCCCTTCGGATTTGCCGGTTGTGGAAGCACAGGCTCCGGAGACCCTGGAGAATTTTTGCGAATTGGGAAACATGGTTTGCGATATGTTCAAGAAACTGGGTGGTACCTGTAAGGGTGGCAAGAAAACCGGAGAGTGTCCTCAGATAAAGGCAAAAAAGAAAAAAGCTGCCGAGAAACAAAAAGCCTTTGATGCCAAAGAGCTGATCGGAATCGATTTGCCGTTTAATTATGAAGAAGTTGTTTCCATTACAGGTCCGGAATATGTAATGAATCTGGACCGTGACGGTATGTCGTTTATCCCCTATGAAGAGCTGAAAAAGCGAGTTTCCCTGCAATTAGAGGCCGAAACGGTGTCCGACGCAGATGTCCATGAATATCCGGAGGCGCCTCCCCATGAAACCATACTGGTAATTGACGATGAGGCCGCGGTGAACAATAATATTCGTAAAATACTCCTAAAAAAGGGGTATCACGTGGACCAGGCCCTTACCAAAAGCGAGGCCCTTGCAAAGATCGAACACCAAGCCTACCCGTTGATCCTGCTTGATTTGAGAATTCCCGGAGTAAAAGGGCTGGAGCTGTTGCGGGCTATCCGCGAGAAACGTCCTCATGCAAAGGTCATCATCATTACAGGATACGCCAGTATAGAAACAGCCAAGGAAACTGCCAGATTGGGGGCCATCGATTACCTGGCAAAACCGTTTACCCCGGAGGAACTGCGGGTGGCAACCGAAAACGCGTTTTGTCTGGCTGCCTAGCAAATAATCGGATCGCCCACGACCCCATTATGAAAAGGGGGGGCAAAGCTTTATTCACAATTCAACGGGCTGTTGCCCAAATCCTTTTGAGCGGTCATTAAAAGGTTTTTGTCCATCAATCTTAGCGAAGTGGAAGATCAGCGCCTTGAACCTGTTTGAGTCCCGCTGGCAAGCGGGACGAGTTTTCAAAGCGCCTGCAACGAGCTTTAGATTGA
>JASFTQ010000367.1:0-4486 GCA_050053515.1 Desulfobacterales bacterium | reverse complement strand
GGGTGGGTTGTTTTTATTTATCCGGGAATCAGAATTAAAAGTGGTGTTTTTGGAATTCATTTTGCACCTCGTTGCTTCTGCGTACTTTATCCGGTGACCCTGAATTGCCAGAAGCCGCTGTATTTTCCTCTTTTCTTATTTCTACATGATCGACGACGGAGACGAGGGTGGCGCTCTGTTTGAGGGCCTCATTAAGGCCTCGTAGCCTGAATCTATCAATACCGTACATGCGAATATAAGCTTTGCGATAGCCCTTGTCTACACCCTCACAAGACGTCAGAATGCTGGAGATACGGCCGCCGTGGCTGCGGATCGTGTCGCTGAGTTCTTTGATCACGCCCGGGCAGTCTTCCACCACAAAGGCATACTGGATACCTCTGCGACTGGCGCCCGTCAAATCAACAACAGCCTTTAACAAATCCGTTTTGGTGACAATGCCTATGAGGTTTTGGTTGACATCAATCACCGGAGCGCCATGAAGCCCGTTTTCAAGCAGAAGTTCGATTGTTTCTTCCACCGTGAAGTCCGCGGACACGGTGATAACATTGGGTGTCATAACCTGTTCCACCGTTTTGTGCAAAATGGGATGTTTAAAATCAGGATCCGCCTGATCCGCGATTAAACAATTTGTGATCCCATATAAATCACCATTGGATATAACCCCGCAAAGCAGCTTTCCTTCCATTACCGGCAATAAGCTGATACCATACTGCTTCAGTAGATTTTTAGCGACTTCAATGGAATCATATTTGCCTGCCGTGACAACCTTTTTTGTCATCCAGTTTGTAACCAGCATAAAACTTTCCTCCGGATTTTTCTATTAAGTTAAATGCTAATTTTGACGAAGTGCTCTTTTACCTCCGGTATTATTCACAACATACATCACGTTGGCCTTCTGCCTGAGCTCTTTTTCAAGTTCATTCAGTTTTGGAGGATCGATCCCATACATACGGATATAGACTTTACGGTAGCCTCGAGGAGCTCCTTCATAAGAGCTTAATATGCTCACCATGCGCCCGCCGTATGCGCGGATGACATCGGCAACCTCTTTTATCGACCCCGGTCGGTCATCGAGCTGAAACGCAAATTGAACACCCTTTTGTCCGACGCCGGTCAGCGAAATTAATACCCGGAAAATATCGTCTTGGGTGATGACCCCCATGACCTGTTCATTGCCATCGACGACAGGGGCGCCGGAAATCTTATGTTTCAGTAACACTTCGGCCGCTTCCTCTACGGTGTAATCGTCGGGAATCGTGATGGGGGGGGTAGACATGATTTCTTCAACCTTTATTTTTGAAAGAAGGTAAAGGAGTTCATGAATTTCCAAAGAGGTGGCGTCTGATGCAGAAGCTCTTTTCAGATCTCTATCGGTAACAATTCCGACCAGCTTGTTTTTCTTCATAACCGGCAGCATTTTTATATGATGCTGTTTTAACAGATCCATGGCTTCTTCCATGGAATTGTCCTGGTCCACCGTAATAACATTTGTACTCATCCAATATTTTACTAACATCGTGACACCTCCTGTCATGAATGGTAAAGTAAAGTCCCCAGTCCTAAAGAGGGCAGCTTTCCGGACAAAAAACTATCTGTCCCGGATAGCTTGCCTTTGAACCGGAAGGCAAACCGTTCAGTTAACCAGCGACTTGGCTACTATTATCTGCTAGAGCTCTTAGCAGAAAGTATGCCATTTTATGGCAAAATAAAATTATTATTAATTTCAGTTATTTAAATTATAGAATCCTCCAAAAGGAGTCGACCGCAAAAATAGTTTTTGGAAAACTTCGAATAATTTTTTCGCAAAAATTCAAATGGCATGAACTGTTTGGAAAAATATTAGAGGGACGTTAACAAGTTTTATAAATGGAAGGCAGAATCTGAAGAGAGGAAGAATGGAAAAAACCGATGACGACTATTCTCGTAGATTGCTCATATATCGTTTTAAACACCGTTGGCACACAGCCGGGGGGTCACCCTTTTTAAAATGCCGGACAAAATTTTTGTACTCCGGTCGGTGCCGGATGGTACTCAGGGAATCCTGACCGATGTTTCCGAAACAAAGCGTTTGCAAATTTTGTTTCTTGCCCATGAAATAATAACCGTTCTGCCTTTTCACCGGTATCTGAGTCATCACACAAGGCGATACGCCTCCGTCCGAACCAATCACGACCGCTCGATCGCAATTCTCGCTGCAACTAAAGGAATTTTTTAAAGGAGAAACAATCTGACAATGCAGTTCGGTGCCTAAATCCAGGGAAGTTTTTTTTACCGCCAGCAAACGATGTTTCAAATCGAGATATTCCGATTTGTTGGCTGCGAGAACCGACTCGGACTCCAGTTGTGGATTCACTATAAAGGATAAAGAACTCATTACGGTCTGGGCTGCGCCTGTATGAGCAAGAAAGTTTGGAAGATCATCGAGATCATCGAGTCCGGATCGCAGAAGCATATAAGCAATGTGTAATTTCGGATTATCGACTCCGTATTTATTTTTGGCCTGGTGTATAAATTCCGTAGATTCTAAAACTTTTCTGATTTTAGTGCCTTTGCGAATGGAATCATTTTTTTCATCAGTGCCGGCCAGTGAAAAACCTATGATATCCAACCCCTCACAAACCAGTCTTTCAATAAGTTCCTTGCTGAGTAAAGTTCCGTTCGTGGTAGTTCCTACCTGACACCCCGCTTCTTTAGCAATGCGCAACATTTCAAAAAATTGAGGATGGGTAAACGGTTCCCCCCATCCTTGCAGATAGATCAACCTTGTGCTTTTGAATGCAGGAACTAACTTTTTGAATAATTCCAACGGCAAGTAGCGATTTTGCCAATTTTTCTTATAGGCTGAATGGGGACAATAGATGCAGAGGGCATTGCAGTATGAGCTGATCTCAACTTGAATCCAATCCAGCAAAAAAATGTGTTTGTTAAGAAGCCAATCAAATATCATCTTTGAAGATTTTTATAACCCATGTTTCAATAATTGTTGCAGAAAAGCAAGGGGTCATTGACCGGCTCGCTTCCCTGCAAGCTCCGCCTTTTAAGGCAGGGAGCTTTACTAAAAGAATTTTACCTCCATACGGGTATTCTTAATTCAACGACATCTGGCTCAGCGTGCATTGGGCATCTGCCGGCGGTTTAGGCTGTTCTTCAAACTGCTTGTCCCTCATATAAAGTAAGAGGGCCCTTTCCTTCAGTTCCGCCTGGAGTTTCGGCAAGATGCTCCGATCGATCTGATACACCCGTAAATAAATATTGCGGTAACCTGGTGGAACATTTTCATAGGAAGTGAGGAGGCTGACGATGCGGCCTCCATTTCCATGGATAATATCTTTGATCTCTATAATGGATTTGGGGCGATCGAGGACCTGCAAAGAAAATTGAATCCCCCTTCTATCGACACCGGTCAGATTTATCAGCACTCTGCATAAATCAGTCTGGGTAACGATGCCGACGATCCCTCCATGGGTCTTGACCACGGGAACACCGGATATCTTATGTTCCATCAAAATCCTGGCGATCTCTTCGATGGTGTAATCGGGAGTGACGCAAATCGGATTTTTCGTCATTATATCTCTAACTTCGATCTCTGAAAGCAGGTACAAGAGCTCATGCTTTTCCAGGCTGGTGGCATCGGATGCCGATGCTCTTTTTAAATCTCTGTCGGTCAGGATGCCAACCAGTTTATCCCGATTCATCACCGGAAGCATGCGGACATGGTGTTTTTCAAGCAGCCGGCCGGCTTCTTGCATTGAGCTTTCTGCCTCAATGGTGATCACAGGTTTGCTCATCCAATTTTTGACCAACATCGTTAATCACCCCCCCTGCCTGTGTATTGGTATCATATTGAAGTGTAATTCTTATCCCGGCTTTGGATTAAGCGGTTCAAGGACGCTTCAATTGCCTCGGACGTAAATGGTTTCGGGATATAATCATTGATGCCAAGCTTGCGTGCTTCCGCAACAAGTTCTTCACTGCCATAGGCGGTAATCAGAATTTTCATTGCGGCAGAATGGGTTTTCTGAATCAGTCTTAAGAATTCAAGCCCATCCAAACCCGGCAAGCGATAATCGATTAGGATGATGTCAAAGTCCTGATTCGCAAGGGCTTGCAATCCCTCCTCGGCGGTCTCCAGGGCAACTATGAGGCAGTTTTCACTTTCAAAAAACAGCCGCAGGGAATCCCTCACCCACTCGTCGTCTTCAATCAGCAAGATTTTCATATCATGTAATTTCTGGAATAAATCCATGACTCTGAATAGATAAATTAATTGTTCCTAAGATGATCGGCTCCAGGTTTGGGCTTTTCAATCGGTGATATCGCTCTCCCCTTTTGGCAGTGGAATGATAAAAACAGGTTTTCGCGTCCGCCGTAAAACCCGTTTGGTCACACTGCCCAAAAAGGTCTGGTTAATAATGCCCTTCCCGTGGGATCCCATGACGATCACATCACAGTTTAATTGATCTGCCTCTCTGAGAATTATCTCGGC
>JASFTQ010000366.1:0-4497 GCA_050053515.1 Desulfobacterales bacterium | reverse complement strand
CAACCTCTCCATGGTTAAGGGTCTGGGTGCGTAAAATAAACCTTTGCCTTCTGTTATGATGGGTGGGGTCGTTATCGATCACCCCTGTAATTTCCCATTTGTGGGCATCGACATAATGTACGACGTGATTGGCAGGGAAGCGGGGAACAATCCAAGGTTGTATTGAAAGATAACCCAGAACGGCAAAAAAAATCAGGGGGGCTAAAAGGTGGGGGCGATAGCCCTGGCGCCGAAAAATGCCGTAGAACATCGAACCGCTGCTCGAGACGGCAATCACGAAGGCCCAAACGCCATAACCCGGCATCCGGGCGCCCAGGAATATCCCGCAGATCAAAGCTATCAGCAAGGGGATCACGGGCCGGGCCCAGGCAATATCCCTCATCCCCGAACCCTCTGAATGGCGGCGCCGAGCCCGGCGAATTTTTCCTCGATGGCCTGATAACCGCGATCCAGGTGGTATACTCGATTTATCCGGGTGGTCCCCCGCGCAATTAAACCTGCCAGGACCAGCGAAGCACTGGCCCTGAGGTCGGTGGCCATGACCGGGGCTGCGGATAGATGGGGGACTCCTCTGATCATTGCGGTATTGCCCGAGATGGTGATATCGGCGCCCAGTCGTCTAAGTTCGCTGACATGAATAAAACGGTTTTCGAATACTGTTTCAGAAATCAGGCTGGTCCCCTTGGCGACGGACATTAACACCATAAATTGCGCCTGCATATCGGTGGGAAATCCCGGGTAGGGTTGAGTTTTGACATCCACGCTTACGATTTCATCGCTGCCGGTGACCGTCACAGCCTTTCCCTCGGTCTTAACCTGCGCACCGGCCAACCGCAGCTTGTGAATAGAGGCTCCCAGATGATCCGGGTTACAGTTGGTCAGCGTGACGTGGCCCTGCGTCAGGGCCGCAGCTACCATAAAGGTGCCGGCTTCGATTCGATCCGGAATGACGGCGACGCTAACGGGTTTCAGTTTGGCCACGCCCTTAATGGTAATGACCGCAGTACCGGCTCCTTTGATATCCGCCCCCATTTTATTGAGGGTATCCGCTAATGCGACAACTTCAGGTTCCCGGGCTGCATTGCGCAATACACAAACTCCGTCTGCCAGGACGGCTGCCATCATTAAATTTTCAGTCCCCGTCACCGTGGCGGTATCGAAATAAATTTCTGCCCCTTGCAAGCTGTCCGCAGATGCTTCAACGTAGCCATGTTTTAATTCTATTGCAGCGCCCAAGGTGGCCAGTCCTTTGAGATGCAAATTAATGGGTCGTGCACCGATCGCACAGCCGCCGGGCAATGATGCTTTGGCGCGTTTGAGCCTGGCAATCAGGGGCCCCAAAACCAAAATGGATGCTCGCATCTTGCGAACCAAATCATAGGGCGCTTCATAATTATCAAGGCCGCCGGCATTTATCCGAACGGTGTCGCCTTCGGTCTCTATCCTGGCACCAAGATTGGACAACAAGCACTTGATGCTTTCGATGTCCTTTAGGTGCGGCACATTGGTGAAGGTGTTCCATCCATCCGTTAACAGCGAGGACACCAACATCGGAAGGGCGGCATTTTTTGCGCCGCTTATCCGCACTTGCCCCTTTAGGGGCCGGCCCCCCTCAACAACTATTTTGTCCATACTTACCCTTAGTGTCCAGTGATATGGCGATTCGCAAAATTGCGTCTCGCAATACGGCCCAATAAAATGGACCGGGCCATCAGTATATTTTGAGAATTGCTATAATGGTCCAAAAAGATCTGTTTCATTAATAAACAAAAAAGCGCTCGCCTACAACACAATATTGAGACCAACGCTTTTTTTTAGGGAATCGTAAAATTTCAGGAGTGAGGGCTGCTTTTGCCCTTGTAAGTATCATATGCAGCCTTGAGAATACAATAAGTGATCCCCATGCCGATAATACTGAGGGCATACCAGAGCCCACCGTGGAAAACCAGGTGACTCATATCCCATAGCCATTCAAAACTAAAGGGAAACATATTCTTTCTCCTGAAGCAGGTTTAAGCCTCCGCCGGTTTTAGGTCCGCTTCTTGGGCATCCGCTTGTAATTGCGGTTCCGCCACTTGTTTTTGCTCCGTAGCAACCGACGGTTCAATCGGATTTAACTCCCGTTCTTGCGGAAACACCGGCAGATAGCGATAGGAAATCATAATCAAAATGATACCATAAGCCACCGGCAGAATCGTAGTTGCAACCTCCTGCCAACTGGGCGCGTACATATTCCAATCTGTAAAAGGCATCACCGGCACAGCCAACACCTGCAACACCATGACCCAGCGGTTCAGACATACACCAAGAACAGCCAAAATGACTGCCGCCCACAGGGCGGCCGCGTTTTGGCGGCCTTTTTTGGTAACGAGGATAAACGCCGGTAGAACACCGCAAATGCCGATCTCAAGAATGAGGATCCAAATTCCATAAAGTGGGTTGTTGGAATAAAAATCCATTAACTTAAATCCTTTCGATGGTGCGGTGGAGACTGCCCAATACCAGGTGTCGATAATCTTTGCTATACTGTATGTCAGAAGCATCCAACCGGATATCTTGGCCAGCAACCCGATGACATTGTCTTTAACCAGTTTCTTGCGGGTAACCGCTTCCGTAATCTTGGTAATCAAAATGGTAAAGCAAGGGCCGCAGGCCGCTGCCGACCAGGTAAACAAAAAGAAGGTCCAGGGCCAGATGAAAATTCCTTCCCGAAAACCAAAGGGGCGGCCAAAAAGCACCCCGGGTACACCGCCCAGAGAGCCTTGGTGGAAAAAGGATAGAAACGCCCCGGTGGCGGCAAAAACCGCCATGATTTCATGCATATTGTGACTCAGGTGATGAAAGAAAGGTATCCTGTCGATCTGGCGATTTTCAAGAACGAGGGGAAGATATTCTATACAGAGCACCCCGAAATAGCAGGTCAGACAAAAAGCCACCTCGGTTAGCATCGAATGAACATTAGCGTGCCAAAAGATATACCATCCTCTCAGGGGTTGGCCGATATCGATGGCAAGAATCAGCAACGCTGAGCTGTAACAGATAAACCCAATGAGCACCGCATAGTTGATGATATTTTTGAGCTCATCCTTGCCAACGATGTATCTTAAAAATCCTGTGAAAAAGGCGCCGCCGCCAAGAGCGATCACGGCCAAATCGGCCCAAATCCACATGGCGAATCCGTAAGCATTGTTCATATTGGTCTGGTTGAGTCCTTTTAACCAGACAAGCAGTATTGCAAAAACGCCCCATAGCAACACAATCCCGACAATGCCGATCCACAAAAGGAATTGCCCGATGGAGCAGCGTTTAACTCCCTTGGGTATCAAAGCAGAATCCATTGGCAAAATGCTCCTAATCTATTGTGTTCCGGTTGACTTCATTAATCCAGGGGGCGGGGTATTTTTTGCTCGACAAGATACCGGGTTTTTGCCTGCCAGCCCCAGCAGCGGCAACTACCTTACATTTTGCTGCCTGTTGATTAACCCCTGTCACCGTCCCAAGAACCGACGCCGCGGTTTGCCTTTCCAGGCGGCAATAGCGCGCTGTAATTTAAAAGCGGCGGGGCGATCAGCTTGTCGAGCAAAAAATACCCCGATCCCTGAATTAATCACCGCTGTCAGTTATACGTTAATCTCTTCGAGCAGGTAATTGTCGCCGGAGCGCCTTACCCATTCCCGATTCGATAAATAGTAGACTTTCGGATTCGTGCCCAGTCTCTCGAGTAGCCTGAAAGCCCGGGAGTTTCGTGGTCGTCCCCCACGATTGTGATCAGGACGAACGATTTGAGTTACCGTGTGTTCCGGATTATTTAAGTCGCCAAAAGTTATTGCGCCTGAGGGGCAGGCTTGGGTGCAAGCCGTTTGATATTCATCCTCTTCTAAGTTTTGCCGGCCCTCATAGTAGGCCTTGTCCATGGCCAGTTGATACCTGTGGAAACAAAAACTGCATTTCTCGACAACCCCCCGCATACGAACGGAGACATTTGGATTGAGCATTTTCTCCATGCCCTCCGGCCAAACCGGATCATACCAGTTAAAAAGACGGACCTGATAAGGGCAGGCCGCCATACAGTACCGGCATCCGAAACAACGGGTGTATATTTGGCTGACGATACCGCTGCTCATGTCGTAATCGGTAGCCGTCGCGGGACAGACGGAAACACAGGGTGAATGACCGTGGTCTGCTTCGCAGTGCATACAAGGTCGCGGCAGATAACACCTAGCGGTATCCGGAAACGGTTTGCCGTTTGTCAGCGTGTAGACGCGCATCCAGGCAACGCTAAGCAATTTATCGGTCTCATCCTCCCGAAACGGGACATTGTTTTCAGCCATGCAGGCAACCATGCAGGAGCCGCAACCGGTGCATTTATCCAGGTCGATGACCATTCCGAATTTTTTGGCTGTTCCCTTTTCCATCAGAACCCCTTTGAATCGTCGATTTTTGATTGAAGGTTGTTCTCTCTCTGGTGCCTGCATTTACATCACGCCCATCGGCGGG
>JASFTQ010000365.1:0-4507 GCA_050053515.1 Desulfobacterales bacterium | reverse complement strand
ACTCGAACCTTTTTGAAAAAGTATTTAGATCTCCTTGACTATTTGATCCCTATGTACGAAAAGGAAGGCAAGGCTTATTTAACCATTGCCATCGGCTGCACCGGGGGCCGGCATCGGTCGGTAACCATCGCGCGCACCATTTTTGATCACATTCAAAAGAAAAACAAACAGGTCGAAATTGTCCATCGGGACATCGATTTGTGAGCATCGTTTGAAGCGATCTCAAATAAATAAGTGAGCTAAAATTTAAAATGATCTAAATTGCCTAAAGTTGATGAATTCTAACATGTTAAAAAGACGAAATGCTTCAATACTATCATTTTAGGCATTTTAGCTCATTTTAGGGATTTTAGGCACTTTCTTAAAGGTGATTTATGATCGGTATCGTTATTGTTACGCATAGTCATTTAGGCGATGCATTAATTGAAGCCGCGGAATTTATCATCGGCAAACGCCCTGAAGCACTGGTTTCGGTTTCTATTGATTTGAATCAGAGCGCAGAAACGCTGCGCGCAAAAATTGCTGACGGCATAAAAAAGGTCAAATCAAAAGATGGTGTGCTCATCTTAACAGACATGTTTGGTGGAACACCTTCCAACTTGAGCTATTCATTTTTAGAAGAAGGACAAATTGAGGTCATCTCCGGGGTAAATCTTCCGATTTTGATACAGGCCGCCAACACGCGGGCGAAAATGGATCTCAGCAAATTGGCCGTCAAATTGGAGGCATTTGGTAAAAAGAGTATCTCATTGGCAAGCGGCTTACTCAAAGGAAATAAACGCAGATAGACGGTAGCGGAAAACTTTAGGGAGAGATTATGACAGTTAAACTTGGCATAAATGGTTTTGGAAGGATCGGGCGCCTCGTCTTTAGAACGGCCTTAAAAAATCCTGAGGTTGAAGTCGTTGCCATCAACGACCTTGCAAACGCGGCGACAATTGCCCATCTGCTTAAATATGATTCGGTGCATGGTACATTGGATGTCGATATTCGGGCGCACGAGGACCGTCTGGAAGTAGATGGCAAAGCCGTCGCCATCCGATCGATTAAGGCGCCTGAGAATCTCGGGTGGAACGAACTCGGCGTAGAAATTGCCGCAGAATGCACCGGGCTGTTTCGTGATCGCGAGAGTGCATCCGGACATCTGGCTGCCGGAGCACGTAAAGTCCTCATATCCGCTCCGGCCAGTGATCCCGATATTACCATTGTTATGGGCGTCAACTCAAATCAATATGATCCGCGACAGCATCATATTATTTCAAACGCTTCGTGTACCACCAATTGCCTGGCACCGGTCGCTAAAGTCCTTTTGGAAAATTTCGGTTTGAAAAACGGATTGATGACCACCATCCATGCCTATACCGGTGATCAGCGACTGCTGGATTTTCCGCACAAGGATTTGCGCCGAGCCAGAGCAGCAGCACTGTCAATGGTACCCACCACCACGGGCGCGGCCAAAGCCGTGGCGCTGGTGCTGCCGGAATTGTCCGGCAAACTGAATGGACTGGCCGTCCGCGTCCCCACTCCCAATGTTTCGATGGTG
The DNA here is from genome assembly GCA_050053515.1 of Desulfobacterales bacterium. Taxonomy (GTDB): domain Bacteria; phylum Desulfobacterota; class Desulfobacteria; order Desulfobacterales. The sequence goes on along the minus strand of JASFTQ010000365.1, from coordinate 2,964 downwards.
GATTTTGTGGCCACCGTGGAAAAAACCGACGTCACCATTTCAGAGGTCAACGCCGCCTTAAAAAAGGCATCCGAAGAATCCCTGGCCGGCATTCTGGGTTACAGCGAAGAACCTCTGGTTTCAATCGACTTTAACGGCTCCGCATTGTCTTCAATTGTGGATGCCCCCACCACCCATGTTATCGACAATATGGTAAAGGTGCTTGCCTGGTATGATAACGAAGCCGGCTATTCCCATCGAATGGTGGACCTGGCTGTCATGGTGGGATCAGAGCTATAAGGAACTTGCAATGGGAAATCGCAGACCGCTGATTGCCGGTAACTGGAAAATGTACAAAACCCCGCAGGAAGCCGCTGAGACGGCCAGGCAACTGGTTGAACAAGTGCACGACGTCGCAGACGTCGATATCATGATTGCGCCGCCCTTTACGGCCCTGGAATCGGTATCCAGAGTGATTCAAAACAGCCTGGTGGCATTGGGCGCCCAGAATCTTTACTGGGAAGAAGAAGGCGCCTATACGGGAGAGATTTCAGCCACCATGCTTAAATCAGTGGGCTGTGATTATAGCATCATCGGTCATTCCGAACGTCGACAGTATTTCGGCGAGACCGATAAAACCGTCAACCAAAAAATCCATGCGGTGCTCCAGGTTGGCCTGAAACCGGTTTTTTGTGTCGGTGAAACCGAACAAGAGCGGGAAGCCGGGCAGACGTTTTCCGTACTTGACAAACAGGTGAAGAAGGGGTTAGAAAGCCTGCTTCCGGAACAATTGGACGAGCTGATCATCGCCTATGAGCCTGTATGGGCCATTGGAACCGGTAAAACCGCCACAGACGATCAGGCCCAGGCGGCCCATCAGTTTATCCGGTCTTTGATTGAGAAAGGTTTTGGAAATGATCTTTCCAAATCCATCAGAATATTGTATGGTGGCAGTGTTAAGCCGGATAATATTATGAATTTAATGGAAATGCCGGACATTGATGGCGCCCTTGTCGGGGGCGCAAGCCTAAGTGCCGACTCGTTTAGCCGGATTATTAAGTTTAAATCATCACCTGGAGAGTAATAAAGGAATATGTCTTTAATATTAATTGCCATTCATATTTTCGTATGTATCGCCTTGATCATGATTGTATTGCTGCAGACAGGCAAAGGAGCTGATATGGGTGCGGCCTTTGGCGGCGGCTCCAGTCAAACGCTGTTTGGCAGTACCGGGGCTTCAACATTTTTAAGTAAAGCCACCACCGCCGCCGCCATTATTTTTATGCTCACGTCCCTGGCGCTTGCTTACCTGTCCAGCCATCGAACCGGCGGCGAGTCGATCATGGACAAAGCCGCGGCCCCTGTTGAACAAACGGCGCCGGCCGCGCCCGTCCAAAGCGATACATCAACACCGGAAGCACCCGCTCCGGCTGAACCGGCTAAGCCTGCTCAAACAGAATAAACGCGGTTTTATTTCAGCTTTATATTGCAAAAATGCCGAAGTGGTGGAACTTGGTAGACACGCTATCTTGAGGGGGTAGTGGGCTACGCCCGTGCCGGTTCAAGTCCGGCCTTCGGCACCAACCAAAAAAGAGAAGCGGTTTCGGTATGTTACTGAAGCCGTTTCTTAATATGCGATTTTAGGCCTGATTTTCGCACCGTTTGGGCTGGATAACAGCCACCATTCAGGAATGGTCATCCTCGATTTCATAGCCTATGGAGCGATAGCCTTTAAGTCGCCGATCGTACATTCTTGCCAGAACCGGTACATTATAATCAACGTAGTCGTAAATCACTACCTTCTTTTTGCTGTCGTGGATCCTGTGCAAACGACCGGCATATTGATTTAGGGTACCTCTCCAGGAGATCGGCAAAGTCAAAAATAAAGTATCAAGCCTTTCGTCATCAAATCCTTCTCCTAAGTACCGGCCGGTTGCGAGGACCGCTTTCTCAGCATTGTCTGGAAGAGACTCAAGTGCGTTTAACGCAGCCTGTCGCTGCTTTCTTCCCATTCCGCCTTTCATGACAATTAGATTCGTAATTTGGTTTTCGAGTAGACTTCTTAATGTTTCAAGATGCTCCACACGTTCGGTCAGGATTACCGGGAAACGATTGTTTTTGATAGCCTTCATTACATCGGAAACAATGACTTGGTTGCGCTCATTGCTTTGTAATAAGGCTTTATAAATTTCATGAATAGCAGTGTATTGATCTGCTTCAAATGAATCAGGCATCCTAAAGCTTGTTTCTCTGACAATGACCTTATGAGCAAATGGTCTTTCTAACGCTTGTTTCTTATCATCTACTTTGTACCTAACCGGCCCACAATTCATAAAAATAATTGGATGGTGACCATCTTTACGAGTGACTGTCGCTGAAAGCCCGGTAACGTATTTTGCTTTGCACTGCCGGGCAACGATCTCAAAGCTTCTGGCGGAAATATGATGACATTCGTCCACAATTAGATAGCCGTATTTAGCCACAATATCGTCTACAACTCCCTTTCGTCCTAAGCTCTGAATTGTTGCAACATCTATAATGCCGGTTGGTTTACGTTTTCCGCCACCGATTTGCCCAATATCATTCTCAGTGACATCGAGAAAAGCATTCAATCGTGCTATCCACTGATGGAGAAGTTCTTTTAAATGAACCAGAATCAAAGTGTTTACAGATCGCTTCGCAATTAAATAAGCTGCGACTACAGTTTTCCCAAATGCGGTCGATGCTGCCAACACACCGGTGTCATGCCCCAGGAGAGCATCAGCTGCTTTTTGCTGTTCCGACCTTAGCCGTCCGCTAAACTCAGCTTTTATGCATTCGCCTTCGAACCTCTCGTCAACTATTTTTGTCTGGATTCCCAAAGAATAGAGCAAAGCAGTCGTATCTTCAAGGCATCCTCTCGGCAGACCAATATGCTTTGGAAAGTCTTCGCAACAATGAACAATACGAGGTTTGTCGAATGTCGGGAAACGCATTGCCTGTGCT
>JASFTQ010000364.1:0-4509 GCA_050053515.1 Desulfobacterales bacterium | reverse complement strand
TATGATCGCACTATAATTTTCAGCCAATATCTCAACTCATCTTCGTCAATCGTGCTTTTACAAAATTTTTCCATTTTTTTTACGCTCATTTAGGGTTATAGTTTCCCGGATTGTTCTGGGCGGTCATATCCGACAAAACCGGCACGGACTGTATCAGCCTACGTCCAGGATTGCTTGCTTGGCTTGGTCCGTCGCCAGCTGGTTTTTGTAGTGCTGATAATACTCAAATACTTTTTTAATGTAGTACCGGGTAGATTTGTATGGCGGAACACCCTTGTGTTCTCTCACTTTTCGCATGCCGGCGTTATATGCCGCCAACGCGAGTTTTATATCGCCTTTGAATTTATTTAGAAGCTTTTTGTAATACCGAACACCCCCATTAATGTTGTGTTCCGGGTCAAAAATATCTTCTACCCCCATCTCTTCGGCGGTCTTCGGCATCAGTTGCATAAGACCCTTTGCTCCCCGCTTCGATACAGCCCTGGGGTTGTAACTGGACTCTGCCATGATGATGGCCTTCACGATGGCAGGATCCACCTGGTAACGGCTGGCCGCTTGAAGGATAATTGAGTGATACAGGCGTTCCGATTTTTTAACATAGTCCAGTTGCGATGTTGCCGCCGGCTTGGGCGGCAAATCGACTGCGACGGCTGCCGGTTCGCTGCTTACGAGGGCAGGGGAGGCCAAGGCGACCGCCTCGCGGGTACCGGCAGCCGATACCGCTTCAGGATCGGGTTTGTGGGTTGATTCATTATCGGATAGGGCCGGCAACAAATTCAAGGCCGGCCGGACTTGGGGCACTGCCGATATGTCTAACTTCGGTTCGGGTCGGTACGGCTCCGGAGACACAGAAGCCATATATACCGCCGTTGTCATGGTGACAACGAGCACCCATAAGGCCACTGGCATTGAAGGTGGATATATGATTGTTTTTTCATTCATGGCAAAAACTTATTTCATTGAGGGGTCGGGGTATTTTTTTCACGACAAGATGATCGCCCCGCTGCTTCCAATGGGCAGAGGGCTATTGCCGCCGAGAAAGGCAAAACACCGCGTCGGTTTTTGTTGGAGTGAGCGTTTTAAATGGCCGGCAGTAAAATGCAAGGCAGTTGCCGCTGTCAGGCCTGGCCGGCAACAACCCGGCATCTTGCCGTGAAAAAAATACCCCGACCCCTGATTTTATTAATATTATTTGTTTATTATCAATTTATCAGGGTAACGGTGAATGTTAAAAACGCTGCACGCCCTGAAGATAAAACGCGCTATTTCGAGTGTCAAGCCATACAAATTGATACCATGAAGGATGCATTCAATAGAAAAGATGGGGTTGCCATGGGCGGCAACCTTTTTTTGATTCAGGCCCCCAATCAAGCGCTCTTTCCATTATTTGAAAAAACGATGATTTTGAAAAATCTCCATCTTCTGGTTCGAGATAAACGCATCATCGAATCAGCTGGAAAATACAGAAAAATTTAATTTCAGTCGGGTTCCTTAAGTGATAACCCGCACCCATCGGAGTCGACCCATGTATAAGGATCTTAATGGGAAAGTCGCCCTCGTGACCGGTTCTGGAAAAAAGAGCGGCATCGGTTTTGCCATTGCCCGAAAGCTGGCCGCCTGTAAGGCAGATGTCATCATTGCCGATTTAGCTAATCGCCGTACGGGGGGTAACGAGCTAAAAACCGGCGCTTTGGCAGCCATGAAAGGCATCGCCCGTGAGTTGGCAGATGAATTTCGGATCCAAACATTATGGATCGATTTGGATGTCACCCGCAACTCCTCAATCCACCAAATGGTTGACAAGATAAAAAGAAAATTCAACTCTCTGGATATCCTTTGTAATAATGCGGGTGCGGTTTTTGGCGTGCCCAATGCCTTACACAACTATGATGAGAAGGCCTGGTTAAAAACTATCGATGTGAACCTTCACGGTGTGTTCAGGGTATCCAGGGCCATAGTGCCATTAATGCTGGTGAAAGGGGGCAGCATCATTAACGTTGCCTCCCGGGCGGCCAAAGTGCCCCCTCTCTTCAATGGCGCTTATGCCGTTGCCAAAGCCGGTGTGGTCATGCTTACCAAGGTCATGGCCAAGGAGCTGGCAGGCAATGGCGTGCGGGTCAACGCCTTATGCCCGGGTGTGATTGATACGGATCTTACGAAATGGCGCTTTGAACTGGAGGCCAAGATCTCAAATTCAAGCGTTGAAGCCCGTCGGGCGGAGATTCTAAAAACGATTCCCCTGGGCCGGCTGGGAGAGGCAAAAGAAATAGCCAATTTGACCGCCTTTCTGGCCTCCAGTGATTCGTCCTACATAACGGGCCAGGCCGTCAATATAACCGGCGGGCAGCTCATGGAGCTGTAACCGGAAATGATACTGACTGTGAAGCTCCCCGCTTTAAGAGACTGTATCGCAATTCGTCATCCCCCGGCAGAGACGCCGGGATCTTCTACCGGCCAAATCCCGCGACCTGTCCGGCGAAGCTTATAGTGGAGACGGAAGCGGGGAGCTTCAGAAGGTGAATGTATCAAGTTCAAAATTAAAACCAAGGGGATGACACCATGGACATTGCGGTTATCGATCAGGTAAGGCTCAATTTCAATGCTCAGGGCTTGATGGCAATCAACGCCGCCATCGGGTTAATGATGTTCGGGGTGGCTCTCGATTTAAAAATCGATGATTTTAAAAGAATTTTGGTATCTCCCAAGACACCTGCTATTGGCCTGGCGGCTCAGTTTCTTCTATTGCCGGCCTTTACTTTTCTGTTAACCCTCATCCTGCGGCCGTATCCCAGCATGGCATTGGGCATGATCCTGGTCGCAGCCTGTCCCGGAGGCAATCTTTCCAATCTCATCACCTATCTGGCAAAGGGAAATTGTGCGGTGTCAATCAGTATGACGGCCGTATCGACTGCGGCTGCCATTGTCATGACCCCGCTTAATTTGGCCGTTTGGGGGGGGCTAAATCCATCTACCGCAGATATTTTGCAGCGGGTCAATCTCAGCCCCTTTGATGTTTTCGTTACCATCTTTATTATTTTAGGTATTCCGCTGTCGGCCGGACTTGTGGTGGGGCGGTTGTTTCCGACGCTGGTCGATAGGGTCCGTCGGCCTTTCAAAATTTTCTCGCTAATTTTTTTTATCGCTATCGTTACCGGTGCTTTGGTGGCAAATTGGCAACATTTTCTCAATTATATCGGTTTGGTGATGTTTGGAGTTTTTACCCACAATGCTTTAGCGCTTAATTTGGGGTACTGGAGCGGCCGAATTTTCGGATTAGAGATAAGAGACACCCGTGCCGTGACCATTGAAGTCGGAATCCAGAATTCGGGTCTGGGGCTTGTTCTGGCCTTTAATTTCTTTGCCGGTTTGGGTGGTATGGCGATTGTAGTTGCCTGGTGGGGTGTCTGGCACATCATTGCCGGCCTGATCACGGCCTTCATTTTCTTGCGGCAGGACATTGCAATGCAAAAGCAACAAACAATCAAACCAAGCGCTGCGTAATTCAGGAGCGGGCATACATGGTTGAGCGAACAGTAACGACAGTAATCGATCAGGAAAAATGCACCGGATGCGGTTTATGCGTCCGGGTGTGTCCCAATCAAACAATATCCATGATGAACGGCATAGCGACGGTGACCGGGAATCGATCCATGAACTGCGGTCATTGTGCTGCTGTATGTCCGGTGGATGCAGTCCGGGTTGCTGCAATCGATTCGGCCACCCTGTCTTTCGACACTTTTGAAATCGACAAGCACTGGCTGCCCCACGGTGAATTTAATATTTCCGAATTGGTAAGACTCATGGCCTCTAGGCGCTCGTGCCGCAATTATTTGGACAAAACCGTCTCCCGTGAAACGCTGCAGGATCTGATCAAAATCGGAGTCACCGCACCTTCGGGGACCAACAGCCAGTTATGGACGTTTACCCTTTTGCCAAATCGGAAATCAGTGCTTGAACTGGGACAACACATCGGCTTGTTTTTCAGACATCTGAATAAAATGGCAGAAAAACCCTGGCTGCGAGTATTGCTAAGATGGCAGGGCAAGCGCCAACTGGATGATTATTATCGGGAGCACTATGAATCCGTAAAACAGGCTCTGGAGGATTGGGAGAAGTCGGGCCGGGATCGGCTGTTTCACGGCGCACCGGCAGCCATCGTTGTGGGGTCCAAACCGGGCGGAGCCTGCCCCAAGGAAGATGCCCTTCTGGCCACCCAAAATATATTGCTGGCCGCCCACTGCTTGGGTCTGGGGACCTGCCTCATCGGATATGCAGTGTCGGTTATGGCGGAGGACAGGAACATTACCCGACAGATCGGCATCCCGGATGAAGAGTCGGTGCATGCCGTGATAGCCCTGGGATACCCGGATGAAGAGTACCAGACAGTAGCCGGAAGAAAAAAGATCGTGCCACGCTATTTTGAATGCTAGAAGCTACTCAGAAATAAATATAACTTCCGCTAGCTGTGAAACCCCGCTGACATCAATTGAAGTGCTTTGCTAGTCGTTC
>JASFTQ010000363.1:0-4537 GCA_050053515.1 Desulfobacterales bacterium | reverse complement strand
CAGTCCCAAGGCACAGGGGCAGGCGATAACCAGGACGGCAACCAGTCGTATCATGGATGGGACAAAGTCGCCGGTTACCGACCACCACACAATAAAAACCACTAGGGCGATCGCCATAACCGCCGGCACAAATACGGCGGCCACCCTGTCTGCCAGGGCTTGAATGGGGGCTTTACTTCCCTGGGCCTCTTGCACCAGACGTATAATTTGAGCCAAAACGGTTTCTTTGCCAACCCGCGTGGCCTTGAATTTCAAGAGACCCTCACCGTTTATGGTTCCCCCCACCACGGAATCACCGCCCTGCTTGTCGACCGGTATGGGCTCACCGGTCAGCATGGATTCGTCTACAGCGGATTTCCCCTCCAGCACGATCCCATCAACCGGTATGCGCTCACCGGGCCGGACGATGACCATATTTCCCACATTCACCCGGGCCAGCGGAATGTCTCTTTCATGGCCGTTTTCCAGAATGGTTGCTGTTTTGGGGCGCAGACCGATCAATTTGCGGATGGCACCGCCGGTTTTCCCTTTGGTTCGGGACTCCAGCATCTTACCCAATTTAATCAAGGTGATGATAACCGCCGAAGTTTCAAAATACACGTGTTCCCCGAATCCCGGAAACAGGATCACGGCAATTGAATAAAAATAGGCCACCGATGACCCCAAAGCCACCAGGACATCCATATTGGCGCTCTTGTTCACCAGACTTTTGAAGCCGCCCGAATAATAATCTTTACCGGTATAAAATTGAACCGGGGTGGCCAGCATCCAGAATAGCCAGTTGACCCAGGCCGCATGGCTCCAGGCGCCTGTTAGCCCGAAATCACGCGCCATGCTCAAGACAAAAAGGGGCAAGGCAAATGCAACCCCGACTGCAAATTTGCGGGTCTGATCTTTGATTTCAGCGTCCCGCGCCATCTGCTCGGCATCGGCTTCATCCGTATCTGCCTCCGGGGGTATGGCGCCGTAGCCTGCCTTTTCAATGGCTGCGATAATGTCGTTCAGAGTCGACACAGCCGGAACGTATTCGATAGATGCCCGTTCAGAGGCAAAATTAACGGATGCGCTGACGACGCCGGCAACCTTTTTGTTCAACGCCCGCTCGATATTCATGGCACAGTTGGCGCAGGTCATGCCGGTAAGCGGCAGCTCGACTTTTGCGGTGGATACCCCATAGCCGGATTTATTGATTTTCTCGACCACATCCCGTATTTGCACCTGTTGCGGATCAAAGGAGACCGCTGCCTGCTCGGCCGCAAAATTGACACTGGCGTCGTCGACGCCTGTGAGCCTTTTGACACCCCGTTCGATATTCAGCGCGCAGTTGGCGCAAGTCATGCCGGTAATCGGCAGTGTTATTTTCTGTTCCGTCATAATCTCGTCCTCACCGCAGAGGCGCTGGATTGATTTCCTTTGCCGGCGTCCCTGCCCTGTGGAATGCGGAGCCTATTCCTCCGGGGTCAGCGGCAAAGGAAAAATATTTACCTCTCGGCGTACTTTGCGTCTTTAACGAGCAAAGCGAGTGGGCGGTGAAAAAAATCATCGTTTAGCAATAAACCAGGGATTTAAGATGTTTTGCTTATTGTAGACAAGCGGTTGGCCGGTATTGTAATCAAGGACCTCTCCACCGGCATTTTCCACGATCGCCTGCCCTGCGGCGGTATCCCATTCAGATGTCGGCCCAAATCTCGGATATATGTCGGCTCTTCCCTCGGCAACGTAACAGAATTTTAACGAGCTTCCGGCGGAAATAAACTCCACCTCATCGTATTCTTTTCGTTTCTGTTCGACAAAGGCCTCGAGTTCCCGGCCGCCGTGGGAGCGACTGCCAACGATGGTAAATGGTGTATCGGAAACAGATCTCAACGGCAAGCCATCAGACAGTTCAATGACATTATGCATTGATGTTTCCGCGTCTATGCTGTTGCTGAAGACATCATCGATTTGAGCGTTTTCCAGCTTATAACTACCCCGTCCCTGTCCAGCGAAATACAAAGAATTTTTAATCGGAACAAAAACAACGCCCACAACGGGTTTGCCGTCTTTGACCAGAGCAATGTTCACCGTGAATTCCTCCCTGCAATTCACGAATTCCTTGGTGCCATCCAGGGGGTCGACGATCCACAGCAATCCCCAATCGCGTCTTTGAGCATACAACACCTCCCGGCCTTCTTCGCTGAGAATCGGGATACCAAATTGCTTAAGACAAGCTTTGATAATGTGATGCGATTTCCGGTCAGCCAGTGTCAATGGTGTATTGTCGGCTTTATGCTCGACACTGAAATCGGTATAATACACCTCAAGAGTGGCTTTACCGGCTTTCATCGATGCAAAAATAGCCCCTGCCAGGTATCTTTGAAGATCAAACATAATTCAATGGGGTGAAGCACAGGTCAGTATTTTGCGGTCACCTGATACGGTTTGCACCTGAAACCCGCCTCGTACCGGTAACCTTGCAACTCGCAACATTTTGCTCGCATTTAAGCCGCCGGATAGTTAATCTCATCCAAAGTTTCTTTAATCTTGGCCGCTGTGGCCGGTTCATCCCACTCGACCGTGATGCTTTTGTTTTCCGGGTCGCCATCGACCTTTGATACCCCTGAAAGTTCGCCGAGCTCGTTCTTTATTGTCATGACACAATGACCGCAAGATATATTCGGGATTGAAAAAGTCTGTTTTTCCATAACCTATTTTCTCCTTTCCTATCCGAAGGCAATTTTTCGACAACTGTTTTTTTACCATCATAAATAGTTACGAAATTATTAAAGTCAAATGGACAAAATCGTTATTGACATTCCATATCACATCGTGGTATCCGATGCAAAAAAATTTATTGACGAAGAATCCTGATAAGGAGACCCACTGGTTTGAAATATTATCACACAAAAAACTTCCGTTTTCATTTTATCACGCTGGGTGCGGCGATATTGCTGACCATGTATTCCTGCAGCGGTGATAGCGGTTATAAACCCGTTGATTTTTCTGAAAGGGTGCTCGTAAAACGCCTTGCCGGTCAGGCCCCTGACGACTCTCAATTAAGAGTGGCTGTTGCCGCAGTGATTTCCCCCAAAGAAACATTTGTCTATTACCAGCAGTTGCTGGATTATATCGGTCACAAATTAGGGCGCGAGGTTCAACTCATTCAACGGAAAACCTATAGTGAAATTAATGAGCTTTTCCCCAAAGGGCAGATAGACCTGGCATTTATCTGCAGTGGACCCTATGCAGTGAGCAAAGAAGTATATGGTTTTGAAGCCCTTGCCACACCCATCGTCCGCGGAATACCTTTCTATCACTCCTACCTCATTGTGAACAATAACAGCCCGTTTCAAAAAATTGAAGATTTACGGAATCATGTGTTTGCCTTTACCGATCCGAAGTCAAACACCGGGGCGCTCGTTCCAACATACTGGCTGGCCGAAATGGGAGAAAGACCGGATTCATACTTCAGCAGTGTAAATTATACATACAGTCATGATAATTCGATCATGGCTGTCGCCAGGAATTTGGTCGACGGGGCGACGGTTGACGGTCATATCTGGGAATATTACAATGTTCGAAAGCCGATTTACACATCCAAAACCCGGGTGATAAAAAAGTCACAACCTTTTGGCAGTCCGCCGCTGGTTTCATCCGTCTATTTGTCGGCAACGTTAAAAGAAAAAATTCGCAAAACCCTTTTTAGCATGCACCAAGATCCTGGCGGCAGACGGATACTCGACGGATTGATGATTGACCGTTTCGTGGCGCCCAGGGAAATATGGTACGAAACAGTTAGAAATATCGAACAGAAAGTACAAGCCACAGGTAATGTGACAAATGGGACCCCGAACTCTTAAACAAAAACTTTTTTTGACCGTCTCCATTCTCGTTATAGCCAGCGGTATCAGTATATCCCAGCTGGTCACCCATCGCTACAGCACCAGCCTGATCCAAGGGGCTGTTGCCCAGACCGAGAATATTGCTCATAGCCTGGCCTTGGATGCGGTTGATAAAATCCTAATCAACGATCTTGTGGCGCTGCAAAAGCTTCTCGACGATCAGATGCGCAGCAATCCAACCATCGCATACCTGTTTGTTGTCAAAGATGGCCGAGTTTTAACGCATACTTTCTCGGCGGGCGTGCCGGTGAATCTCATCAAAGCAAACCCCTCCAGCCCGACATATGATAAAGAACATGGCCATTTAGAAAAAATTATCTCAGACAGGGGCGAACGCTATTTGGATATTGCCTGGCCGATTTTCTCAGGCAGGGCCGGAACGCTTCGACTAGGGATGTCAGAGAAACCCTACCGACGCCAGGTGACGTATTTGTGGTTGCAAATGAGCACGATCACCCTGGGGATCCTTTTGTTCTCTCTTGGTATGACCCATTTTTTTATTAAACGGATCACCCGGCCGCTATCCGCTCTAAAAAATGCCGCTGAAAAAATAGATGAAGGCCGTCTTGACATGCGTGTGGATGTTAGGGGTCACGAAGAAGTCAACACCCTGGCTTCTTCATTCAATAGAATGATAAAACGTGTAAAAGAATATA
>JASFTQ010000362.1:0-4577 GCA_050053515.1 Desulfobacterales bacterium | reverse complement strand
AGAAGAAGTATCAGACCATGCTGTTGCATTGCTGTTGGCCAGTGTTCGCAACCTTTTAGCTCGAGACCACCATCTGCGGCAAGGCGTATTCGAAACCGACATCACTAATGAGATATATCGAACAACCGGCAAAACGCTAGGTCTAATCGGATACGGGAAAATCGGACAGGCATTCCACCGGAAATGGAAAGGTTTTCTGCCCCAAGAGGTGTTGATTTACGACCCTTTTGCAACCGAAGAAGTGATCCGAGAACGAGGTGGCAAAGTTGCTTGCCTTGACACCCTGTTATCCCAGAGCGACTATATATCCTTGCATATGCCCCTGACCGCTGAAACCAAACACCTGATCAATGCAAGCGCCCTGCGCAAAATGAAGTCAAGCGCCATCCTGATAAACACATCCCGTGGCGAAGTGATCGATAAAAAGGCATTGGTTCGGGCGCTTCCGGAAAACTGGATCCTTGCGGCTGGGCTGGATTTTTTTGAGAACGAACCACTCGAGCAGGATCATCCCTTGTTGAAATTAGGGAATGTGGTGTTATCCGGGCATGTGGGCTGGTATTTAAAGGACTCGGTTCGAGAGCTTCAGACTCTGGGGGCTGAAGAAATTCGTAGAGTTTTAACAGGCCAAAGCCCAAGTAGCTGGGTTAACTCGTGGGCGCCAAGTTGAACTTATAGAGACATCTACTAGCCGGTGTATGCCGCATTCATTCAATTGCAAAATGCATTTTAAACCTGATGAAAAGGAATCCTACTGTGGGGGATAATTGGATATTAAAGAGGATGATTCAGGTCGGAGTCCTGCCGGTGGTGAGAGCCGAATCAGCAAAAGAGGTCTTTGATGCGATTGAAGCTCTTATGAAAGGCGGCATCCCGATTGCTGAAATTACAATGACAACCCCGAATGCAACCACCATTATCGAAAAGCTGCTGCGAAAATTCGGCGAGCGCCTCATTGTCGGTGCGGGAACCGTTACGAATATATCTCAGTGTTTGGAGGCCTTAGATGTCGGGAGCCAATTTATTGTAACGCCGATATTGAACATTGACATTATTCGTCGGTGCAGGGAACTCAATGTTTGCGTAATCGGCGGAGCTTTCACGCCGACTGAGATTTTAACCACCTGGCAAGCCGGCGCGGATGCAGTGAAAATTTTTCCGGCCGTAGCTGTTGACGGCCCAAAATATCTACAAATGATTCACCAGCCCCTACCCAATATTCATCTGGTGCCCACCGGTGGCGTTAATTTGGAAAATTTGCCAAAATTCCTAAAGGCCGGTGCACTATTTGTGGGAGCTGGCGGGGATCTTGTCTCTCCAGAGGCACTTAAAATCGGCAATACCGAATTGATCGTCGAAAAAGCCAGGAAATATCGGTTTGCTATTCAAAAAGCCCAAAATCATGCAACGAATCCCACCGACAACAACTAAATCCCATCGGATTTCGCAGAAATGATAACGTCAATAAAACGTATGCTAATGCGGTGCGATGATCTTGACTTGGATGCGTTATGTTGCGTAAACAGGATTGGATATTATTAGCGGTTATTATTTCCTCCATTTTATGCGGGATTTTATTTCCGAAGCCGGCTTCGCTTTTCCAGCCGTTTCCGGTGTATTGCATGATGGGTTTGCTGTTCATCAGTTTTAGCGCCCTTCGGCTGACGGATATCTGCAATACGCTCTGAAAAATGAGTGCTGGGAAACATTCCTTCAAACAGAGTCCTCTGCCCAAGTGCTAAGGCATCAAGGTATCCTGACAGATAGCCGGTTGTATAAATGACTTCGCTGATCTGTTCAGGGGTTTGGGGATTATCCATTAATTTAATATTGTGGTAGAGGTCATAGCCTGTCTTTAAAGGTTTATCGGCTAACAGTACTGACGGCATGACAAGAATTAAAACGATAAAAAGAAGCCTTTTGAGGGGTCCTCCTCGTTCTGCTTTTGGCTTTCAATTAGTTGAAGGGTTGACATTTGAAGGTCTTTTAGGTCTTCAGCAGTGAGGCCAGGATTTTTCTCACAAAGAGCTTTGAGGACTTTAATTGCTTCTGGAGAAGCGCCCTTAACAATGCTTTTAATGGATTGAAGCGTACCCTGCAGCAAGCTGCAGGGAATCTTCCCCGAGAGGAATTCTATCTATTTTCTGATTCGCTCGCTGACCCCGCAGCAAGCTGCGGGGAATGCGCTCACTATCGCGGTTCAAGAAGTTGCATTTCTAAATCAATAGTTTGTTCTACTGATAGTACCCTTTCTTCAATACAGGCTGAACATTTCTCGAGTTGTAAAGGGTCTTTAATTGAAAACGTTTCAATTAGTCGACGGCAGTCCTTTAGGCTTGGGATAACTAAGATGAAATTTCACGAATTGAAAGTGAATGGGGCTTGCCCTGAGTGTCTTTACCCATAGGGTCTTCAAGTTTTGACAATTAGCAAAAAAGCGTAATGAATCGTAAACCAGATGTTTATTCCCTGCAAGGTTCTCTGGTTTCAGCATCTTGAAATAACGTCCGTTTTACCTGAATCTTATTAACCCAACCATTTGACTGATCAAAAGGGCTTCTTCCGGTTTACAAGATTTAGTTTATGCAGAGTTTATTTATGCAAAAACAAAAAAACTTAAACAAAAGGTTTGCTATTTTTTTCAAATGCATATAATATCTATGCATTTGGAGGATTATATAAACCATGGTCACTAAACCCGATTCATCTTTGGAACAGACCCTGTCAGATGGGCAATTGGTGAATCGCGACTGGCTGTTGCAGCGAGGATTCAATCGCCCACGAGTGGACTACTATTTAAGGGCCGGGAAGTTGGAACGCGTGGCCCAAGGGGTATACAGGCGACCAGGACCACCACTTAAGTGGGAGCATGTGGTCTACTCGCTTGCGGAGATGGGCTACTCGGTGCATGTAGGCGGGCGCAGTGCCTTGGAATTGCAGGGACTGGCCCACTATCTGCCCTCCGGCAATATACGTCGTATCGATCTGTATGGCAGCTCGCGTGTACCTAAGTGGGTAGCTACCTATCCAGCAGAATTTCAGTTTGTGGTCCATACCCGTAGTCTGTTTGACCAGTTGCCCAGAGAGGCAGTTAGAACTAAACCGTTTGGTTCATGGGACTGGCCGATAGCCTATGCTGTTCCCGAATTGGCCATGCTCGAGCTTCTATCCGAGGTTCGAGAAACGGCGGACTTTATGGTGGCAGACAAAATTTTTGAAGCAGCGACCAACTTCCGGCCGCAAATACTGCATGTACTGCTGCGCGCCTGCTCCCAGGTGAAAGCAAAACGTCTATTTTTGTGGTTCAGTGATCGCCATGGGCATGACTGGCGCCAGGCTCTGAAGATCGACGGCATCAATCTCGGCAAGGGCAAGAGAATGCTTGTAAAGGGCGGGGCCTTTGACCCAACCTATCAGATAACGATACCACGGGAGATGGCAGTTGGAAGCGAACAATCCCTTTAGCGAACAGGCCCGGTTAATGGTCGCCCTGCTCCCCCAGGTGGCAAAGCAAACCTGTTTCGCTTTAAAAGGCGGTACGGCAATCAACCTTTTTATAAGAGACATGCCACACCTGTCAGTGGATATCGATCTGGCATATCTCCCGGTGGAAGATCGTCAGACCAGCCTTACCGATATCGACAAAGCGCTTGCAGCCATGGCTACTGATATCTAATGATATGTTGCCGGAGCAAGTGTGAGGGCTTTGCTTTTAGAAGGAACGGGCAAGCGATATAAACTGGTGGTTTGGCAAGAAGAGATCAGTGTAAAGATCGAAGTCACTCCGGTTTTACGAGGCAGTGTATACCCTGCAGAGGTAGGTGAGTTATCTGCAAGGGTGCGCGCAGCCTTCGGATTCGCCCGCGTACAATTGCTAAGCTTCGAAGACCTATATTCCGGAAAACTGTGTGCGGCCCTGGATCGACAACATCCGAGGGACTTGTACGATGTAAAATTGCTCCTTGATAACGAAAGTATCAGCGAAGGGTTGAAAAACGCGTTTCTTGTTTACCTAATGGGTCACAACAGACCCATGTCTGAATTATTGGATCCAATTCCTCAGAAGATCGACCCCCTGTTCCGGGCAGAATTTGAAGGCATGACTTGCGAGCCGGTCAGCATTGAGCAGCTGGAGAAAACTTTCAAAAATATTGTCTGCAAAATCCATGCTGCGATTACCGATGTGGATCGCAATTTTCTCCTAGCACTCAAACGAGGAACGCCTGATTGGCAGACGTTTGCTTTGCCGGAAGCAGAGCGACTACCTGCCATTCAGTGTAAGATTTTGAATCTGAGCCGCATGAATCCGGGCAAACGAAAAAAAGCAGCGGCTAAACTTGAAAAGGTGTCATTTGGTTAACCTGGATAAAAAAATGCTCAAAAATCATGAGAATCGGAAAAACAAAAAGGCCCCCAAAAAGGAGCCTTTCTATCGTAAAAACATCATCGGATTTAACCCGATTTTCGGCTAAGATTACCCCGGAATTACCCCGCGGCCAAAAACGGCCAAAATATTACCAAATATATCAATGTGTTATAGACATCGAACAGGGTTCGTTTCCCATGCACTTCCGCCA
>JASFTQ010000361.1:0-4621 GCA_050053515.1 Desulfobacterales bacterium | reverse complement strand
TTGCGCCATTTGATCTTCGATGCGGGCGGACATCTCCGTGAAGGTAGAACCCAGCCGGTCGATTTCATCTGACGTATGGCCGGGTTTCCTTGATGGGAACTCGAACGGCTGCTGCCCGGCACCGCTTCTAAAAGCGTCCATAGCATCGGCCAGGCGCTTAAGCCTTCCCGTCAGCGACGCAAACAATACGAGCCCTGCGATCAGAGCAAACAGCAGGCTGGCAAAAATCACCCAGGTACTCAGCCGTAGAATGTAGCTGGCCTTCAATTTTTGCACGACACTGTCGTAGGTTTCTCCGCCTAAAATCACATACAGATAGCCTTGTAATCTGTTTTGCTCGATAATGCGCGCAGCCGCAAACACCTTGTTACCGCTGGGGTTGCGGGGATCATCCCCCAAAACGGGAATGGTCGCATCCCCCGCGAGCAAATCCCTGATCGGTTTCAGATTCACTCGCTTGCGCTTAACCTTGCCGGGGGCGGCGGAAAATGCCAGGATTTTGCCCCCGGTATCCAAAAGGTAGATTTCGATACTCGGATTTATGACCATGAGCATATGGAAGATTTCTTCAAGGGCCTGCTGGTTGACGCGGTTTTCTTGGATTAGAAGCTTGGCGGCGACAATCTGTTCGGCCAACTGGCGATTGAGACGCTGGTTGACCTCCTGTTGGTACATGTCGGTTGAAAATAGGGTCACCCCGATAATGGCCAGGCCCACCAGCAAAAACAAGCCGGTCAATACCAAGGCCAGTTTCGAATACAAGGATCTAAACACGGGTTGGTTCCTTACTCGTTCAATTCTGCAAACTTATAACCCACACCCCAGACGGTGAGAATATACTCCGGTTGAGCGGGGTTTTTTTCAATCTTGGCTCGCAGTCGGTTGATGTGTGAATTAACCGTGTGTTCGTAGCCGTCATGGCCATAGCCCCAGACTTCATCCAGTAACTGTGAGCGGGTAAAGACTCTGCCGGCGTTGCGCGCAAAATGCAGAAGCAAATCGAATTCTTTGGCCGTCAGAACGACTGCCTTGTCTTTAAGCTTGACCGTCCGCCGTTGCGGATCGATGACCAGGCTTCCGGCATGAATAGTCGTCTCTGAATCCGGTTGGTGGCCGGATGTCAACCCATCGATGCGCCTGAAAATGGCCTTTACCCTGGCCAAAAGCTCCCGGATGCTAAACGGTTTGGTGACGTAATCATCCGCCCCTAACTCAAGGCCCAGCACGCGATCCAGTTCCGCGGATTTTGAAGTTAAAACAAGTATCGGCGTGTAGCTCTTTTGGGTACGGATGCGGCGGCAGATTTCAAGCCCGTCAATACCCGGCAGCATGAGATCGAGAATGATCAGGTCATAGTCACTGGATCTGATTTTTGCCCAGCCCGCATCCCCATCGAACGCCAGGTCAACGTCGTATGCAAAATCTCGCAGGTGAAGGTCCAGAAGCCGGGCAAGGTCTTTGTTGTCTTCGACAACTAGAATTTTTCGTGCCATGGGAGCATACCTCTACCCGCCCATGAGACTGCTTCATAATACCTCAATTCCGTCACTCCGGGGGAGTTCAGCGGAGGTGAACGAGACCCGGAATCCAGTATATACAAAAGAAGTCAATACGTTCTGCCCGGCTTGCCCTGTTAAATTACGCTTCGCGGACACCCTTTTGGGTGCTTTAACAGAGCGCCCCGCTTCCGTCTTTGCCAAAAACTTACGTCTTAGCTAGAACTACGCCGCAAAGGTCGCAGAACGGGCAGTGGGACTTGGCAGGGATGATGAATCGTAAAACAGTCTCTCATGCAGCAGGTTACAGGACAGTTTATTCATCTCGCATGCGAACAACGTATAACAAACATCACAAATTGCAAATCCAAATGCAAGTACAAGATTACCGGCACAGAGAGCCGGTCACGGCATCACCGGGAGTGAATGCCCATCATTCCTATATTACTTAGTGTCGCTTAGCCAACAATTTTATACACCTGTGATCAAAATGTTATACTTCCGTTACACTTTTTTTGTTCAACATGATTATCTTTTATCACAACCGATAGTTGGTTTCAGTTAAATGTGAATATCATCCATCCTTTGAAGCGATACCCGCTGATTATTTTTTAGAAGGAGGCTTAAAAATGAAATACCTGATACTTTTCGTCATGGTTTTGATCACGGCGGCGCTTGCCTTTGGTTTTGATTCGGCCAACAACAGGCGAACGGCAAAGCACGAAAAAATGAGCGACATGAACAAAACGAACGACAACCTGCAAACGGCCACCTTTGCCGGCGGCTGTTTTTGGTGTGTGGAAGCGGATTTTGAAAAAGTCGATGGCGTCATTGAGGCGATATCCGGATATGCGGGTGGTCATACGAAAAACCCGACATACAAGGAAGTATCCGCAGGCAAGACCGGCCATGCGGAGGTGGTGCAAGTGATTTACGATCCGGCTAAAGTTTCATACAGCAAACTACTCGATGTTTTTTGGCGGCATGTCAATCCGACCGATCCGGACGGTCAATTTGTGGACCGGGGGACCCAGTATCGCACCGCCATATTTTACCATGATGACCAGCAAAAACGCCTGGCGCTGGTATCTAAACGGCAGTTGGAAAAATCCGCGCGTTTTGACAAACCGGTCGTTACCGAAATTACGATGCTCAAACATTTTTACCGGGCCGAAGACTATCATCAGGATTATTATAAAAAACACGGACTACGCTACAAGTTCTATCGCATCAATTCAGGCCGCGATCAATTTCTGGAAAAGACCTGGAGTGTCGACAACCAGGCCGCCATCGACCGTCCGGATGCCACAGCTTACACAAA
The DNA here is from genome assembly GCA_050053515.1 of Desulfobacterales bacterium. Lineage (GTDB taxonomy): Bacteria > Desulfobacterota > Desulfobacteria > Desulfobacterales. Next base: position 1,804 of record JASFTQ010000361.1, on the reverse strand, counting down.
ACCCGCGGATGCCGAGCTGCGTAAAAAGCTGACCCCCATGCAGTACAAGGTGACCCAGCATGGGGGTACCGAGCCGGCCTTTAACAATGAATACTGGGACAACAAAAGATCCGGTATCTACGTGGATATCGTTTCGGGTGAGCCGCTTTTCAGCTCCCGGGACAAATACGAATCCGGAACCGGCTGGCCCAGTTTTACCAAACCTCTCGAGCCTGAAAACATCGTTGAAAAAGAGGACCGCAGTTTTTTTATGGTCCGCACGGAGGTCCGCAGCAAACACGGTGATTCCCACCTGGGTCATGTTTTTGCGGATGGCCCGCCGCCGACCGGTCTGAGATATTGTATCAACTCTGCGGCACTGCGATTCATTGACAAAGAGGCCTTGGCAAAAGAAGGATACGGTGATTATCTGCGGCTTTTCTCTGTTGAGAAATGAAAAATGAGCCGTCAATATAGATAATAACTCCCGAGATAGATGCTGGAACTGAGAAGTATGCCGATGATAAAGCTGAGGTAGGCCAGCCGAACGAAGCGGTATTTCCTGTGGTACAGATATCGCCCCATGGTGTAAATTTCGCGGATCTGAAATTCATAGGTTTGGTTGTGATCGTTCATGGCTTCTTCCATTGCTTCTTTAAATTCCGGGTAATCCAAATTGGAAAACGATCCGAAGAATAGCAAGTTAAATGAAGAATTTCGATCCCCTGCCTTGTTTTGCAGCCATTTTTTGTTTCCGATCTTGGGCATAGCGGCATAGGCAGAAAGCAACACTGTCAAAATGCAGAAGCCGATCATGGTCAAGGCCGCCAAATGAAATTGCGGTGTTTGCAGATAACGGATGGAAAAAGGCACTAATAGGGAGGCTATTGTCATAATCATGTTGGCCTTTATATCCGCCATTTGACTCAATTGTGTGTGATGGACTCTTGTCTGACGGAGCATTTGATCGATATGGCCGGCAGGCTCTTTAACTCCCATCAACTTTTCTGCTGCAATCCCTGTTTGGTTTTGCAGATGGTCCTTAACAACCTGGACATCGGCTTTTGATGACATCATCGGCGTATGCCCTCCTCAATATACCACATCGTATGAACTCCAAAGTAGAGCAAAAATTTGCAAAGTCAAGCGTGACAGCTGCGCTTATTCCACTGTCAATGAAAAATGGGTATCGACATGGGCATAAAAAAGAAGAGGATCTCTTTGCAAATATGGTCTATCGGGTGCTCTGGGGTGGTGGGTCAGGCCAACAGGATTTATTTGTAGCAAGTGGATTCCGCCTTCCAGGGATTTAGGGGAGGATTTACCGGTAAGAGCGCTCCCCCGCATCTTTTCTGGCACCACTTTGATCTGGCGCTTACACGGTTTTCGGGACGGCCGGGTCCGGTGCGTGAGGGTGTCAATATTGTAGAACGTGAGGACTATTCACACCAAGTGATTAGTTTTGGATATTGGCTCGGAGACGCGATTGTAAGACAACCTGCTTTTTACGGCTACGCTTACCCTGTGTCGGATGGACTTTATGAACAAACGCCTCGTCCGCAGAAGGCGTTCTGGAATAAAGAGATGGATGTTTGTCTTTTGGCGTATTCAAATGCTTGTTTTCCATGGGGGGTTGATTTAATCTATTAAAAATAATTGACTTTTCGTAAGTTTCCACTTAACTTGTACGTATAACCGCTCTTTAATATACCCCACCTCATCTTTGAGCTTTGAGCTTTGATCTATCAGCTTTGAGCTACAAACGAAGTTTTGTGTTCGGGGGCGAAATGGCTTCGACGGGGATAATGAAGCTTTGGCTGCATAC
>JASFTQ010000360.1:0-4640 GCA_050053515.1 Desulfobacterales bacterium | reverse complement strand
TCGGACAAAGCGCGAACTTGGTCACCAAGCCTGGGATGAGCACCGTTTTGTTGACAGAACCTGTCCAGCTCCTTTTCAAAACTCAGCAGGAGTCCCCCGTTTTTCATATTCAGCTTGCGCCCCATCAGATCCAGCGCCTGGATGCCGTTGGTCCCTTCATACAGGGACATGATTTTAACGTCCCTCAGGTATTGTTCAATCGGGTAATCCCGGCAGTAACCGTAACCGCCAAGACACTGCATGGCGGTTTCGCAGACCCTGAATCCCATGTCCGAGCAGTACGCTTTAATGATCGGGGTCACAAATTCCAGCAGATTGCTGTAGTGCTCTTTTTCTTTTTCATCGGCAAGTTGGTCCGCCAGGTCGGACCAATAGGCTGTCGTATAAATCATGGAACGCATACCGTCCGTCGTTGCCTTCATCCAGAGCAGCATCCGGCGCACGTCCGGATGATCGATAATCAGAACGCTTCCCTTTTTTCGGCCGGCAATATCCCGACCCTGTTCACGTTCTTTGGTGTATGCCAAGGCATTCAAATAGGCAGTATTGGCAATCGCCATCCCGGAAACCGCAGCGTTGATTCTGGCCTGGTTCATCATTTGAAACATGTGCACCAAGCCTTTGTTCTCTTCTCCGCAAAGATATCCAATGCAGTCATCTTTGGAACCAAAGTTTAAAACACAGGTCGGTGAGGCGTGCAGACCGAGCTTGTCTTCGATGCCGCCACAGACCACATCATTGAATTTGCCAAGCGATCCGTCCGGATTTACCCTGAACTTTGGAATAATAAACAGCGAAATTCCCTTGACGCCTTCCGGGGCTCCCTCAACCCTGGCCAGGGTCAGGTGAATAATATTATCGGTCATGTCATGCTCCCCCCAGGAGATGAACATCTTGGAACCCTTTATTTGATAATGATCACCCCGGCGATACGCAGCCGTTTCAACCGCTCCCAGATTCGAACCGGCGCCCGGCTCGGTCAGGGCCATTGTCCCCGACCAATGGCCGTTATACATTTTCGGGACATACAGTTCTTTCAATTCCTCGCCGGCAAAGCTTTCAATAAGGTGAGCGGCACCATGGGTAAGACTGGGTGCCATGTTAAAGGCCTGGCAGGCTCCGTACATCAAGTCGTTAATAACGATACGCATCATCAGCGGAAATCCGCCGCCGCCGTAACGCGTGTCTCGGGCAGCCGCAATCCACCCATCCCGGCCATACTGCCTGAATGCCTTTTTAAAGGCTGCCGGACAGGTCACCCGCCCATTTTCAAATTGGGCTACCTGTTCTTCTCCGATTGCATTCAGAGGATCCACGACCCCCCTGGCAAAATGCACGGCTTCGTTGACCAGCATGTCCAGTGTTTTCTCATCAAGGTCGCGGTAGCGCTCCAGGGAACATAACGACCCGTAGTTAAGCTGATCTTTCAGGATAAAGAAAATGTCTTTGCGGTTTACTTTAAATTGTCCCATTGCATTATTCAGGTTTAATAAGACCTGGGCATCCCCAGGATGTGCTCTCCGATATAGTTGAGGGTCATCTGCTGCGAAATCGGCGCAAGCCGGAGAAGTTGGATCTCCCGCCACCATCTTTCTACATGATATTCCTTGGCGTAACCGTATCCGCCATGGGCCTGCATTGCGCTGTAGGTCGCCTCCATTGCCGCCTCCACCGCCGCATATTTTGCTAAATTGGAAATATCGCCGATTAATTTGACTGACGCTTGCCGGTCGTAAAGGGCCGCGGCTTTCAGCACGGCCAGTCGGGCACACGCGACTTTGGCATACGCCGCGGCCAGGGGCAGCTGGATCCCCTGATTGGCCCCGATCGGCCGATCGAAAACGACCCTTTCACCGGCATATTTGGCGGCGGCTTTAATCGCTGATTTGGCACAGCCGATGGCCCCGATACCGCCCATTATTCTTTCTGGATTTAAGGTGGCCAGGATGTGATACCAGCCCAAATCTTTTTTTCCGAGCAGGGCTTCTTTGGGCACCCGCAAATCATCAATACCCAGCTCATAGGTCTTGACATAATTAATGCCATGCTTGGGTATGGAATTGCATTTAATGCCGTCATTGGGAAGATCAACCAGAAACAGGGAAAGGCCCGCTGATTTTTTTGGCGCCTCCTCTTTTTTGGTTGTCCGCGCCACTAAAACCAGAACCCCGGCATCTTCAAAACCGGTGATAAAAACCTTGTTGCCGTTAATGCGATACTCGTTGCTGCCTTCCTCGGCAAATGTGGCAACGCTGAGGGTATCCGTTCCCGCGTCCGGCTCGGTTAGCCCCAGGGCCGTAATCAATTTCCCCTTGGCGATCCGGGGAAGGTACTTTTTTTTCTGCTCTTCCGTTCCGTGGTGCAGAATCGACATTCCGCCGAAAACAACAAAAAAAACAAAGCAGATGGCAGGCGCCAGGCCGCCTCCGCCGGCCCCCAACTCTTCAATAGCGATAACCGCCTCGGTCAGGCCCATTCCCGAACCGCCGTACTCCTCGGGAATTCCCAATCCGAGAATGCCGGTCTCCCCCAGCACCTCTAAAAAATCGCCTGGAAAACTTTGGGTATCTTCCTTTTCATACCAGTATTCAGGGCCGAATTTGCGCGAGATTTCCCGGGCTGAGCCGGCAATCATCTCCTGCTCCTTGGTCATACCAAAATCAACATTCCAATTTTTCATAATTCTCTCCGAGGCGGAGGCTTTAACCCGAACAAAATGGAAAATGCCTAATATTGTGGCGTCGCTTCGCTCAATCTTTTTAAGATAGATCGTTCGATCCAGAGGCTCTCGGCCGGCAGAATTCCTTAATTCGTCATTCTCCATTCCAAATGCCTCAAACCAACAAAGGCTCCGCGTTAATCTCGCAGGAAATATCTGTCCGGATCAAATGTGCGCAACGTCGCAAGGTCTCTGATATCGGGCAGCGGGAATTTTTCAAGGCGGGCGGCCGTTTTCAGGTTCCAGCCGCACCGTTGACGTATTTGATCAGCCGCCGCCGCTTCATCAGCCGCCGTTTGATCTTCAAAATAAGCGGTTAGTGTAAATTCGGCGTCATCGCCCAGTTTCTCGAAAACTCCCAGGGTGGAAACCAGGGTCCGGGCTTTCGTACCCGGACTTGTAATAAACTCAAGCTCTTCGACAAAGCGTCCCTGGGACTGGGGCATGATAATAATGACTTCCCCGGCGGTTGACATGACATCGTTGGCACCGCCCGAGCCGGTCATGAAGACCTTTTCGTTCGGTATCAGGGTCGTATTGAGATTTCCATATCTGTCGACCTGCGCGGCACTTAACGCTCCGATGCAACGCATCCCCTCGTGGGGCACCAGCATGCCAAGCATAGTCAATATACCGTCCAGCACCGTGCAGGTGGGGATATTGGACAGGTTGAAGAGAAAAGGCTCCCCCGGCCTGGGGTAAAATCCCAGAAAGCCGAGTTCCGATACCAATTGGGTTTCTTCTCCCTGTTCCATTAAACCGTATATTGCCACCCAGGAAGCCAGACTTGCCAGACCGGCGCCGGCCAGCACCAGTTTGCTGCCGCCTTGGCATGCTTTTTGCCGTATGATATCACAACCAGCCAGCACCGCCCGTTCCAGGGCGGTCGGCGCTAGGGGGGCCTCCTGAACTTTCGCCATCTTGCTGTTCAGCTCATGCTGCCAGGCGTTTGGGTAAGATCTGACCTTCAAGCGATGCACCCTTTTGTTGCCCAGCTTGGCAAGGTAGGCCTTGTGATCTTCACTATCCAGAATCCACTCATTTATCCAGAGGTCGAAAGTCCGGGGATCCTTAGCCGCTTTTCGAGCCTCGATGTAAAAAGGAATATCCTCGCAATACCCGTCGATTCCGCTAAGCCCCTGGCTATTCGAACCGCTGGGGTGCGCCCCCATCGGCACTTCGGAAACGCTTCTGACGCAGCTCCCCGAAAGTTTCACTAGATGGGAATTTTGCCGGATGAAGTTCGGGGAGACGATCTTTTCCACAGTTACGATAACCCCCCTGCGGCTGGCAAAAGCACCGTAAATGTCTTCGCCCCTGGGGGGCATCAGGATGGTATTGCCGAATTCATCGGCCGCATGACCATGCAGGATGGTGATATCGGGTTTAAGCGCCCGCACGGCGGTCAGTCCTGAAACCTCGCCGAAGGGATCTGCCAGGGGCCGGCAGTCTTTCTCGTTAGCAGACGCCATATCGCTACGGGCCAGGGACCGGGTCGGCAGGAACCCGAGCCCCATGGCGCCCGCCAGAAGCCTCAAGGTGAAGGTTAGAAAGCTCCAGTTTTCAAAAGAGACCTTTTTTTCATTGTAAAGCCGATTGTAAACGGGATTGGGCCCCATGGTGGGATAGGCTTCCCCGCTAAAGGCCGTCACCGCTTTTTTAACCAGGCCGGCGTGAAACAGGGCCATGATCGGACCGTGCAGTGTCCCGGCGATGATCGTGAAGTCCGGCTTGCGATCCTTGAACTGCCGCAACAGTTCAAAAATGGCGGCATGCGCACGATAATGCAGCCCGAGAAGATGAAGGCTCATCCCTTTTTTTATGTTCCGGCGAATCGCTTCAGCCAAGGGCAGAATTTTAGATTCGCCGTTTTCAGCGGATGCAAGGAAACGGTTCTCAAGGACATCGCGATATAAAGCGC
>JASFTQ010000359.1:0-4700 GCA_050053515.1 Desulfobacterales bacterium | reverse complement strand
CCCTTATAAGGGGGGCTTCACAACCATTCTATCCGCTGAAATATATGGGTGATAGCTAAATGGGGTCATTACTTCCGTGTGCTAACCCAAGTGCATGAGGTTGCCATGAAATCAATGAACCCCCCCTTCGTCTCGGATCTGCGCATAAATCTAATAAATGAGGAGGCTTGTCATGCAACTCATGAGAAATGCCCGAAAGCGTACTCTCATCCTGCTTTTTGCTATCCTGCTCGGTTCGTTATGTCCGGCTTTTGGATGGGCGGCGTCCAGCAGGCCGGCGGATTCAGCCGCTATTCAGTGGAAAATGCAGCAGTTGATAAATTTTTTGGATTCTGCAACCTATAAAAACATGGTGACGTGGGAAGAGCATATCGTGTTGGTTTATAAGCTGACCAAAGGACGAAACCCCTCTCCCCTGGAGTTTTATGTGTTGAATGCCTACCATGACGATATCAGTCTTCAGCGCAGTGCGGCGCTCTCCATCGTTTTGCGCGGCAAAGCCCGCCACCCCAGCTGGAGTCAATGCCGTGATTTCCTACAAAAGGTCCGTTTTTCAGACTTTCGGGCGGATCGGGAGGTTGCCGCGCAATCCCAACAGCTAAGACAAATCCCGGCGCCGGAGATCCTGAGTCGTCTCAAACAACGTGTTGATGCCCTAAAACCTTCTCCGTCTGCAGGACTGCCGGGAGCTAAATCTGCTGAGCCCGATGTACATTATAATGTTTACTTCGGTTATCTTCATGCCCACAGCGAACTGTCGGATGGTGCAGGGAGCCCGTCGCGAGCTTACCAGACTGCTCGTGCCAGTGGCCTTGATTTTTTCGCATTGACGGACCACGGAGAGCTTTTAATAATTTGGCCCTGGGAAAACAAATGGGAACAGCTCGTCACCGCCGCCGAGCAATACTATCAGTCTGGAAGTTACGTCACGCTGTGGGGATTTGAATGGTCCAATCCCCTTTTAGGACATGTCAATGTTATCAATACGACCGATTTTACCGAAACGTTTTCTGATTTTTGGCTTACCGATCTGTATGCTTGGATCATCGATCGCCCGGCGGCATTTGCCCTCTTCAATCACCCCGGCCACTATGATTTTTTATCTTTGGAGCTCTTTCACCTCAACCTCTACCCGGACGTTGTGCCGCAGATGGTCGGCATCGAGCTCTGGAATGGCAGTGAAAGCTTTGACTCATTTTACTACGACGGCAATTGGTATGATTTTCTCGACTTTTTAAGCTACTGGGATCTTGGCAACTGGTTGGGTTGGCATCTGGGTGCCCAGGGCGGTCAGGACAACCATGCCACAGATTGGGGGGCGCAAAATGACTTTCGCACGGCGGTGCTGGCGACAAGTCTGACGAGGGAGGCCATCATAGATGCTTATCGAAACCGCCGCTTCTATGCCACTGAAGACAAAGATCTTTTCTTAGATCTGCGGTGTCAGGGTTTCCCGATGGGATCGCGACTGTCGGGCGGTCCCAGAGAGTTTGAAGTGACTGCCAGGGACGAAAGCGGAGATACTTTCAGCGGCGTGCGCCTGTATCGTAGCGGAATACCGTGGCAATCTGTGGCGGTTTCCGGCAACCTGATTCAGGTAACCTTAACCGACCCGTTGCCGTTTGGTGATGCTTACTACTATGTAATCGTTACTCAAGCAGACGACAATGACGACAACGGTCGCAACGACGAGGCGATTTCATCGCCAATCTGGATTGAGTGATTTCGGTGATTTTCTCTTTTGCTGCCATGTTGACAGCAGCCAATTCAGCGGTTTCTAATAATAATCTTTGCAGACCATGTGGTCATAGTTGGTGTTGATAAAGCCTCGCACCATCCCGTATTGACGGAACTGCTATCTTTCCGTCTCATCGTTGACGCTTCCCACCCGTTCTTGCTTGTCTTGCGGCTTAATCCCATTTTTGGTAAAATATTTATGAGTATTACGATTCTCAAAAAGATCTCCTGACGCTTTCGAAAGGATAATTGACCGAATATGAACAAACTAAACAGGTATGTGCTATTTTTTATATTGATCGTAATTTGTTGTCCTTTAAATTCACGGGCCGCCGGCAATCCTTTCCTCTGGAAAATTGAAGGTCGAGCGCCATCTTATTTGTTTGGCACCATCCACTTCCCCGATCCCCGTGTCACGACGTTGCCGGAGAGTGTCGAAAATGCATTTAGCGACAGCCAGGCAGTCTACACGGAGATATCGCTTGATAAGGCCAACATGTTAGCCCAAGCTGCTCAAATGTTGTTGCCCGGTGAACAAACATTGGCAGATATCATTTCCGAGGATCTACTCTCTCGCACCGAAGAATTCATAAAAGACATTAATCCTGCATTAACCATTGAGCCATTTGTAAAGTTTAAAGTGTGGGCATTGGCAGCAACGTTATCATTACTTGAACAACAGGTGAATAATCCGGGAGCACCTGCATTGGATGCACAGTTATATGATCTGGCGCAGCAGCAGGGTAAAAGGGTGGGAGCATTAGAGACGGCTGAAGAGCAAATTGCAATTTTTGAGAGCTTAAGTATAAAAGAACAAATCAAAATGTTGAGGGATACGCTGGATTATATGGAAACAGCCAGGGAAAAAGGAGTTAATGTTACTGAGCAGTTTATCGAGTGGTATAACCAGGGGGATATTGAAAATTTCGGCAAGCTCATGATGCAGTATGTGAAAAAGGATGAATTTTACAAGACTTTTTTACAAAAGGTACTTCATAATCGAAATCAGCTCATGGCTGAACGGATTGCGACGATCATCAAAACGAATCCGGCAACATCGCATTTCTTTGCTGTCGGTGCCGGACACTTTTGGGGTGAGTCGGCGATACAAAATATTCTATCCAAACAAGGATTCGAAATAACGCGTGTTGGAGAGAGGGCTCGGCAAATGGTTGCCGAAGAACAAAAACTTACCGTACCCGATGCCGAAAAAGAAAGACTTATGGCGGCCGGTGATGAGAAACAAAGCGCTACCATATCCGATGGTCAGGAAAAAGAGATAAAAAACTGGTATGACAGGGGAATTCTGTTTTCAGTTTACGGAAACGAAAAAGTCGCAATCCAATATTTCCAAAAAGTCATCGGCCGAGATCCCCGGCGCAGTGACGCCTATTTCCAAATGGGTGTATCTTACGGCGAACTGGGCGAATATCAGAAAGCTGTCAGCCTCATTGATAAAGCCATTGAGCTGAATTCTGAGAAGGGGGTTTATTATTACGGCAGAGCAAGGATCTATTTGCTGGCCGGTCAAAAAGAAACGGCGCTGAGAGATTTCAAACAGGCCGCAGCAATGGGCAACAGGGATGCCCAAAATTACCTCGAAAAATATGCCGATCTTGACTTAAAATCATGATCCATGATAGATGATGGTGTGATTATAAACATGTGCTAACCTGCAATTGCGAGGTTGCCATGAAATTGTTCCGATATGAGCCCTGTCTCTCAACATGAGAATCGGGGCTCTTTATTCTAAGGGGTAAATTTCTGGGTGAGGAGTGGGACCAAAAAAAGATAAGAAAAATCATGGGAAAAGAAGAAAACGCGAATGTATAAAATTGCGATAACCAAAACACGATTTGCCAAATAAATTTCAAAGGAGTTGATTATGCAAATAAATCCGGAACATATTGCTCCCTGTGGGCTGTATTGTGGTGTGTGCGGTGTTTATTATGCCACCAGAGATAACAATCAGAAATTTCTGGAACGGCTGCTGGACATGTATAAAGCAAATATGCCGGGACTGGACCATCTCACCACTGAGGATCTGTTGTGTGATGGCTGTCTTGCGGATAGAAGGTCCGTATTCTGCCAAGTCTGTTCGATCAGAGATTGTATTCAACAAAAAGGCTTTGAGGGATGCCATCAGTGCGGCGATTTTCCCTGCAAATTTATCGAAGAATTTCCAATACCTGTTGGGAAAAAAGTAGTTTTGCGCGCCATACCCTACTGGCGCCAACATGGCACCGCAAAATTCATTCAGGATGAAGAGGCACGCTACGTTTGCCCTGAATGCGGCAACAAACTGTTTCGCGGGGCAAAAAGGTGTAATCAATGCAAAACCGGTGTTGATCTGGACTGATGAATAGCCAATAAAAGCTAAATGGCAAAAATAGGTAGGAAAAAATAGGGGACGGTCATACGTTTATGCGTTTTTTTTCAATGGTGTTATGCAACGAAACGCATAAACGTATGATCGTCCCTTATTTCAGGAGGAAGTACGTGCTTAAAAAGCGAACCTCATAACTAATTGATTTTATGTTATAAAATTTTTTACTTCTTCCCCCTTGACAGGAGGATCATAGGATGTCCCCCTAAATAAAAGTATGAAAAATATGGGAAATCATATATTTATGCTTTTTCCCATGTGGTTCGATTGATGAAACGCATAACTGTACAACCTTCTTCCCATTTTCTTTTTACTTTTTAATACTCAAATGCAAAATAAGTTAAAAAGTAAACTATTTCTCTGAATTTATCCCGAACTTGATGTTAATTTTTTATTTTGGTCCTAACCCAATATAAGTAGTAGAAAAAAAATAAAGACACATGAGAATAATAAGATTCTTTCGGTCTTCGTGGTTCCGCCTGGAAATAGCCAACCAACCAAACTTTTATGTTTAACCATATTCTTTATCAGTATAATCATGAATGCAATTGGACAAATGGCCCCTAAAAAAAAATAT
>JASFTQ010000358.1:0-4700 GCA_050053515.1 Desulfobacterales bacterium | reverse complement strand
ACCGGTCTGGTGCAGCACGGCAATCATATCGTCAAGGGTCGGCATTGAATTTACAGCGTCGCGGCCGGAGTCGTTTTCATCATTTTTCGCCGAACAGGCGTATAATAAATTTTCTTTAATGGTGCCATCAAATATGAAAGGGCTTTGGGATACAAAGCCCATGTTTTGGATCAAATCTTTTTTGGAAAGATCTGATACCTCTTTGCCGCCGATCTGAACATGCCCGCCGGTATACTTATACAGCTGACCGATACACAGGGCCAAGGTGCTTTTCCCGCTTCCGGAAAATCCGACCAAAGCCAAATGCTCGCCCGACTTCAATGAAAGGTTGATCTCATCCAGCAGGCGAATACCGGTATCCGTCACAAACGACATGTTCCTGACATCCAGATTGGCTTCCAGGTCATACGGTTTGCGATCCCGCGGGGCAATTTCGTGATCCGGTGCGGTATCATAATATTCCATGGTACGTTTGTAGCGCACTGATGCATCCTGGTATACCTGATAAAATTGGATGAGTTCTTTCCATGGATTATACAACTTTTCCTGAGCTGATAGAAAAGCGACCAGCGCACCGAGTTCCAATTGTCCCCTCATGGCCAGAAAACCGCCGAGAATAAATATTAAGAAGGGGCTTAGATTGGTAAAGAAATTGTTCAAGGTCTTGACCCCCTGGTTGTAGAGAGTCCAGACAATCCTTATTTTCAGAAGCCTGTCTACCAAGCGATCATATTTTCGATTTTCAAGGTGAAAGGCGCCATTGCCCTGAATTTCATGGATGCCGGTTATGGATTCGGCGATTTTGCTGGATAGACTGCGACCGGCATCCACTCTTTTTTTATTGGCTCTGTTGGCACGCTTCTGCAGTATCGGCACCAAAAAGAGAACAAAGGGATAAACGGAAAGCGAAACCAGCCCCAGCAATGGATTCAACCAAATCAAATAACCGGCAAAAGCCAGCAAGGTTAATACATTGGTTACCGGGACTGCGATAGCCATGCCCACGAAAGTTCCTGATGTCGTGAGCTCGGCAATAAGCGATGAAACCACCATACCCGGCTGGGTCTTTCTGAAAAAATTCAAGGGCAGAGTCAGAATGTGATGGTACAGGGCTTTTCTCATATCCGAAAGCGCGCGTTGACCGATGACCGTCTGGATAATGTTGTTGAGATATTTAAGTATGCCGGCGGCAACAACAGCGGCCAGGTAAATGCCGCAATACATGAATAACAGGTCAACTTTTCTTAAATTGATGGCTTCATTGATCACCCTTTTTTGCATCTCCAGCGGAATTACGCGGGATACGACCTCGACTAGAATAATGAGAATCAAAAGCACCTGTAGCTTCAGGCTGCTGGTCCAGATCCATGAAATGAGTGACTTTTGAACAACCAGAGGTTTGGTCTGCTCCATTTTATTTGCTCCCGGATTTATTTTTGAGTTGATCTATAAATATCTGTTATTGTTAATTTAGTGGCTGTCAACCAATACTATACCTTTGGCCTGTTTGACAAGCGGAAATGTTTTTGGGTATGCCTGTTGCACTTACTATCGCAAAGTAAAGCATTATCTCTGGAAATAAAGTCGCTCGCCCGGCTTCCGGGGAATTCACAGCACCATTTAACAGAGGAATGTCATGAAATTTTTTCTAAGTGTCATAGGTATGGTGATGATTATCGAAGGGCTTCCGTATTTTGCATTTCCCGACAAGATGAAGTCGTGGTTCAACAAAATCATAGAGGCCCCCGACAGTACCTTGCGTAAATTAGGTCTTGTGTTCATGCTGATCGGTCTCGGCCTGGTGTATGTGGGGAACCGGTTGGCTGGATGAACATCCTAGAAAATTATTGTTGCGGGTTTCGGGTTTCGAGTTTCCCATCGACACGCAGCGCGCAACCCGAAACCCGTAGCTGAAGCTTTGATCCTCGATTATCGAAACAGCCGATCAATCAAAAACAACGATAAAATTTTATTCGTGTATGTATTCATTATCCGCGTACGATTATAATCTTCCGCAAGACCTGATTGCTCAGACGCCGATGACGCAAAGGGATTACTCCCGGCTTCTTCTGTTGAGCCGCCAAACCGATGAGATTGCTCACCGCAAATTTGGCGAACTCCCCGAATTGCTGTCACCAGGGGATATTCTGGTGGTCAATAACACTGAAGTCATTCCCGGACGTTTGCACGGCCGCAAAGAAACGGGTGGAAAAATTGAAGTTCTTATTCTGGATTATGCCGGGGCAACAGAGGGCCATGGGGAATTTACCTGTAGGTGCCTGCTAAAGGCCTCAAAACCTTCAAGGGCCGGTGCACGCCTGTACTTCGACCGGCAATTAGAGGCTGAAGTGCTGGACTTTCACCAGGGCGCCTACACCCTTAAATTTTTATACGCGGGGAGGTTTCGGGATTTGCTGGATCAAATCGGTCGGGTGCCCCTGCCGCCTTACATAAAACGCCATGGGGACGATATGTCCACTGTTGACAACCAATTCTATCAAACCGTGTACGCTTCCCAAAAGGGAGCCGTTGCTGCACCTACGGCAGGTCTTCATTTCACTGAAGGATTGTTGAATAGAATTAAGTCCGGGGATGTCAGAATCGTTTCAATTACCCTTCATATCGGATATGGTACCTTTTTGCCGGTACGCGTATCCGATATCCGCGATCACCGGATGCATTCCGAACGGTTTACCATTCCTAAAGTTACTGCAGATACGATTAATACCAGCAAGGCTGAAGGCCAGCGGATTATCGCTGTAGGAACAACCAGTGTGCGCACCCTTGAATTTGCCTCTGATGTAAATGGAAAAGTCCGTCATGGTAGCGGCAGCTGTGATTTGTTTATTTATCCGGGCTACCGATTTAACGTCATCGATGCCATGATCACCAATTTTCATTTACCCAAATCCACCTTACTGATGCTGGTATCTGCTTTTGCCGGTCGGGAAAAAATATTAAAAGCGTATGGGGAGGCCATAAAAGAGAAATATAGGTTCTATAGCTATGGCGATGCAATGTTAATTATTTGAAATTTAAGTGTTAACTATAGTTTGAAAGACCAGATGACACGAGCGGCAGTATCAATTCCGAGCAACATTGCCGAAGGCGCTGAGCGTGGATCTACGGCAGAATTTATAAGGTTTCTTCATATTTCGAAAGGCTCTGCACAGGAACAAAAAGAAATGGTCGCGGAGTTGCTAAGCATATCGAAAATGATTCAAGGTCTAATAAAATCATTAAAATCATAAACTTATAACCTAAAGCCTAAAACTTAAAACTAAAAAATCATGTACAGCTTTGAAATTATCGCTGAATCAAGTGAGAGCCGGGCGCGCGCCGGAATCCTTCAGACCGCCCATGGAAAGGTCAGTACACCGGTCTTCATGCCGGTGGGGACATTGGCCACGGTAAAATCGCTTTCTCCGGAAGACTTGCAGGCGTGCGGCGTCCGGATGATACTGGGCAATACATACCATTTGTATCTCAGACCGGGTTGCGACGTCATACGTCACTTTTCCGGGCTGCATAAATTCATGAATTGGTTCGGTCCCATACTTACCGACAGCGGCGGTTTTCAGGTCTTTTCCTTGGCCAGGCTCAATGAAATAGCCGAAGAGGGAGTTATTTTTCGGTCCCACATCGATGGATCAAGGCACATGCTGACGCCGGAAAAATCCGTGGAGATACAGAGATGTCTCGATTCGGATATCGCCATGTGCCTGGATCAGTGCATCAACTACCCGGCCGACCGCAGGGAGGCCCTGGCGGCACTGGAGCTTACAACGCGTTGGGCCCAAAGATGCAAGCGGGCCTGGGAGGGTGAAACCCCCGGAGGCAGTGCGTTGTTTGGAATCGTCCAGGGGGGCACTTTTGAGGATCTGAGAGAATTATCGACAGCGGCCTTGATCGAATTGGATCTCAGCGGTTATGCCGTGGGGGGGCTCAGTGTGGGGGAGCCCAAGGAGATTATGTATCAAATAGCGGAATTTATTTTGCCAAAGATACCGAAATCAAAAGCAAAGTATGTCATGGGCACCGGGACCCCCCGGGACCTCGTGGAACTGGTGAGCTGCGGGGCGGATTTGTTTGACTGTGTACTGCCGACACGAAATGCGCGTAACGGCCAGCTGTTTACCAAACATGGAACCGTTAATATCGGTAATTCCCGGTTCAAGCACGATCCTGAGCCGGTTCAGCAAGGCTGTGACTGTTATACCTGCCGCAATTATTCCCGGGCATACCTGCGACACCTCTTTGTGTCCAAAGAACTTCTGGCCTATCGCCTCAACACTGTCCATAACATGCGTTACTTTATGCAACTCATGGAAGATATGCGCAAAGCCATAGAACAGAACGCCTTTGAATCTTTTCGCAAGGAGTTTTTCGACAATTACCGAGATAAATAACGGAGGGGTCGGGGTATTTTTTCCACGGCAAGATGCCGGGTGGTTGCCTGCCAAGCCTGACAGCGGCAACTGCCTTGCATTTTACTGCCGGCCATTTAAAATTTTCGCGCCGACAAGAACCGACACCGTGTTTTGCCTTTCTGGGCGGCAATAGCCCTCTGCTCCTTGGAAGCAGCGGGGCGATCATCTTGTCGTGAAAAAAACACCCCCGCCCCTCAAATAACTTTCTCCCAGGGAAGTATGTATTCAGGGAAAATGTAGGCGTCGTTTTAGCGCCTCCCAGGAAAATGC
>JASFTQ010000357.1:0-4770 GCA_050053515.1 Desulfobacterales bacterium | reverse complement strand
TCGCCGGTTTCAAAAATACAAAATCAGCAGACCAACAGAAAAAGTGTAGCATCGCACAGTTTTGTTGGGCAACATAGGTGTAAGTTGCTACATATTTTCTAGTCACTCGAGGGTTCCTTGCCTCTTTATTCTTTATAAATTATAGAAAATAATCAGAATATTTTTATTACCAACCACGCTTCGATTGGCATCTTTTTTGCTACAGTTTCTATTCGAGTGAAGTTTAAATGTGCACCACATTCCTGTTTTACAGGTTGGCACTCCGGCATTTTCGACCGTAGAATACAGAGATAATTTCCCGTTTCCACGTTTAGTTATAACGGATGTCAAAATAATGTTCCGAAATAACGCAGAATCAAGAGGCATAGGCAGGGGGTAAATTTTTTCGTCAAGATGCAGAATCACCGCCACCTTGGCTCGCATAGGGCCACTTCCTATCAATTGCCCCCCCGCCTGTTAACGTATTGGGGTTAACCCAAAGACTCACCGTGGTTTGGTCATCCAGGCAGCAACAACCCTTTGTTGCTTAGCATCACCGGGGGAATCAGCTTGTCGAAAAAATTTACCCCCTGCCGGCACCTCGGGCAATCGGAATGTTATTTTGACAATCACTATAATTCAGGGGCTGGGTGTTTTTTTGCACCACAAGCTGATCGCCCCGGCATTTTTTATCATCAGGAGGAGGTTGCAATGGCGTTCAACTTAAGAGATCGGCATTTTCTGAAATTGCTGGATTTTACATCCGAGGAAATCAGGTTTCTCCTTGACCTTTCTATGGATCTGAAAAAGGCCAAATATGCCGGGACCGAGCAACCCCGGTTGAATGGAAAAAATATCGCTCTCATTTTCGAAAAGTCCTCCACCCGAACCCGATGTGCTTTTGAGGTTGCGGCCTATGATCAGGGTGCCCGGGTAACCTATCTGGGGCCCTCCGGTTCTCAGATGGGCACCAAAGAATCCATGAAGGACACGGCCCGGGTGCTGGGTCGGATGTATGACGGAGTCGAGTATCGCGGTTTTGGACAGAACATAGTGGAGGAACTGGCCAATTACGCCGGTGTTCCGGTGTGGAACGGTTTGACCAACGAGTTTCATCCCACCCAGGTTCTGGCTGATCTGTTGACCATGATGGAGCACTGTGACAAGCCCTTGAGCCAGGTCAGCTTTGCCTACCTCGGTGATGCGCGCAACAACATGGGCAACTCCCTTCTGGTGGGAGCTGCTAAAATGGGGATGGACTTTCGATCAATAGCCCCCAAAAGTGTTCAACCCCACACCGAGCTGGTGTCGCAGGCCCAGGCGATAGCAAAGGGAAGCGGCGCAAAAATAGTCGTCACCGATGATCTGGACCGGGGTGTCAAAGGTTGTGACTTTTTGGTTACCGATGTCTGGGTTTCCATGGGCGAACCGGAAGACGTTTGGAAGGACAGAATCGAACTGCTCAAACCCTATCAGGTCAATGCCGCCGCCATGGAAAAAACCGGCAATCCCGCTGTGAAATTTCTGCATTGCCTGCCGGCCTTTCATAATCGGGAAACCGTCATCGGCGAGGAGATTCATCAGAAATTCGGACTGGAGGCCATGGAAGTCACCGAAGAGGTGTTCGAGTCCGATGCATCCATTGTTTTTGATGAAGCCGAAAACAGGATTCATACCATCAAGGCCGTGATGGTAGCGACGCTGGGATGCTAAATCGCGATACTCAATGCTGGATGCTGCATGATGGATTGTGGAGATTTTAGACACGATATCGTGTTTCATAATCCGGATATAAAGTGACGTGGCTTAGGCCTATAATCGAGAATCGAGAAACGCTTATCGAGCATCAAAGGCTATTTGGCCGCATACAACAACCGGCCGGCGGTATGAACCTATCGAGTATGTGAGGTCCTATGAAAAACAAACCCATCGTCTTGGTCGCCTTTGGCGGCAATGCCCTGATTAAAAAGGGGCAAAAAGGGACCGCCGAAGAGCAGTTTGAGAACCTCAAGTTAACCATGAAACAAATTGCCCGGCTCTCCGATCAATATACCATTGTGATCACACATGGCAACGGTCCCCAGGTGGGCAATCTCTTACTGCAACAGGAAAGTTGCGATGCGGTACCCAAAATGCCGCTGGAGATTATCGGCGCCATGACCCAGGGGCAGATCGGATACATGATCGAGTCATCCTTGGATACCGCTTTGATGGAAATAGGAAAAAACGGCGAGAAGAATTTTGTAACCCTGATCACTTATGTGGTCGTGGATGAAGCCGATCCTGCATTTCAAAAACCCACCAAACCCATCGGACCGTTTTACAGTGAAGAAGAGGCGGCCGGGCTGACCTATAACCTGGTTAAAACCGACAAAGGATACCGGCGGGTGGTGGCTTCGCCGCGACCATTGAACATCGTGGAGCGGCGGGAGATCAAAAAGCTGATCGAGATGGATTTTATCGTCATTTGTTGCGGCGGCGGCGGCATTCCGGTTATCCGCAAAGAGCGAAAGTTCCGGGGGGTTGAGGCCGTGATTGACAAGGACCTGGCCAGTTCGGTGCTGGCCCGGGAGATAAAGGCCGATATCTTTGTAATTGCCACGGATACGGCCGGTGCCGCCATTCATTGGGGCACGCCGGATCAGAAAATACTGCGAAATGTCCCGCTCACCATGATGGAACGATATATCAATGAGAATCATTTTCCGGCCGGGTCCATGGGCCCCAAGGTGGAGGCCGTTGCGGAATTTTTCAAAGCCACCGGCAACCGGGGGATTATCTGCCATCTCGAGGATATTGAAAAAGCGATTGCGGGGCGGGCAGGGACCGAAATAATCAAATAGATGCTCGATGCCTGATGCTTGATACTCGATAAATGCTAAACCAGTTTAGGGGGCAGCTTAATGCGCCCCCGTTATCCAGAAACGATAGCGTTAAAACCAGTTTCAAAATATAGGTGATTGAGGGGTCGGGGTGTTTTTTTCACGGCAAGCTGATCGCCCCAGTGCTTCCAAGGGGCAGAGGGCTGTTGCCGCCGAGAAAGGCAAAACAGGGTGTGAAGCTACCCGCCCTAGAGGGCGGGTCTTCCCGGAAAGGAAACTATCTGTTTAAGAAAGCTTGCCTTCACCCCGCCTTAAAAGGCAGGGCTTACAGGGAAGCAAGCCGGCCGGTTATTGTTGGCCTGAAAGTTTTAAATAACGGGCAGTAAAATGCAGGGTAGTTGCCGCTGCTAGGCTTGGCAGGCAACAACCCGGCATCTTGCCGTGAAAAAAACACCCCGACCCCTCAGTTAATTCATAATTTTTACGGAGGAAAAACTTATGTCGAGGAAAAACGTGATTATCATGGGAGCCGCCGGGAGAGATTTCCATAATTTCAACACCTATTACCGGGACCGTAAGGACTGCCAAGTGGTTGCCTTTACCGCCACCCAAATACCGGATATTGAAGGCAGAAAGTACCCGGCTGAACTGGCGGGAGAGTTATATCCGGAGGGCATACCGATCTATGCCGAAAAAGACGTATCAAAGCTCATCAAAGAATTAAACGCAGATGACTGCGTGTTTTCTTACAGCGATGTGTCATATCAGCACGTGATGTCCGTCGGCGCCAGGGTCAATGCGGCCGGGGCCAATTTTGTAATGCTGGGCCCCAAGGAGACCCAAATAAAATGCAATAAACCGGTCATCTCGGTAGGAGCGGTTCGCACCGGCTGCGGCAAGAGCCAGACCTCGCGAAGGATCATCGAGATTTTGATGGCCAAAGGCCTGAAAGTGGTGGCCATCCGCCATCCAATGCCTTACGGTGACCTTGTTTCTCAGAGGGTACAGCGGTTTGCAGAGCTTTCCGATCTGGAAAAACACAATTGTACCGTGGAGGAAATGGAAGAGTATGAGCCGCATGTGGTGCGCGGCAACGTCATCTATGCCGGTGTTGATTACGAAGCCATTGCCAGGGAGGCCGAAAAAGACCCCAAAGGCTGTGACGTCATTTTGTGGGACGGCGGCAACAATGATTTTCCGTTTTACAAACCCGATTTGCATGTGACCGTGGCCGATCCCCACCGCCCGGGTCACGAACTCACCTATTATCCGGGTAACGTGACCCTGAGGTTGGCAGATGTGGTGGTCATCAACAAGATGGACAGTGCGGATGCCGCCGGCATCGAGACGGTGCGCCGCAACATTGCCTCGCAGAATCCGGCGGCGGTTGTTATTGACGGAGCCTCCACGCTGGACATAGATGATCCGTCGGTTGTCAGGGGAAAACGTGTCTTGGTGGTTGAAGACGGTCCCACCTTGACCCACGGGGAGATGAAGATCGGCGCCGGGGTAGTTGCTGCCCAAAAATTCGGAGCGGCCGGTCTCATTGATCCGCGGCCCTACATCGTGGGCCGGCTGGCGGAAACTTTTGAGACGTATCCGGATATCGGAATGGTCTTGCCGGCCATGGGCTACGGGCAGCAGCAGCTAAAAGACCTGGAAGCAACGATAAACAAAACCGAATGTGATGCTGTGGTCATCGGCACGCCGATTGACTTGAACCGGATCATCAAAATCAACAAACCCAATACGCGGGTCTACTATAATTTGCAGGAAATCGGCAGGCCCAATTTTGACGGCGTGCTGGAAGATTTCTGCAAAAAGCATGCACTGGGCAGCTAGTTTTCAAAAAGGTAAACATTTATTGGGAAACCAACAAATGAAGGTTTCGTAAAAAGTGAAGCTCCCCGCCCTGAAGGACGGGGGCTTCAATCTTTTCCCAAAAATACGCAATGCCGCTCACAAAAGA
>JASFTQ010000356.1:0-4801 GCA_050053515.1 Desulfobacterales bacterium | reverse complement strand
TTTACCCGGTTTGCGTAGTTCATACATATCGAATACACCAAGCCGGCAACAATGTCTTCGTGTTCGACACCCTCGTGGATGGCATTTTTGATATCTGAAGCAATGAATGCCGCACATTGATCGTTAAAATTGGGAGGTTGTCGGCCCTGCAGGGCGATATTCGCGATGTCTTCCATTCTTACCCCCAGGGTTTCAAAGGCCGACTCTTCCAAAAACGATCCGGTGCCGGCTGAACAGGCCTCATTCATAGCATAGTCAGATGGAACAGCGTTGGTAATGTAAGTGTATTTGGCGTCCTGTCCCCCGATTTCAAAAATCGTGTCTACTGCGGGGTCAAAATATATCGCGGCGGTGGCATGGGCGATAATTTCATTGATCACACCTTCTGTAAGCGCATGCAGGCCGGCGATTTGGCGGCCGGAGCCACACACGCCCAAACCGATGATCGAAATTTGGCACGGCTCGACGAATTTTTCTACCTGCTCTAAAATGGACTGGTAGCATTTTTTTGAAGCTCCCACCGGATCTCCATTGGTACGCAGGTATATTGAGGCCGATATGCTATAGTCGGCAGCATTCAACAAGACGGCTTTGGTGGTCGTGGACCCGACATCCAGACCCAGGATGCAGGTGTCACCGGGACGTATTTCACCTGATTCAATGGTTTTAAATGTTACTTGGTCTGCAGCCTCCGGCAGGGGCGGCAGTCTGTCAAAAGAGGCGGCCCCGGGAACAAATAACTCCGATTTTCCCGGATAGGGTCGGGTTGTGTGTTCCAGCGCCCAAAGAGCCGCCCCCAGTGCTTCGAAATAGGGGGCCTGTTGCGGAACGATCAAGCCGGGTATCTCTTCGTGCAAATACTCGATCATCATGCGGTTGAGTGCCGTACCGCCGGTGATCATGAGGTTTCTTCTTTCTACCTTTTTGAGGAGTTCCAGGATTTTATTGGCCATCATTCTGCAGAGCCCCGCCGTAACCCGTGACTTGGGGACGCCCTTGTTGGTGGCATGGGTGCAGTCGGATTTGCAAAAAACAGAGCACCGGCCGGAAACGTGATGGGGTGCTTCCATAGCGGCCCACTGAGCGGCTTCGTTCAGGGAAACATTCATGCGGCGCAATTGCTGAAGAAAGAACTCACCGGTTCCGGAGGCGCATTTATTTCCGGTGATCACATTGGATATGCGCCCGGACCGGTCCAAAGCGTATACCATAAACGTTTCACCACCGGCTGATACTACCGCCGGGCTGTCGACCCCTGGAGATTTGACATACTGGTAGGCATATTCAACCGCTTCGGGTTCGGGAATCGAGGATAAATTGACAAAATAACGGAACTTTCTGCCGGTGGCTGCAATGTGGTCGAAAGAATCCAGATCGAGATCCTTAATCGCCAAAAGAAGGGTCTTTTTGGGATCGCCTTCATGGGGGTTAACAGCGTATTCAACGATGCGGGGTTTATTCGGAATCGGTGCCCCGGCGCTTTGTTTGTTTTTCGCGTCCAATGCCAGATGGACCAGGGAAATGGTGGATGCCCCCAGGCATATCCCCAGGGAGTCTATGCGGCCGGGCGTGCGGATTTTGCGGTCAGATGGCAACCTTGTTCCTCCATTTGATAGTCATTTAGAATGGCCTGCAGCGCGTCAGGCTGGGATACATGCTCATTTTGGCGACAGAGAACACATGTGTGCCAGTTGCCGGCCATCTGTTTTACATATTTTGATTTTGCTGGGTGGTGTTGCTGAAACGTATATCATTCGGAAGTTTGTATAACTTAATTCAGTTTCGGGCAACATTCAAGCTTAATTTTCGTAACAGCCGGCAGCAGGTGCCCGTGCGGAGTCGACGCGCTCGCAGACCACCGGCATCCATATTTATGCTTGGTTGTCCGGTTGGGCGCCGGACTCCTCTTGAGGAGCGCGCGAATTGAACCAAGCTTTGATCACAGCATGCGCAAGGGTTGCCAGCGGGATGGCAAAAAACAATCCCCATATTCCCCACAGACCGCCAAACAACAATACCGCCACAATTATGGCCACCGGGTGGAGATTCACCACTTCGGAAAGAAGCAAGGGAGCCAGTAAATTGCCATCCAGCAGTTGAATGATTGAATATGCCAGCACGGTGTATGCGAAATCCGACCCCCATCCCCACTGGAAATAGGCAATGAGCATCACCGGGAAAAACATGACGATCACACCAATATAGGGAACCAGTACCGAAAGGCCCACAAATAAGGAAAGCAGCATTGAAAACTGTAAATCCAGCAGTACAAACGTCAGATGGCTGACCCCCCATATAATCAATAATTCCCAGAGCTTTCCGCGAATATAATTTCCGATTTGCTGATTGACTTCATGCCACACTTCGGTTGTCAATTTACGGTTATGGGGTAAGAAACCAGCCAGCCAGTTGATGATTTTTGCTTTATCTTTGAGAAAAAAGAAGACCAAAAAAGGTACGAGAACCAAATACACCAGAACCGAGATCAACCCCCGCACCGAGGCCACGGTAGAACTCAGAATTCTTTGCAGCAAACTGGTGAATTCAGAACTGATAAAATTGAGAAATTGTTTGATCTGAATTTCGGAAATAAAATCGGGATATCGTTCGGGCAGCAGCATGAGTTCTTTTTGTCCCGCAGCAAGCATGGCCGGCAATTGCTGCAACAATTGGCCGATTTGCCGCGACAGCTTCGGCAGCAATATAATAATCAATGACAAAAGGCAGGCCATAAACAAAAGAAACACGACGATCACGGATACCAAACGGGGTATATGCCAGCGTTGAAGTGCGACCACCATGCCGTCCAGTAGATAGGCAATGACGATGCTTGCAAATACCGGGATGAGCATGTCTCCCAGCCAAAAGATGAATACAAACCCAAAGACGAGCAACAAACTGAGGATCACGAATTGGGGGTCGGAAAAGTAACGGTCTATCCATTCCCGCAGCATTTGAAACATAAGGCGCCTCGTAACATGAAAGTGAATCTCCCCGCCCTAAAGGGCGGGGGTTCTGCCGTTCGGCAGTGCTTCACAGCCCGCACAGGAATATATTCCTGTAAAACCGGCCAAAGATTCCAGCGGATGCCGTTTTTTCTTATCATTATTTTCGATTGAATGAAAATGAAAATTAAGGATATTTTGCGTTTTTGGTGTCTTTTTGATAAGGATCGACGCACACTTGCCGATGATCCAAGGTCGTTGCGGCCGGTGATGTGATCAAAATCTATCGGCTATGCTTTTCTTTTTCAGCCCATGTCACAACAGCTGTACAAAAAAGTCGGTATTGCCTCCATAATACTGATGGGCTCGGTATTTTTGAGCCGTTTAATGGGCCTTCCCCGGGATATGGCGATTGCCTATATCGGCGGTGCCAGCGGCGATGTCGATGCTTATCAGCTGGCCTTTCTTATTCCTGAAATTTTGAATCATATTTTAGCCAGCGGTTTTTTATCCGTAACGTTTATTCCGATTTTTTCAGAGTACCTGGTCCAAGACCGGGAGGACGAAGGTTGGCGGGTCTTTTCCGTTATTTTAACCTGTTTCGGAACTCTATTGTTACTCTTTATCGCTATCGGTTATATTTTTACCCCCGAGATAATAGGCATTGTCGTGCGCGGGCGCGACAATCCCGAACATCAAACCACCATCGTAAAGATGACCCGGATCATCATGCCGGCCCAATTTTTCTTTTTTACCGGCGGTCTGTTTATGGCCGTCCAATTTGCCAAGAAAAAATTTGTCGTACCTGCGCTGGCCCCGTTGCTGTATAACTCCGGAATAATAACCGGCGGTCTGTTTTTAGGACCGAAAATCGGAATGGAAGGATTTTCCTGGGGCGTTTTGGCCGGTGCATTTTTAGGCAACTTTGCCATGCAGTTATGGGCCGCTAAAAGAGTCGGCATGAGATTTAACCTGTCATTTGATTTTTTTCATCCGGATTTAAAAAAGTACGTGTTTTTGACGCTTCCGCTAATGTTGGGCTTGACCATGATGTTTTCCATGGAATTCTTTATAAGATTCTTCGGTGCTTTCCTGCCGGCCGGGGGCATTGCCGGGCTGCTTTACGGTCGGACGATATTATTTGTCCTGGTCGGACTTTTCGGCCAAGCAGTAGGTATGGCCGCCTTTCCGTATATGTCCCATTTGGTTGCCGAAAACAAATTGGCGGAATTGAACCAGTTGCTCAACCGTACGCTGCGTTATCTGGCCCTGGTAATTCCTTTCTCGGTCCTGCTGATGGTGCTTCGCTATGAAGTTGTGCTCATCATCCTAAGGCGGGGAAAATTTGATGCCGACGCAACCGAACTCACCGCTCACGTATTAATTTTTCTTCTCATCGGCGCTTTTGCCCTCTCAGCCTATACGGTTGTTGTCAGGGGCTATTATGCCATGCAAAACACACTTTTCCCGGCGATTTTTGGAACCATTGCGGTTTTATTGAGCCTGCCCCTTTACGGGTATGGTATGATGGCATTGGGTGCTCGTGGAATTGCGTTGGCTGTTTCGCTGTCATCAATTTTTCAAGTCATTGTTTTATACACCCTCTGGAACAGGCGCACCCGTAATACAGAAAGCCGCTGCGTTTACCGCTTTTATGGCGGGATGATTTTGTTCAGTGGCCTTCTCGGACTGTTTCTGGCCTATTTTAAAGCAACCGTATTAACGGGTATCGACGCCACGACATTTTGGGGAAGCTTGCAGGTCTGCCTGATCACCGGCAGCCTGTTTTTAGCCGTATTGCTGACGGCCGGCTATGTTTTTAAGATCAGGGAGATCTCCGAGCTTGTGTCGCTTTC
>JASFTQ010000355.1:0-4823 GCA_050053515.1 Desulfobacterales bacterium | reverse complement strand
AAATCAACGGAAAGAAAAAATTTATTTCGCGCGTGAGACAAGCTTTGGGACGGGACCCTGATTTGAAAAGAAGCTGGTCGGAGCTGGCGCTTCCAAAGGGAGATGATGACAACCACGAGTTGCTCAAGGGGATGAAGAACCGGTCGTCCAGGGAAAGACAACAACTTCTGCGCCAACTTATCGAAGAAAGCCGATTACTGAACCTGAAAGTCATTGCTGTGAAGAACGCAGCGGCGGCAGCTTCTGGCATCGTTGGTGTTATACAGCAAAAACAGCCCGAGTTCGGCCGGCAAAAACGGGTGGTGGCCTGGAAGCACCCCCTGATCGAAAGCCTGGAGCTGGAGGCGGCTTTGAAAAAACAGAATATCGATGTACCGCTATATTATACTAATTTTGAGGACCATTCTCGACAGACGGCATCTGAAGAGGCAGAAAGGGCGCGGATTCTGAGCACCATATCAGGGGCATTCATGGGGATCACCTCGGCCGACTACTGTCTGGCCGAAACAGCCACCCTGGTCATGAGAACGCGGCCGGGGCAGGCCCGTTCCGCATCCCTGGTCCCCGATATCCATATTGCCGTCATCACGACGCAGCAACTCATTGCAAATCTCAAAGAGCTCTATACCCTTTTGAATCGTGATACCGGTCGGAAATCTGAAACACTGACCCGCTGTATGACCTTTATTACCGGCCCCAGCAAGACCGCCGACATCGAAGGTATCATGGTTCATGGGGCCCACGGCCCCCGGGAGCTATATCTTTATGTGCTCACGGGATAAAATTTTTAAAAACCAGGCGCTGATATCCCGGATCTCGGCGGGACTCACGGCATGACCCATCGGGTATTCCCGCCATTGAATCCGGTATCCCAATTCAGAGAGCCTTTTGTGCGTAGATTGCCCGTAGGCAATAGGAATCATTGGGTCCATTGTGCCGTGGGCCATCATGATGGGTATGTTTGAATTGGCCGGATTCTGCTTTCCCGTCAGCTGATCCAATGTGGGTAGATATGTCGAAAGCGCTAAAATACCACCCAATTTTTTTTCATATCTCAAACCCGTATGCAATACGATGGCACCGCCTTGAGAGAATCCGGCCAGTATAATTTGCTCGGCAGGCATTCCCGAGAGCAACTCGTTTTTGACCAGGGCCTGCAAATAGCTGCTCGATTCCATAAAACTCTGGATGTCGATTTTGTGGTCAGGATCAACCGACAGGACATCAAACCACGCGCGCATAACCATGCCGCCGTTAATTGTCACCGGCCGAAAGGGAGCATGCGGAAAAACAAAACGAATCGGGATGCTGTCCGGTAGGTTTAATTCGGGGACCATCGGTTCAAAATCATGACCGTCGGCCCCTAGACCATGAAGCCAGATGATGGTTGCCAGGGGATTTCCCCGGGGGTTTACTTCGACAAATTCCAATAAATTCTGATCCATATATAAGCACCTTTGCTGGTTGTGATCAAATTTCAACGGGCTGTGGCTAAAGGCAATGGAACCTCACTCATTTTGGTACTCGGTTAAAGATATCCACTTTTTCCAAAAATTCAAACGGCCCGGTCCGGATACGCATCAGATCGAATCAAACCTTGAGTTGGGTTTTGTAACATATTTGCAGGACACTACACTAACTAGAAATTTTACAACTTGCCGACGATTATGGGAAAGATAGCGGCGCATGACCTTTACCATAGAGGGATATGTAACTGTTAAATTAGGAATCTGACGATGAAATCAACTATTGTTGTCATCGACGATGATAAAAAATTAAACAAATTGCTCAAAGATTATCTCAGCGATTTCGGTTTTCATACCGAAGCTGCAACCCATCCCGATGAGGGACTGCGAAAATTGACATCATGGAGGCCCGCAACGGGAAAATTCGGGTCACCAGTACCCCGGATTTTGGCACGAACGTTTTTCTGGTATTTCCGCAGGCACAGCAGCCTCCCGCACCGAGATAATGAGATAACCATCGTCAGGGCCAGGGCGATTTTCAGGGTTTTGTCTTATTACAAAGTGTATGTCTAAATTCATCTCTTCAAACCCCACTTTTTTATCGCTTCCCATTTCCCAGCCTTTCCTTTTAAAATCGCAATTGGACTCGTTTAAGGATCTATTTTCTTGACAGATGAGTATATTGTTAATTATTTAGAAATAATATCGATTTCGATCATATCTTTGCTTTTATGCCAAACTGGTGGACAGCCGGACTGAAAGGAGGTAGAACGCTGATGAGCAACATAAGAATCGCAATCGCAGGGGTTGGAAATTGTGCAAGTTCACTGGTTCAGGGAATACATTATTACCGGAATAAAAATTCCAATGATGCCATTGGATTGATGCATGGGGATATCGGCGGTTTTAGGCCCGGCGATATTGAGGTTGTGGCAGCTTTTGACATCGATAAGCGCAAGGTCGGCAGGGACCTCAATGAAGCCATCTTTTCTGGGCCCAACTGTACCAGGGCTTTTTGCCCGGACCTGCCGGTAGCCGGCGTCCCGGTTCAAATGGGACGAATACTGGACGGGTTTTCCGAGCATATGAAAGAATATGAGGACAAATACACCTTTGTTCCAGCGGCAGAACCCGAACCTGGAAAGACGGAAGTTATTAAAATCCTGAGAGATACCGGAACCGAAATCCTGCTGAATTATATGCCGGTGGGCTCCGATGAAGCTGCCCGATTCTATGCGGAGTGTGCACTGGATGCCGGGGTGGCATTTATCAACAACATACCGGTCTTTATCGCCAGCAATCCGGAGTGGGCCAAACGCTTTGAGGAAAAAAATGTCCCTCTCATCGGAGATGATATCAAATCGCAACTTGGCGCGACAATCACCCATCGCATTCTAACCGATCTTTTCAAAAAGCGCGGGGTAAAGCTGGAACGCACTTATCAACTAAATACCGGCGGCAATACCGATTTTCTCAACATGCTCAATCGGCATCGTTTGGTGTCCAAGAAAAAATCCAAAACAGAAGCGGTGCAGGCAGTTGCAGCGCATCGCATTGCCAATGAGGATATTCATATCGGTCCCAGCGACTATGTCTCCTGGCAAAAAGATAACAAAGTTTGCTTCATACGTATGGAAGGCAAATTGTTTGGGGACGTGCCCATGGATCTGGAGCTGCGCCTGTCGGTGGAGGATTCCCCCAATTCGGCCGGTGTTGCGATTGATGCCCTCCGGTGCGCCAAACTTGCTCTGGACGGCGGCCTGGGCGGTGTTTTGGAAGGGCCATCGGCATATTTCTGCAAACACCCGCCGCGACAGTTTACCGATGATGAAGCCTACCGCATGACGGAAGAGTTCATCGACCAGTTCCGCGATAATGTTCGTGAAATGTCCAGTTATCGCAGCCAGAAGGGATCGGAGGCCAAAACAAAGATATAATCGCTTCTTCCAGGCATCAGATTGTTCACCATAAAAAAAATCGTTACGGTTATGAAGCGCGTTACTACCATCGCCGGTAACAACCTCGCCATACCGCCGGGTATCCGTTGGCTCATGCGACAACGGATTTCTTGCCACACAAACCGGTTGCCACTTACCAAAGCACTGTTAACAGCATGGATTCAGCAAGCCCGCCCTTTCGGGTGGAAAGCTTCAATTAATTTTGTTGACGAAAATCATTCAACCGGATAATAATTTGTCCAAGCGCTTGGCTTACGCCTGAAAAAATTGGTAGCGGTCGCCGAAAGGTAAACCAAACCTCGATAAAAAGGACAAAACAGATGCGAAATTCGAATTCAGAAAATGAAATAAAAGATGACAGGCGCAAGCATATGAGAAAAGACTGCGATAAAACGACTTTTTTTTCTACCCGTGATCATCTGCACGAAGGATTCGTGAAGAACATCAGCCTGGGAGGCGTTTTCGTTGAATCTCCAGATACATTTATACCCGGCGAGATGTTGACGCTGGCGGTACCCTGTTCCACCAACGACGAGGGTCTTAAACTTCAAGAACCTTTCAACGACGAAGACGTAAAGATGAAGTGCAGGGTCATCTGGAAAAACCAGAACGGTATCGGCCTGGAATTCGTAAAATCTCATCAATGAATGGAGGGGGTGAACTACTTGGCAGACCCTGCATTAGCAAGAGATGTTCTCAGCGGTGTCGCAAAAAAGAAAAAATCGTATTTGTTGTTGGCGATTGGTCTTTTACTGGCGCTCTTAACACCGATGCATCTCAGGGCAGCGATAATGCCCAATCCGGATCCTAATGTCTACGGCGATGACTTGCAGGATTCGGGCTATTTTACCCATCACGATCAAGTTTTTTTCTCTGAGGTGTTCGATTTAGGCCCGTTTTTAGGTGTCCAGAGTTCTGAATTTGGATTCTTTTTTTCGGGGGCGGATGTCAACGATCCCACTAACTTGATTCCTATCTTCGATTCTTCGGACATTGGCGTCCTGGGCAGACTTGCCCTGGTTGATTTTTCCGCGGGTATCGTCTTTGATCTGGATGAAAACAGTGTCCAAAATACCTTTAGCGACTCGGGAGACATCGGCTTTTATATCAGCCTCGATCCTTCTTTAGGGGTTCCATCCTTCTTCACGGATCCCGCCTTGAATACAGACGGTCTGGATCTGGCCGGTACCTTTCCGACATTGGAGACCACCGATAGCCGATTATTGCTGACATTCCAATTTCCGAACGATTCCGGGGGATACGACCCTCTCGCTTTTGAGTCAATCGACGGTGTCGATCCTGTTCCGTTGCCGGGTACGCTGTTACTTCTTGGGTCCGGCCTGGCGGGAATGTTTTGGTATTCGAGAAAAAGGCATCCTCCAGCGACGCCAACAAAACC
>JASFTQ010000354.1:0-4871 GCA_050053515.1 Desulfobacterales bacterium | reverse complement strand
TCAACCCAAAAATCGTGGACAGCGAAGGAGAAATAATCTCTGAAAATGAAGGCTGCCTGAGCGTGCCGGAATTCAGGGCCGATGTGAAAAGGTCGAACGTTATTCTGCTAGAAGGTTTCGACAGAGACGGCAAGCCCGTTCAGGTTGAGGCCGATGGATTTTTGGCAATAGTTTTGCAGCACGAAATAGACCATTTAAACGGTAAGCTGTTCATCGACCACATCAGTGCGTTGAAAAGAGAATTATACAAAAGGCGCATCAAAAAGAAATTAAGAAACCAATGAAGGAAAGTTATAATATCATATTCATGGGAACCC
Source organism: Desulfobacterales bacterium (assembly GCA_050053515.1). GTDB lineage: Bacteria > Desulfobacterota > Desulfobacteria > Desulfobacterales. The sequence goes on along the minus strand of JASFTQ010000354.1, from coordinate 4,554 downwards.
CTGAATTTGCAATACCTGCATTAACGGCTCTCCATGAAAGCAACCATCATTTGTCTTTGGTTGTCACGCAACCGGATCGACCAAAAGGCAGAGGGCGTAAAGTTATGCCTCCGCCGGTCAAACAGACGGCTATTGATCTCGGCTGTAAGATCACGCAGCCCGCTTCTATCAAAACGGAGGCGTTCACTGATATTGTTAGACAACATAGACCGGATTTTCTAATGGTGGTTGCTTACGGGCGTATTCTTTCCAAAAATATCCTACAATTGCCAAAAGTCGGCACTATAAATCTGCATGCTTCGTTGCTACCAAAATATCGAGGCCCGGCTCCGATTCAATGGGCTATTATTAACAGGGAATCAGTGACCGGTGTTACAACCATGTTAATGGGTGAAGGCCTGGATACCGGTGACATTCTGTTGGCAGCCCAGGAAAAAATACTTCCCGTTGACAATTCGGCCACACTTCATGATCGTTTGGCCGTTTTAGGGGCCGACCTTTTGGTTAAAACGTTGAATCAATTCTCAGACGGCAGTATTCGACCTGTTCCCCAGGACCACAGCAAAGCCACCTACGCACCTTTACTTAAAAAAAGCGACGGTCGCATCAAGTGGGATCAACCGGCAGAAACAATCTGTGCTTTTATTCGCGGGATGACACCATGGCCTGGAGCATTCACCTTCCACGAAAGTAAGCGCTTCAAAATTTTTAACGCCAAAGCGCTAAAAGCGGATGTCTCTCAGGCTCCCGGTACGGTTTTAAGAGGTTTTGCAGATGAACTGCGGGTTGCAACCACAAAGGGCGTGCTGTCGATTTTGGAAATCCAGAGCGCCTCGGGCAAGCAAATGAAGGTTGCTGATTTTTTACGCGGATACAGCATGCCTCCCGGCACTTTACTCAACTCATAATTGGAAGGGGGGGGGTGTTTTTTTCTTGCCATACAGCCGGGTGCAAAGCACTCGGCTGTATGGCAAGAAAAAAATACCCCGATCCCTGAATAATTTGCAACATATGTCAATGGCCCCTCAACGGCAAACCGGCACCCCGCATCCAGCATCCGGCTCCCGGCCTGATGTCAGGCGAGCTGCCCTTGAAATCCTGGATACTCTTGAGCAAAGCAATCAGACGCTGGATAGTGCCATGCAGGCGGCCTTCGATAGGGCTGAAGTGTGGTCAAAACGAGATCGGGCTTTGCTGAACGCCCTCGTTTATGGCGTTTTGCGGTGGCGCGGCCGGCTCGATTATATCATCAGTCGTCATTCAAAAACCCGCCTATCCCGCATTGATCCCAGCGTGTTAAATATTCTTCGGCTTGGACTTTTCCAAATCGGTTATTTAAACCGGATTCCCGGCTTCGCGGCCGTGACCACCTCAGTGGAACTGGTCAAATCGACGAGCGCTCCCTGGGCTTTCGGATTTGTCAATGCGGTGCTTCGAAGTGTCGCCAGGCCGTATCCGGAGGTTGTGTTTCCGGACGTGCAAAAAGACCCGGTAGCGAGCCTGGCGGCCACAAAATCCTTTCCGCAATGGCTCATCCGCAGATGGCTGGTGAAAAGCGACCCCGAACGAACGGCAGCACTCTGCGATGCCATAAACGCCATTCCGGCGATAACCCTTCGCACCAACACCCTTCTGGTGGATCGTTTTACGTTGGCTGCCGCACTCGAAAATGAAGTCGAAAATATCGAGCTTACAGCCTGGGCACCGGACGGGGTTTCAATAATGAATCCGCTGGAACCCATCCCCCTCATGGCACCCTACCGGGCGGGTTGGTTCCAGGTCCAGGATGAAGCTGCACAATTGGTTGCCTTATTCTTGAACCCTCAGCCCGGGGAAACCATTCTGGACGCATGCGCCGGCTTGGGCGGCAAAACCGGACATATTGCCCAGCTCATGAATAATAACGGCACAATCGTGGCTCTCGACAAAAATAAGGAAAAACTCAGCCGGCTACATTTGCAAATGCATCGTATGGCGGTCTCGATTGTCACAACCGTCACCCATGATCTTAACACACCCTTGGAGGGATATAATAGGGGCCATTTTGACCGAATTCTCTTAGATGCCCCCTGTTCGGGACTGGGTGTGATCCGCAGAAACCCGGATATCAAGTGGAATACGGCCGAAAAACAATTAACCCGCCACGGCAGCAGGCAGCTTGAGTTCCTTGATAAACTGTCCCACCTTGTCAAACCTTCAGGACTTTTGGTATATGCGGTATGCAGCAACGAAACGGAAGAAAATGAAGACGTCACAAACAATTTTCTGCGTCGCCATCCGGAATTTGCCTTGGACCCGCTTGCCGGGAGGCTATCCAGTAAAGCAAGCGAATTGATCGACGATAAAGGATATTTAAAGACTTCGCCCTATCCCTACAAAATGGATGGTTTTTTTGGGGCCCGTTTTAAAAGAATCCGATGATTGCACGAATTACAAAAATAGCGGCCTTGTTTCTGGTGTTCATCGCGGTAGCCGGCGCCTGTGCGTATTTCACCCTGACCTTTTTAATCAAGAGTGAAGACTCGGTCATCGTACCGGATTTTATCGGCAAAGATGTCGTTTATGTGCTCGAATATCTCACCGAGCTGGGTTTGAATACCAAAGTTAAAGGTTCGGAGTATAGCACGGATGTCCCTAAAAATCATGTTATCTTCCAAGAACCGGAACCCGGAGCGGAAATAAAAAAAGACCGAGATGTCCGCATCATCATATCCAAGGGCGCTAAAACGGTTTTAATGCCCAATTTAACCGGTCTTTCGTTTCTCCAGGCTCAAATAATATTCGAAGAAAATGATTTATGCCAGGGCCAACAATCCCGTGCCTTCAATCGCGATTTGGAAAGGGAAACCATAATATCCCAGTCTCCGTTACCGGGGGACAGCGTCCAACGGGGAAAATGCGTGGATCTCCTGGTAAGTTTGGGTCAGCGTCCCAACGCCTATAAAATGCCGGAACTGGCCGGATTCTCCCTGGAAGACGCAATATTGTTGATCGAAAAATTCGATCTTCCCCTCGGTGAGGTTAAATCTCTTTATGATAAAAACATGCCTCCCAATACGGTCGTCAACCAGCATCCTCTGGCCGGGTATCGCGTAGAAGAGGGAAAGCGGGTGAATCTCGTCATAAATCGAAAACAGCGTAAAAAAGATCAAGAATATTTATCCGGTGAGCAAAAACGCAACATCTTTACCTACAGGCTGGATAACGGATTTTTGAGGCGTCATATCCGGGTTGAGCTGAAAAGTAATGGCTTTTCCAGTGATCTTTTCGACGGATTCTTGAAACCGGGGGAGGAAATCTGGCTTCTGATTCCAACCAATAAAGAAGCCACCGTATTGCTTTACGAAGATGATCGGTTAATTCAAACACAGGTATATGATGTGTGGTAGACGGGCTTGATACGGGATACCGGATGCTGGTTGCTGGATAAGAAAGTCAACGACCACCCACGGACAGGCTGTGTCATATTAGAAAAAAGTGGTAATTTTTCATGTCACGCCGGTCCCGGATCACGTCCGGGACGACGGATCCGGCATCCAGATGACTATGATTATGTAATCGCGATGGATTCCGGGTCAAGCCCGGAATGACGAAAACAGAAGATGCGTGGTCTAGGTAATTTCGACACAGCCTCATAGGGAATGGCTTGATCGGTGCGCTTCCCCGTTCATAGAGAAGCTATCAGAAGCTGAATCAGCCAATCTTCACAGGAGACCTTATGAAAAAATTGATTGCACCATCGATTCTGTCAGCGGATTTTACCAAGCTGGGAGAGGAAGTACGTTCGGTTGAGGCGGCAGGAGCGGACTGGATCCATGCCGATGTAATGGACGGTCATTTCGTACCCAATATCACCATAGGACCGATAGTGGTGGCGGCTGTTCGAAAGGTCACCCGACTGCCCATCGACGTTCATCTCATGATTGAAAACCCGGAGCGTTATATTGCGGATTTCGCAAAGGCCGGTGCGGATTATATCTCGGTTCAAGTGGAAACCTGCACACATTTAAACCGAACGGTTAATATGATCAAAGAATGCGGTGCCCGCGCCGGTGCCGTGCTGAATCCGTCAACCGCTTTATCCACGTTGGAGTGGATCCTGGACGATGTGCACTATGTGTTGATCATGAGCGTGAATCCAGGGTTCGGCGGACAAGAGTTTATTTCCAAAGGCATTGAAAAAGTAGCCGCTTTGCGCCGGATGATTCAACAAGGGGGGCATTCCACCCTCATTGAGATCGACGGCGGGATCAACAAAGACACCATTGCCGACGTTTCGCGCGCCGGCGCAGACGTTTTTGTTGCCGGCTCGGCAATTTTCGGCAGTTCCGACTACAAGAAAACGATTGACCGGTTTCGAAAGTTAATCGGTGAAAATTCCCCCACCCAGGGCTGAGGGCAAAAATGGGCTCTGACCGGCTCGTTCCCCTGCAAGCCCCACCCTTTAGACCGAGGAGCTTCCCCTCATTTATGGCTTCCGGTCTTTCAAATATTTAGACTTGACAAAGGGAAAGCCATGGTCTAAAAATTGACTGACCGGTCGGTTTTATGGTT
>JASFTQ010000353.1:0-4874 GCA_050053515.1 Desulfobacterales bacterium | reverse complement strand
CACCGGCCGCCGGTACCAAGCCCCGGCCAGTGCACAGCCGGCAATTCCGCCGATTTCGAAACCGCCGATTTTCGCCAGCACATCCAGGCCGTCTTCCGGATCCGGTCGGTTTATTTCGATTCCGGACCGGATAGCCTGCTGTTTTCTTTGAAAACCCTGATCATCCACCCCGGTTCCGCGTCCGACCATCATTGCCAGACTGCTGCCGGTCATGACGGTCCCGATGGCTGCCGAAGGGGTGGTGTTTCCGATGCCCATGTCACCGGTGCCCAGTATCTGAAAACCATTTTCAAATAGATCACCGGCCAGTTGAAATCCGGTAAGAATTGACCGCCGGGCTTCCGCGGTCGACATGGCGGGTCCGCGAGCCAGGTTGGCCGTTCCGCAGGCAACCTTGCGGATGATCAGATTATTATCCTGCGGCAGTGCGCCGGGATCCAACTCCGGGATAATGCCCATATCCACAACAATGATCTCTGCACCAATTTTTCCGGCGAGCACGTTGATTCCGGCCCCTCCAACCAAAAACGTCTTGATCATTTCACCGGTGACCTCCTGGGGATAGGCACTGACCCCCTCGTCAACGACACCATGATCACCGGCCATTACCAGAAATGCCTTGCGACGAATGGAAGGTGTTAAGGATTGTTGTATGGCACATACTTTTTCTGAAATATCATGCAACCGACCCAGCGCACGTGTCGGCATGACAAGTTGTGCGGTGCGGCCCCTGGCTTTTTCGATCCAGCCGGCATCCAAAGGTTCAATTTTATTGATAATTTTCTCCAATTCCAGATTATCGGGTCCCATAATATGTTACCCCTCCTTTTTGAACCGCGATAGTGAGCGCTAACCCCGCAGCTTGCTGCGGGGTTAGCGAGCGAACCAGAAAATAGATAGAATTCCTCTCGGTGAAGATTCCCTGCAGTTTGCTGCAGGGTACGCTTCAATTAGATAATAAGAGCCCTGCAGGGGAACAAAAAAAATCCTCAAGCGACGGTTGCTTGAGGATTTGCCATCTCCCCAGAGACGTTCCCGATGGCAGGTCTTCTGACTTGCGTTTCGTTCTACTACCTGCACCTTCCCATCCGGCTTGGTTACCGAACAGTGGTTTTAGGCAGGATTCGTCCACGCATACAGCGGCGGGACCGTGCCGGATTCTCACCGGTTTCCCTGTTAGGCCGGGTAAGGCACCATCGAGTCCAGATAATATAAAAATTTTATTCTTCATCCGATATATGGCCGACAATGTCAAGTATTAAAAAGAAGGATTCCGAGTCTGCGGAGCTTGCTGCGCACATGAATTCAAGGGTTGTCTAGTTTCATTTTTTCAGGTATCTCAAACTTGAAACTCCTTTAAAAACAATAGATCTCATCCAATACTCCATAAAAACAGGACGGAACTTATGCGGGGATATGTTCATGTTTATACGGGAAATGGGAAGGGCAAAACCACGGCCGCCATGGGTCTGGCAATTAGGGCCGCCGGTGCCGGTTTGAAGGTGTACATCGCTCAGTTCGTTAAAATGGGTGATTACAGTGAGATCAAAGCATTAGAAAGATATAAAGATTTGATCACCATCGAACAGTATGGATTGGGAAGATTTATCGGATCCAGACCGTCAAAAAGAGATATTACCATCGCACGCAAGGGGCTGGAAATCGCCAAGGACGTAATGGCTTCCGGTGAGGTTAATTTGGTCATTTTGGAGGAGGCCAATGTGGCCGCAAAATTCGGCCTTTTTCCGGTGCAGGCACTTGTCAAATTGATTATTGAAAAACCAAAGAACATCGAGCTGGTTATCACCGGACGCCACGCCTCTGCCCGGGTTATCGAAGTCGCAGATCTGGTTACTGAAATGAGGATGGTTAAGCATTATTTTGAAAAGGGAATCCAGGCCCGAGTGGGCATAGAAATGTAGACAAGACAAATCCATATTCATTTGCAACATTTCTTAACACACGCCGCATATACCGTCTGGCGATATCTGCAATAGATTGAATAGGTCTTCAAAATAAGAATTGATGTGTGATCTTGTCGGATTTGGTCGTGGTTGCTAATGGGTATGGCGTGGTTGAATCCCGGTCAATGGGGGTTAATAAACGGGGATGTGATTACGAATATGGTTTTGGAGATCCCTCTAAACGTTAGAGCTTGGATTTACTTATGATTTGATCGAGACAGGCTTTTAAATCCTCCTGGCTTGGGGTTGTGTCAAAAACCAATTGCCCATCAATAAAAATCGATGGAACCGGTGCCGGACGCCCGAGACTCTTGGACAATTCACCATATCGCATTGCACCGCTCATTTCCTTTGTAATGACCTTTTCCCACTGTAATTTATCACCGTAATCCGGAGCAATTGATTCGACCACCCGGGCCATGTACTCGCAGGGGATTCAGTGGGCGCCTTCGTGAAGGACTTCCAGATGGATTTTTTTTGCAGTCATGTTGCTTCCTCATGCCTTTTCAGGTTATTGGCTGCTATGGCTTCATCCAGCGCCTCTTCCAATTCGAATTGCGGGGGAATCGCATCAAAGACCAGCTCACCATCAATGAAAAGAGATGGTACCGGTGCGACCCTGCAGTATTTTTTGACGGCATCTTTGCCGAACAGGGTACAGGAGAGTTCGAGAAACCGCTTCTTGCCTTTACCCTGCATAAAATCCACCCGCCGATATTCGATATAATTAGAATATTTGGGCAGAACTTCCCGAACGGCTTCATCCATATACAAGCACGGCAGGCAGTAATCCGCTTTGTACATAACCTCGACCAATATCTTCTTGTCTCTGCCCATTGCAAACTCCTGCACTTTACTGAGGTGTAACCTGCATCAAAAAACCATTAACAAAAGCAGAGAGCTATTTCAAGAATATTCAGCGGCCATATTGACATATTGAAAGAGTTTCAATAAACACGACTCATGAAGGCATCACAAAGCAGCCGGCTTAAATATATCGATGCTGCCAGAGAGCGCACATTCAAATTCTACGAAAATCATGGAAGAAGACCCAGAATACTCATTACCAGGGTACATTTGAAGAGCTCTGATCGCGAGATAAAAACGATTGCCACAGCTTTTGCCGATATGGGGTTCGATGTTGATATCAATACCTCCGTTCAATCGCCCGGTCAGATCGCAAGGTTGGCCGCGGAAAACGACGTGCATGTTGTCGCAATCCCCGGCATTTCCGCTGCCAACCGGAAACTTATATCTGAGCTCATTACGGACCTCAAAGCCACGTGCAACGAAAACACCATCTTGGCCTTATGGGCCCACCACTCATCTAAAACCGCAATCCGGGTGCCAGAGACCAAAGACACCAAGATTGAAATATTCCGATCCGATACCGAGGCAACGGAGGGGGCCAAACGTATCCTTGATGTATTGGAACAAGAGTCTTAAGACGCTGCGCACAATGGCTATCGGATCACATACGCGCTATGAAACCCATGTCCAGTTTTAGAGCACCCTTTAAAATCGGCACTACTTCTATGGTCTTTGGAGATAACTTGATTAATAATATAGAACTTCTGGCTGATCTGACGGACCACATCGAAATTGTATTGTTTTACACGCCGGATTTGCACAATATACCTGATGCCGGCGAAATAAATTATGTAAAGAGAATCGGAGAAAACAAAAATATAACCTATTCGGTTCATCTTCCCGCATTTCTCGAGGTTGCCTCCAGTGATGTCAATATCCAGGCGCAATCAATTCAACTCACGGGTGACATCATTAAGCGGATGAACGCGTTGAGACCCAGGCATCATATCATCCACATACCATTCACATCACCGACCCTGACGCCTGAACCCGATGTTTATTTTTCCAATGAAGATGCGAAGCAATTTTACTTTTGGACGCCGCGGGCGCTTAATTCACTTCGATTGCTAAAAAATGCAGCAGGGCAGGGCACCAAAATTTTGGTGGAAAACATCAACTATTCGCCTTCGCTCTTAAAACCATTTTTGCAAAATGGGTTGTGTGATCTTTGCTTGGATGTGGGTCACCTGCTGTTGGGCCGAGAAAAGGTGATGGATGCGTTGAAAAATTATCTGAGGGTAACCCGGGAAATACACCTGCATGGAGTTGTGGGTTATGAAGAGCATCTCAGTTTGGCCGTTTTACCTGTCGAACGAATTTCAAAATGGATAAGATTTTTGTGGCAATCTGAATTTAGCGGGATAGTCAACCTGGAGGTTTTCACGCCCGGGGATCTGGAAGAATCCCTGGAAATATTGACAAAAACAATTTCCTTGGCAATCCAGTAGACCTAAAGTTCGTCTTCGTCGTCATCCTCTTCATCCTCGTCGAATCTCTGGGTTTCGAATTTACTCCATAACTGCGCGGCCTGGCATCCAAACAGGGAGGCCGCGTTCAGGTCATCCGTCGCGCGTCGATAATACCCGAGCATGTAATAGGCTGCGCCTCTTCTGAAATATGCCTCGGCAAATTCTTTATCTTGGTCAATTGCCAGGTTAAATACCTGTACGGCGTTTGAATAATCTCCCCGTCGAGTCAAGCGCCTTCCTTCTTCCAGCAAATCTGCGGCTTTCAATTCGATGACATACTTTTTTTTCACATGTCCTCACAAACAATATAGAAGGAAAATATCCGGCGAACAGTCTTTTTGTAAATTTTCAAACAAGAACCGACACCGTGTTTTGCCTTTCTCGGCGGCAATAGCCCTCTGCCCCCTAGAAGCACCGATGCGATCAGCTTGTCGTGAAAAAAAATCCCCGACCCCTCAGATATTTATGATGTCAAACCTTCGAATTTGCCAAGTTGCCGTGCTGCGGTATTTGCCCGCCATAGCGCGTCTCGCCAATACTCCCGAGGCAACCATTGACGCGTATCATGCCG
>JASFTQ010000352.1:0-4877 GCA_050053515.1 Desulfobacterales bacterium | reverse complement strand
CTTCTTCGAGAAATCCCGCTGGAAGCAGACAATTCTGGTGATTGCCACGGTTCCTATTGCCATTATTGCAAATGCCTTGCGAATCGGCATAACCGGTTTTCTGGCACAAAAATTCAGTCTCCACGCAGCCGACAGCTTTTTTCACGGTTTTTCCGGCTGGCTGCTTTTTGTTTTCTCGCTGGGTCTGTTGTTCGTGTTGTATTATGCACTGCGAGTTCTTATCAGGGATCGATCTGAGGCCAACACAACTGAATCAGGCGATGCTCATCAGTCGGTGGATTCAATATCAAGAAACAACAAAATGCATGTTTTGGGTTCAGCGGTTATCCTGGTTCTTGCAGGGATATTAAATTATGCCACCGCCGCTCTTCCCCCGCTGAAACTGGCGACTGGTTTTGCAAACTTTCCGCTGAGCATAAATGGCTGGCAAGGTCGCCCGGAGATCATGGCGCCCGAAATAATACGACTTTCAGGCGCAGAGGACGCTTTTAACGGCATCTACGCATCGGATGACAATGAAGTCGTCTCTCTTTATATTGGGTATCGCGGTTCTCCTTTCACAGAGAGCGAAAATTTCTTTCATAGCCCCGATGTGTGCCTTCCATCCGTGGGGTGGAAGACCCTCACCAGCGCCGATCACAAGGTAACCGGCGTTCCCAAATTTAATCATATTGTTGTACGCAAAATGCTGATTGAAAAAATGGGGCAACGGCAATTGGTATATTACTGGTTTCAAACCAAAAGCCGTGTGTCTCCGAATGTCAATATTAACCGATTGCATCTGGCCCTGCACGCCTTATATCGTGATAATACATATGATCTCTTTATCCGTCCCATGGCACCTTTGGGTACTCGGGAGACTGTTGCAGGGGCCCAAAACAAACTGGATCAATTTGTGAGAGAAATGATGGGCGTTCTGCTAAATTTTGTATCAAATAATCAGCGTATTCGTTAAAGTGCGAAAGTTAGCCGTTAAAATTTTGGGAATATCCCTCTGTGTTATTATGGGTTCCGTGTGGCTATTCATGTTTGCGGCCGTAAAGTTTTTGCGGGTGGCCGACAGGCATCTTCCTCAGCAAGCTGATGCAGTGGTCATTCTGGCGGGATCGCCGCATGAAGACCGAATTAGAGTGCTTGAAGGTATCGCCCACTTTCATCAGGGCAGAGTCCCTTATATAATCCTTCCCACCCGGCATCCGACATTCAAATGGTCATGGGCGCTACGGCATTATCAGATAGATTCATTTATTCCCGAATCGAATGTGATTATCGGTACCTATAATCAAAACGACCGTCAGCTCAGACCCAGATATGGCGGTACCTATGTCGAAGCTCTCAAAACCGCACAAATTATGACAAAATACAATTTGCGGACGGCCATTGTTATCAGCTCTGGCTATCATATGCGCCGCGTAAAGATGGCTTTCGAAAATACTCGCAAAAATATGAACCATAAATATTATTATCAACCCGTAAAAGTTTTCAATACCGCCGGCAAACCCTGGTGGACTGTCAAAGAATATCGCCACCGGGTTTTGAGGGAATACAAAAAATTGCTGGCAGCCTGTTTTATTTACTGAACCCTTCATCGCTCTCCAGTAGGATTTTCCATTTACCCCCCCCCATTATTTTGCAAACATGACCATGATCAACCCTGATTTTTGATTTAAATAATCAACATTTATTGATGTTTATGACCATTTTATCGACAATAATTGATGAATACCCAATTTTGTCTTCACATATTGTTATTTTTTGACAAATTCCGTCACTGCACTTACATGTAAAGTTATATAATACTTTGTAATTTATACGATTTTTACTAATTATCTAAATGGTATATTTTTTGCTAGGGCTATATATCATTTTCTGGAAATAAGCCTTATGATGAAATTTTCTAGGAATAGGTAAAAATTGTAAGGATCCCTATGATTTTATTAACTACATTACTGCTTTCATTATTCATAACAATGACTCTGATCCCAATATTTAAAAACTATGCGGTCAGGTTGCACACCATTGACGTACCCAATTACCGATCGGTACACACCCACCCCAAGCCTAAAATCGGAGGGTTGGCGATGGCAGCCGGCGTGCTTATACCGGTTTTGCTTTGGGCACCAAGCAGCCATTTCATTCAATCCCTGTTGATCGGATCGGCAATTATCGTTTTATTCGGGTTTATCGACGACCAAAGGGATCTCAGTTACACGTCCAAGTTTGCGGGACAAATTCTTGCTGCCCTGGTTGTGATAATATATGGCGGGCTTAAAATTAAATCACTGGGAATGATTTTACCGGCAGGTATCCAGTTGCCGGATAGGTTCGCCATTCCGCTAACCTTGATAGTAATTGTGGGTGTTACCAATGCCATGAACCTTTCGGACGGCCTGGACGGCCTGGCGGGCGGAATATCCCTTCTTTGCTTTATTTGCATCGGCTTGCTGGCATACCAAAGCGGAAATTTTGTAATTGCTGTATTTTCGGTTGCCGTCATCGGGGCCATCTTTGCCTTTTTGAGATTTAATACCCATCCGGCTATCATATTTATGGGAGACGCCGGAAGCCTGCTGCTCGGTTTCCTGGCCATCACGTTGGCTGTGCGCCTCACCCAGGACGGTAGCCCTGTTAGTCCCTTATTTCCTTTGCTTTTATTCGGAGTCCCCGTTTTAGATACCGTTAGCGTTGTGCTCGAGCGATTGTTCGAGGGACGTTCGCCTTTTGTGGCTGATAAAAAACACTTACATCACAAGCTAATAAACCTTGGTCTATTTCACACTGAAGCCGTCTTTACGATCTACATACTGCAGGCTTTTCTGGTAACCGCAGCTTTTATTTTCCGGTTTTATTCGGAATGGTTCCTTTTTATCTTCTATCTTTTATTTTCAGGGACGATCCTTTTCTGGTTATCAATCACCGCCCAAAGCGGTTGGCAGTTTAATCGCCATGACCTTGTTTTAGGGTTTATCAGCGACAAGCTCAGTGTCTTAAAAGAAAAAACGGTCTTTATCAAAATATCATATTGGGCGGTATTGATGGGACTTCCATCGCTGGTGCTTTTCACCTGTTTGCTTCCTGCAAGGATTCCGGCTCCATTCCACGTTATATCCTTTTGCCTGGCCTGTATCATCTTGTTGATTATGCTGTTCAAAACCGGATGGATGGAGAAAACACTCAGGCTAACAATGTATTTTCTCGTCCCCCTGCTTGTTTACCAGAGTCACGTTAAAATGGTTGCCTGGTTGAGTGTCGAATTTATAAGGATTTACAATGTTTCTTTTCTAGTGCTGGTATTTTTTGTAATTTGGATGCTCAAACTCACCCGCAGACAGAATGGCTTCAAAACGACTCCCACAGACTTTTTAATACTTTTTATAGCCCTGATTGTTCCGAACCTGCCGGATGCCCACATACAAAGCTATCAAATGGGGTTATTTGCGGCCAAGATTATCGCGCTTTTGTTCAGCTACGAGGTATTGGTGGGCGAACTCAGGGGCGAATTGCACGGTTTCGCCTTGACGATCATCGCAGCACTTCTCGTAGTTTGGGTTCGAGGACTGGTTTAATCCCATCATAAAATGTGATAAGATAAATTTCCCTTGTACACCAGCAATTTGGCAATCCCGATTTTTTTTGGACTAAGATACAACCCGACCTATGCGACAAATGCTCCAACACATTCGGTCAGGCAGCCCGCTGGTCATTATTCCCTTATTGGCCGTTATTGCATTGAGTTGTGGGGGGCCTGAACAAAAGAAGCTGAAATACCTTGACAAGGGAAAAGAGTTGTACAAAGCCGGCGATTACGCCAAGGCCCGGCTGGAGTTGAAAAACGCCCTCCAAATTGATCCTGAATTTCTTGATGCCTACTATTATCTCGGCTTGGTGGCTGTCAAACAACGAGATATTAAAAAAGCATACAAATATTTTTCCAAAGCCATAGATCTTGACCCGCAGCATTTGAACTCGCAACAGCAGCTGGCCAGGCTTTTTCTCGCCGGCAAGGCAATAAAACGTGCCAGGGAAAAAGTCGAACTGATCTTAACGCAGGATCCCGAAAATTCGGCTGGCTTGATGTTAAAGGCAGCAGTATTGCTGGCAGAAAAGAAGATCCCGGAATCTCTGGATCTTCTTGAAAAATTACGTACCGGCGGCAACACTGATCCTCAGCTATATCTGATGCTGGCTTCCATTTTTGCTCAAAAGAAAAATAACCAGGCCACTGAAGATACATTGCTGAACGGAATAACAGCCAATCCGTCATCTACCCTGCTTTATACCCGGCTATCAGGGTTTTATGCAACAAATAATCTGTTTCGAGAGGCCGTTGCCAATTTACAAAAAGCCATCGATCTCGAGCCGGATAATCCCGCCCACCACTTAAATTTGGCAGAATTGTACTGGATATCGGATCAGAAAAATATGGCCCGGGATACACTCGGCCGACTGGCTTCAGCAGACCCGCTGAATGAAGATAATATCATTCGGGGTGCTCGATTTTACATTTCCAAACAAGAGTTTGCTCTTGCAGAGCAGCTCTTAATAAAGGGAATCGCAGGCTATAAAAAGGGATTCAAACTCCGCCTCCAGCTGGGTGAGTTATATTTGAACATCGATAAAATAGACCAGGCGATCGATATATTGACTGAAAGCCTTTCATTGGCCAAAGACCCGGCCAATCCGGGAATCATCCAGACGAAAAATGCATTGGCCAAGATTTATTTTTTAAAAAGGGATCTGGAATCAGCTGAAAAGTATGTTCAGGAGGTGCTCGTCGAGAATCCACTCAGCGTCGAAGGCCATTTCATCAGAGGAAGCATTTTTCTCATGAGGGGCGAAGGCGTCAATGCTGTTTCCGAATTCAGAACAGTAGTGAA
>JASFTQ010000351.1:0-4879 GCA_050053515.1 Desulfobacterales bacterium | reverse complement strand
AACGACCGTCAGCAAGGCCCTGGCAGATCGTTTGGGCTATACGTACATCGATACGGGTGCGCTTTACAGAGGAGTTGCCTACGCAGTTAGATCCCATAAAATGGCTTACGATGATGATGCCGGGCTCGAGAAGCTATGCGCTTCTTTGGATTTGAAATTTGTCCAATCTAAAGGAGGCCTGCGACTTTTTTGCGGTCATTCGGATATCACAGACCTGATACGCACGCCTAAAATTACCATGCTGGCCTCGGCTGTGTCTGCCAGACCGGTAGTGAGAAACTATCTTCTGAAGTTGCAAAGAGAGCTTGGCAGGGAAAAAGGCGTCGTATTTGAAGGGCGGGACATGGGAACGGTCGTATTTCCGAGGGCGGATGTAAAATTTTTTCTAGAGGCTTCCCACAAAGTCAGAGCCCTCAGGCGTTATAATGAGTTTAAAGCAACGAGCAAACAAACATTGCAAGAAGTCGAAAAGGACATGGTCAGGCGGGATGCGAATGATAGCAACAGAGCGCTGGCACCCCTCAAGCCCGCGTCGGATGCAATCATCGTCGATTCAACCGATCTATCGGTGGACGAAGTTGTCGAATTGATGCGTTCCAAGATAGAGGAAATTAACGATTGATGGGATGGTATGGTTGTATTTTTTGGAATAATCAAATATTAAAATTTACTATTGTATTTGCAAATGGAGTCTGATAAACAAGCTAGATTACACTACTTCACCAAGAAGGAAGGTAAGAAAAAGGCTAGGGGGACTATTTTTGATGGAAGACACCGACAAAAAAGATGATGATGCGCAGCCAATAGCCGATGATGGCGGGGATGCCAAAGAGGAGGCTGAGAAACCCACGGGTGACGAACACCTAAAGACAGAGGCAGAAGAGGCTTTAGAACCTGATCAGACTGCCGGTCCAGGAGCTTCAGCAGAGAACCAAAGCGCTGGTGACAACATGGAAAACCTCATGAATCTGTACGAGGAAAGCTTCAAAAAATTTGCAGAAGGTGAGGTTGTCAAGGGAAAGATCATTTCAGTGGACAAGGATCATGTGCTTGTCGATATCGGGTACAAATCCGAGGGGCAGATACGGATTCAGGAATTCTTGGACGAGGACGGCAATATAAAGGCGAAAGTCGGCGATCGCGTTGAAGTAATGGTCGAATGGTGGGACGATGAAGAAGAACGCGTCATACTGTCCAAAGAAAAGGCTGCCAATATCAAAATTTGGGAAGAAATCAAAAGGTGTTACGACGCAGATGAGACCATTGAGGGTGTCATCACCAACCGCGTCAAGGGCGGTTTTTCCGTTGATATTGGTGTTCAGGCCTTTCTGCCCGGATCGCAGGCGGATTTACGACCCATTCGGAACCTGGATGATCTTATCGGCAAAACTTTTGAATTCAAGATTTTGAAATATAACCGCAAACGGAGCAATATTGTCCTGTCACGGCGTGCAATTCTTGAACAGGAACGTGATGCTAAAAGGGCGACAACGCTGGCCTCAATTCACGAAGATAAAGTTGTTGAGGGTACCGTCAAGAATATCACTGAATACGGGGTTTTTGTGGACCTGGGGGGCGTAGACGGTTTGCTCCACATTACCGACATTTCATGGGGTCGCGTCAAACATCCCTCAGAGCTATTTGCGATTGGTGATACGATAACCGTAAAAATCCTTAATTTTGATGTTGAAAAAGAAAGAGTTTCCCTGGGGATGAAACAACTCACACCGGACCCCTGGGAGAGTGCCACCGAAAAATACCCTTTGGGCTCGCGCGTGACCGGACGGGTTGTGAGTCTTACCGATTACGGTGCCTTTATCGAACTGGAAGAGGGTATTGAGGGATTGATCCATGTTTCCGAAATGTCCTGGACCCGCAAAATTCGCCATCCATCAAAAGTGGTTAGTGTGGGCGATGACGTTGAAGCAGTTGTTCTCGATATCAAACCCGAAAGCAGGCGCATTTCACTGGGTATGAAACAGGTGGTTCCCAATCCCTGGGATGTTATTAATGAAAAATATCCAGTGGGGACAACCATCGAAGGAAAAATCAAGAACATTACCGACTTTGGCCTTTTTATCGGGATAGATGAAGGGATCGACGGCTTGGTGCATATTTCAGATATCTCCTGGACAAAAAGAATTAAACATCCCTCAGAGCTGTATAAAAAGGGAGAGCTTGTGCAGGCGATTGTGCTTGATATTGATAAGGATAATGAGCGCTTTTCTCTTGGAGTCAAGCAATTGCAGGAAGATCCCTGGCAAAGTGTTGCGGAACGTTACGAGGTCGGCAAAGAGATTACCGGCACAATCACCAATTTGACCGATTTCGGAATATTTGTGGAACTCGAAGAAGGCATCGAAGGCCTGATTCACGTATCGGAAATTAGTAAAGAAAAAATTAAAACGCCTGTCGGAAAATTCAACGTGGGGGATGTTATTACAGCGAAAGTCATGAACATCAACAGCGATGAAAGGCGTATCGGATTATCTGTCAAGCGGCTTGAAATTGAAGATGAACAAAACCTATTGAGTGAATATGTCAACAGCATGAAACCTGCAACCACGACCTTTGGCGAAATATTGCGCGAAAACCTTCAGGAAAAATTAAACGAAGACTAACCCGACCCGTCGGCAGTCGGGTGATTGAAACATCCGGCCGCCGCTCACTGTAACTCCCGGCTCCCCCACCAGACAGGCGCCCTTCGGCAGTATGCCACGTGCTGACGCTCAACCGTTATAGCGGATGTCAAAATAATGTTCCGGAATAACGCAGAATGAAGAGGTGCAGACAGGGGGCAAATTCTTGTCGTCAAGATGCACAATCACCGCCCCTTTGGCTCGCAAATGGCCACTTCCTGTCAATTGACCCCCCTGCCAGCTACCTTATTTTGACAATCACTCCAGTTTGCTAGATCAAACTACTCACATCCCCCAGACCTTTGCGTATTATTACGGGACTGTCTCCAATCAGTGAAATCACACTTGACGGGTTGCCGGGTGCCCTTCCCCCGTCAACGACAACATCAATGCTGGATTTGAAATAATCATGAATCAGTGAAGGATCATTAAAAATCGTTCCATCCGCAGCTGTAGCACTCGTGCTGATGATCGGATTTCCCAAACCTTCCACCAATGCAATGCAGATCTTGTTTGCCGGCACCCGTATCCCTGCGGTTTTACGTTTGGTGAGCATAATTTTTGGAACCAGCCGTGAACCTTCCAAAATAAACGTATAGGGGCCGGGCAACAACCGTTTCATTGTTTTGTAAGCATAATTGGACACTTTGGCATAGTGGCTGATATTTTTGAAACTCGAACAAATAAAGCTGAAGGGTTTGTTTTTGCTTCGCTGTTTTAACCGATAAATTTTCTCGATGGCCTTTTTGTTCATGATGTCACAACCAATCCCGTAGTAGGTATCAGTTGGATAGGCGACTATAGCGTCCTGTTTAAGGACCTCGACCACCCTGCGGACCAGTCTTTCCTGAGGGTTATGGGAATTGATTTTTAAGAGCATATTTCCAAATTATTGCGGTAATATTTTCAAAAATGTCGATCTTTTATTACGCGTTGAATCTCTTTGTCAAGGCTGGACAGCATCGAGACAGCCAGCTCTCGGTTATGGGTAGGATAAAAATTAAGATTGCTAAAGATCCATCCATTTGATATGCGGTTCGCTTAATATATTTTCGAGCGGAAAACCCGTTGTGAATTTACCGCAAAGGCATTTTTTGTTTGATGGCCTTACCCGGTAAGAATATATCGCTGAATCACTTTCCGCTCTTGGGAGGACTGTAATGTTAAAAATACCGCCGGAAGAAGGTTATTCATTTGACGATGTTTTGCTGATACCCAATTATTCGGATGTATTGCCCAAAGATGTAAATGTAAGCAGCCAGTTGACTAAAAACCTCGGATTAAACATCCCATTTGTGAGTGCGGCAATGGATACCGTGACAGAGGCGGACACGTCCATTAGTATGGCCCGTGAGGGAGGAATCGGTTTCATCCACCGTAACATGAGTATTAAAAGCCAGGCTGTGGAGGTGGACAAAGTTAAAAAGTCTGAAAGCGGTATGATTGTCGATCCGGTGACGATCCATCCGGAGCAGAAAGTTCGGGAGGTATTGGAATTAATGAAACAATACCGCATATCAGGAGTACCGGTGACCAAAGGCGATCAGCTGGTGGGCATCGTTACCAACAGAGATTTGCGGTTTGAAACCGAACTGGAAAAACCGGTTTCTGAAGTTATGACCAAAGAAAACCTGGTTACCGTATCCGAAGGGATCACATTGGAAGACTCAAAACGGCTATTGCACACGCATCGAATCGAGAAATTACTGGTGATTGACAAACAGGGCCGGCTAAAAGGCATGATAACAATAAAAGATATTGAAAAAATAAGGAAATATCCCAATGCCTGTAAAGATGACATGGGTCGCCTGCGCGTCGGTGCTGCCGTCGGTGTTGGCTCCGATATGCAAGAGCGCACAGCGGCTTTGTTGGATGCGGGTGCCGATGTGATTCTAATCGATACATCCCACGGGCACACTAAAAATGTTATCGAAGCTGTCGAAGAATTGAAAGCGACCTTCAAAGACATCGAGCTGATCGCGGGCAATGTCGGCACCGAAAAGGGCGCTGAGGATCTGATAAATGCCGGTGTTGATGCGGTTAAAATTGGAATCGGCCCGGGATCTATTTGCACCACTCGCGTCATCGCCGGTATCGGTGTCCCTCAAGTGACGGCCATCTTGAACTGCAAATCGATTTCGAATAAAACCGGCGTGCCCCTGATTGCTGACGGCGGGATCAGGTTTTCGGGAGATATCACGAAAGCCATCGGAGCCGGAGCCCACTCCGTAATGGTTGGA
>JASFTQ010000350.1:0-4879 GCA_050053515.1 Desulfobacterales bacterium | reverse complement strand
GCGGGTGGCTCAAGTTGCCGGCGAAAAGGCAAAATCACTTCATTGCTTCTAACGGTGCACTTGCAAGTGGCCCCCCTTTTGCCCGTTTACCGGTTAATGTATGGGAAAATATCCATTACTCCAGCACTTTCTGGCCCAGAACTGGATTACAATTTGATGATTTAAAAGAGTATGTCTCAGAAACACATCATAGCCCAAGTATTGTTAATCCCAGTGCGCCAGGGCGGGCCAAATCCCCATTACTCTTGCTTCTTATGGGATAAAGCCTCTGTTACATTTATATTACTGTTCAACCTTGCAATCGTTTTGGACACCACTGATTTAATACCTATTATTTTTTAAAATTTTATTGTATAATAGAGACCTTATACAAATATTTTCTCCGATAATGATCCGAAAATTTTACTCGGAACCTCAATCAAGCGGACCGCGGTCGCTTCAAAGTATTGCGGTATTACAGGGGACACATTCGTAGAGGAGGCTAGAAATGAGACATATTCCATTATTGGCCGTCGTTCTTGTTGTTTACAACATCGTGGCCTTTTTTTACGGGGCGTTTTTAAACCAAATCCTGTGGCAGGTCACATTGATGTCCGGGGCGGTATGGAGATTTACCGGCAATGATCTGTTGCTCAGTCTGGCTGTAGTTTTTCTTTACCTCGAATTACTAAAAGCCACCAAAACATCGGCAGCCTCAGTCCTCGACCATGGTCTTTCTTTGGCGGTTTTCATCATTTTCCTCCTGGAATTTGCCCTTATACCCGAGGTCGGCAATTCCGCATTCATGATTATCATGCTGATCGCCCTATTAGATGTCGTTGCCGGTTTCACCATTACAATTTCAACGGCTCGACGTGATTTTGGTATCGGGGGACATGCAGTTTCCTAAAAATTCAGCGTAACCTTTTACAGCTGTATGTCTCTATATTCAGGGTTCAAGGTTTTTCTGTTCTTGAACCATTCTGGAGGAATGCAGGTGATTCTGACCCGCTGCCTTTTCTCCATTGGTCCTCCTTTCACCCGGGTGGCACCAAATCAGATTTGGGCCACCCACTCAAAGCCCCCGGAGCCTTCAATCCATTATTGCAACGTTCCATTTTTACATATATGCGGCCTGAATCAATTGCTATTTAAAGCTACAGGATTACAATACTTCCCTGGGATACTGTGAAGTAAAGATTTAGGTTCTTTAATATACGGGCTGTTGTCCATGCCGTTCAATGACCGCTCAAAAAGGTTTGGCAACAGTTCGTATAGATCAAAAAAACTCGGTTGACAATTTTTATTTATCTGGTTTATATGGTGCGGTCAAAGCGCGATCGTGCTGAGGTAGAATAGGCCGACCTGATTTTTATGACCAGAGTAGAAACTCTGCTGACCAAATTGTCGAGTGAGGTGCAAACGATCTATGAAATGTGAGAAATGTAAGGAAGAAACTCATTGCATTTACATCACAAAAGATTATGAAAAGTTGTGTGGTACGTGCTGCGACAAGCAGGATCAAAAAAAAAGTCGAACGAAGACCAAGTCGTAACCGCTGAAATTGTAAAGTATTTATTACCACAGACACAGAGGACACAAAGACTGTTTTTCTTTTTGCCCATCGGGAGACCCGCCCGCCTCGCCTGAGTGATAGCGATGGCGGGCGGGCGGCGATGGGCAAAAATATTCTGCACCCTTGGTAATAATGCCGCTGCATAGTTCAAGCGAAGTATTTTTTAGGTTACAATATTGATGCTTTCGGTTCGCCATCGTTTCCCGGCAAGCGAAAGAAATGGCATCTCGGTGATTTTGTGGCGAGAATGTATTTTAATTATTTTTAGAGAGGGGCAACACCTGATATGGGATGGTTGGGAAAGGTCATCGGCGGCACGCTGGGCTTTGCTATTGGCGGACCACTAGGCGCTGTCGCCGGCGCCGTCTTCGGGCACGCTTTTGATAGAACCGGTGAAGAATATGGTCTCGATGAATCACCCCGCAGCTTACCGGGTGAGCAGGCCCAGTTTACCTTTTTCGTGGCCACTTTTTCGATGCTCGCAAAGTTGGCCAAAGCCGATGGCCAAATATCCAAAGATGAGGTTGATTCCATCAACAGATTTATGTTGGAGGATTTGAACCTGAACCCGCAAAGTAGAATGGTGGCCATGAACATTTTCAATGCGGCCGTAAATTCTCCGCAAAGCTTTCATGATTTTGCCACCCAGTTTTATGGGCAGTTTTATGCGCAGCCCCAGATCCTCACGATGATGGTGGATATATTACTGCGGGTATCTGTAGCTGATGGCGAAATGAGCGCCGCTGAAGAAGATTTGATCGTATCGGCAGCCCGAATATTTAATTTCAGCGATGAGGACTACCAAACCCTAAAATCACGCTATGTAAAAGCCTTTGACAAATACTATGCCATTCTGCAATCCACCAAGAACGATACGGACGACCACATCAAAAAACAGTATCGAAAGCTGGCCAAGGAATACCATCCGGACAAAATCATTTCAAAAGGATTGCCGGAAGAGTTCAACCAGCTGGCCCACGAAAAATTCCGTGAGATTCAAGAAGCTTATGAAATCATTAAAAAAGAAAGGGGCTTCAAGTAAAAAGCGCCTGATAACTTACCGATTTATGGGTACGGAATTGAAAATGCTAAAAAAAGGTTGCCAACCTCAGAGGGACTTGATATGTATTCCCGAACGTTGTCAGGGAATAATAAAGTTTGTCTGCATTAAATCAACGCACTGGTCATCAGTCAGACTATAATGGACTGCAGCCCGGGCTCACACCAACAATCACTTTTACCTTATAACTGCTTCCGATCTTCCCCGGATTTTATCGCAGTTTCCGGAAAAGACCTTCCGATCTATTATTTCTTGTACGAGGTTTTTGTGGACCCAATAATTAAACCCCAATTGTGGGAAACGACATCCCCATCCGGTTATGGTTATGTTTCTGCAGTTTTTGCGGCCCCCCATCAGGGAGCAGTAAAAAATCATCACTGCAATAACATCCAGCGCCCTGAGGAACACTTGCACATTGCTGAAATTGACCGTTGCCGGGTTGGCTCAAAACCTAAACGAAAGGAGGAAATATGGGAGCTTTAGCGATCATGGTTCTGGCTTTCGCAGGATACATCATCATGTATCAGCTTTACGGCAAGTACATCGGCAGAAAGATTTTTGCCCTGTCGGCAGAGGCCAGAACGCCAGCGGTTGAACTGGAGGACGGGGTCGATTATGTGCCCACCAAAAAAGAGGTCATCTTCGGCCATCATTTTACCTCTATTGCCGGCACCGGACCGATTGTCGGACCAGCCATAGCCATCATCTGGGGCTGGGTTCCGGCGATTCTATGGGTGTTTATCGGCAGCATTGTCATGGGTGCGGTGCACGACTTCGGGGCTTTGATTGTTTCCATGCGCAATCAGGGAAAATCGATTTCCGAATACACCGCCAAATACGTGAACGACCGTACCAAGATCTTCTTCTTCCTGATTGTCTTTCTGGAGTTGTGGATCGTAATCGCCATATTTGGATTGGTGATCGCCATTGTCTTCTCGATGTATCCGACATCGGTAGGGCCGGTCTGGCTGGAAGTGGCCATTGCCATATGGCTGGGCCATATGATTTATAAGAAAGGCGCCAACGCGATGACATGGTCGATTGTGGCCGTGATTATTATGTACATTACGGTATTTATTGGTGCCTATGTGCCGATCAAGATGCCGACCATCGCGGGAATCCCGTCCACCGGTGTATGGACGATCATTCTGTTGACTTACGCCTTTATCGCATCGATTCTACCCGTTACCACCCTGCTGCAGCCGCGCGATTTTATCAACTCGCACCAGTTGGTGGTTGCCATGGCCTTATTGGTGTTGGGTGTTTTGTTCGCAAGTTTTGGCGGCAAACTCGAGATCGTGGCACCTGCTGTGCAACTCAGTCCGGCCGAAGCACCGCCCATGTGGCCTTTCCTGTTTATCACCATTGCCTGCGGGGCGATTTCCGGGTTTCACTCCCTGGTGTCATCCGGCACTTCCGGCAAACAGGTGCGTCAGGAAACCGACTCCCTTTTTGTGGGGTACGGCTCCATGCTTCTGGAAGGTGCGTTGGCTACGTTAGTTATCGTTGCCGTAGCAGCCGGTATCGGCATGGGGTACACAACCAAGGCCGGAGAAACACTGACCGGTGTGGCGGCCTGGACCACCCATTATTCGTCCTGGGCGGCGGCTGCAGGTCTCGGCGCAAAGGTTGCTGCATTTGTCGATGGCTCGGCAAATATGATGACGGCTATCGGTATTCCCAAGATGTTCGCTTTGGTGATCATGGGAGTGTTTGTGGCCTCATTTGCCGGAACAACCCTGGATACCGCTACCCGGATTCAACGCTACGTGATCTCCGAGCTGTTCGGTGGTCTGAATGTCCAGGCTTTGACTAAACGCATACCCGCCACCATCGTTGCGGTGGTGAGTGCGCTGATTTTGGCCTTTGCAACCGGTGCCGGCGGTAAGGGAGCCCTTAAACTGTGGCCGTTGTTTGGTGCCACCAACCAAACCCTGGCCGCCCTGGCGTTGTTCATCATCACCATGTATCTGAAAACCCGCGGCGGGGCGAAATGGCTGATCTCCGGGATTCCGGCCGTGTTCATGGCGGTCATGACTATCTGGGCTTGCATTGTAAACCAGTTGAATTTTATCGGTGCCGGTAATGCGCTGCTATATATAATCAATATATGCATCATCATTACCGCTGTCTGGATTGTGGTGGAGAGCGTCGTCAAGTTTTTTACCACCGCTGAAGTGGCCGAGGAACCCACGGTTACAACGCCGTAACATATTTGCGGAAGTGTCGTCTCAGACCACGACACTTCCGCTTTGATCGTTTAC
>JASFTQ010000349.1:0-4882 GCA_050053515.1 Desulfobacterales bacterium | reverse complement strand
CTTGCGGATATGCTTTATAACAGTTAGACACTATTTCGATTTGATGCCCTGCAATTTTTTATCTTAGCGAGATTTTTATTCAATTTCTTCCTCATATTTAGTTTCGAGGGTCTCCCTTTCCAGCTCAGTCAACAATCCCCAATCTTCAAGAAGATCTCCGATGCCGGCATCCCGCAGCAAATCGATTGCCATAACATCCTCAGGATCTTTATCGGTGATATTGTAAAAAGTGTACTCAAAGGTGAGGTAGGATTTTTTCAATAGACTAAAATCCTTTTTATCAATGATGATGTGCTGGCTGGCTAAAAAATATCCCATGGCCAGCAAAACCGCAATGATAAGGTAGCGTCTAATTTGTCTTAACACCGCATTTCTCCTTTATCATAATTTTTTCAGGCCGATCGATTGGCTGCGTCATATAATTCTATCAGCTTTGATTTTTGGGGTCAATATCCACCATTTTGCAGGTAACGGACGGTTGCCCAAGTTTTTAGCCATTTCAGGAAAGCGGGTGACATTTTAAGGGGAAAATGATAAAATAAGCAGTGTTTTTAGCAGAACAGTAAGGTCCCTTAAAAGAGGCACACGATGAAAAATTTGATAAAAAACCGGGTAAGTGTCGCAGATTCAATGGTTTTGGTAGGGATCGGGCTGGCGGCATCTTACTGGGTCCTTGAAACTATTTTAAACATATTTACCTCGCGCAACGTCAATTTTTTCAATCAACTTCTTGGACCGGATATCAATGAGATCTGGCCGCGCATCATTGTTTTTTGCCTGTTTATATTTTTTGGTTCGCACGTCCAATTTACCATCAACAACCGTAAAAAAGCCGAGGAAGCCTTAAAGGAGAGTGAGGAGAAATATCGCACGATCCTTGAAAGCATTGAAGAAGGTTATTACGAGGTTGACCTGAAAGGCAATTTAACATTTTGCAACGATTCAACTGCGCGGATACTGGGATACGCCAAAAATGAATTGATGGAGTTGAAAAACCGCCAATTAAGTTCTCCGTCGACAGCCGCTAATTTATATCAGGTCTTTAATCGGGTCCGTAAGACCGGTAAACCGGCCAATGTGTCCGAATGTGAAGCCATTACGAAAGACGGCGCCACCAGAATTTTTGATGTTTCCGTCTCCCTGATGAACGACAAAGATGATGAGCCGGTCGGATTCCGGGGAATACTTCGCGATGTCACCGAGCAGCTAGCGGCGGAAAGAGAAAAAACCAAACTGGAGGCTCAATTGCAGGAGGCCAGAGCGGCCACGATTCTGGGTCTCGCGAAACTCGCTGAGTACAGGGACGAAGGCACCGGCACCCACCTGGAGAGAATACGGGAGTATGCCAAGATAATTGCCGAAGAGATGTCTAAACATCCCAAGTACCAGGACTACATTTCAGAGGATTACATCGAGGACATCTTTCGGTCCTCGATTTTGCATGATATCGGAAAAGTCGGCGTCCCGGATGCTATACTCTTAAAACCGGATCGCCTCACAGCCGAAGAGTTTGAAGAGATTAAACGGCACACGATCTTGGGAGGAGACGCCCTCAACGATATTGACGCCAAGATCGAAGGGGTTTCATTTTTGACTCTGGGAAAGGAAATCGCCTACTACCACCACGAGAGATGGGATGGCAGCGGATATCCCAAAGGGCTCAAAGACGAGGGGATCCCGTTATCTGCCAGATTTGTCGCCCTGGCAGACGTCTACGATGCCTTAACTTCAAAGCGCTTTTACAAAGAAGCCTATACCCATGATAAAGCCAAAGAGATAATCATCGGGCTCAGGGGCACTCATTTTGATCCGGACGTGGTGGATGCCTTTCTGACAAGAGAGGACGAATTCAAAAGAATCTGTGATGAATTGCATGAGCCCGAAACCGCAGAACTCCCCGAGCCGGCTGAGCCTGATGATCTTGCGGTTCGGCAGCGTCAGCGTGCCAAAGCCGGGTGAGATTCTAAGAGGTTCTTTGCGTGATCGCGAAATTCCTGATCGCATTGCAAACCTGTTTGTCTGTATAGCTTGTATGAGTCCTTCCTAACGATTCTCCCCTTTTCACAACGCTCTTCAGGTATAAATGCCGGCCACAGTTTATTGTCAATCTAACCGGTCTGGGCAGCATCCCGATATTGGATGTAATGAATATTGATTCATTATAGACTTGGCAACGATTGTGCAGAATAGAATCATATGTGACCGGTTTGCTTCCCTGCGTGCCCTGCCCTTTAAGGCGGGGTTAAGGTGCGCTATCTGAAACAGATATCCTCCTTTCCCGGAAGCCCCGCCCCCTGGGTCGGGGAGCTTCACTTTTTTTATCCTCGTGCAGCTTAACAACTGATATTAAGAAATTTTCATATAGATTTTATCTTGCCCAACATCTGCCAAGGTTTTACTTGACACCTGGAAACTGTTTTTGTTACATGAATGAACATTCATTCATAATGAGGTTCACATTTTCCGGGAGGTAAATATGCGAAGAAAAATCAGAACAGCCGCCGTCATGGGTTCGGGCGTTATGGGCGGCGGGATTGCTGCCCTGCTGGCCAGCGCCGGTATTGAGACGTTATTGTTGGATATTGTTCCTTTTGATTTGAAAGATAAGGAAAAAAACGATCCGGTTGCGCGCAATCGGATTGTGAAAGCCGGCTTGGATACGGTACTTTTGTCGAGTCCTTCCCTTTTGATGCAAAAAAAAGACGCCGACCGCATCACTATCGGTAATTTGGAAGATAATTTCGATAAGATAACCGAGTGTGACTGGATTGTTGAAGTGGTCGTGGAAAATTTGAAAATCAAACAGGATCTTTTCAAACGGATTGATGCGGTCAGAAAAAAAGGAACGATTGTTTCTACCAATACCTCCGGCATTCCATTGAAGGCCATGTCTGAAGATTTGAGTGCAGATTTCAAGCAGCATTTTTTAGGAACCCATTTCTTTAATCCGGTGCGATACATGAAGTTGCTGGAAATTGTTGCCGGTCGGGAAACCCGACCCGATGTTCTTGATTTTATGGCGGACTTTGGCGAGCGCATCCTGGGCAAGGGTATTGTATGGGCCAAAGATACCCCCAATTTTGTCGGCAATCGGATCGGCGTGCAGGGTATGGTCAAGTCTATTCAGCTGATGTTGGAGGACGGACTTGCTATTCCGGATGTCGATGCCGTTTTCGGGCCGGTGATGGGAAGGCCCAAGACCGCCATGTTCAAGACCGCCGATATCGTCGGGCTCGATACCCTGGGACATGTGGCCGGCAACACGCATGAGCTGATTGAAAACGACGAGGCCCGAGAAGACTTTTTGCTCCCCGATTTTGTCAATAAGATGATCGCGCAAAACCTACTGGGCAAAAAAACGCAGAGTGGCTTTTACAAAACTGAACTGACACCTGAATGGCAAAAAATTCGCAAGGTCATAAACCCTGCCACACTTGAATATGAGGAATATGAGATACCCACTTATCCGTGCCTTGAGGCAGCCAATACAGCCGGGAGCTTACCGGAAAAAATGAAAGCGGTAGTTTACGGCGACGACAAGATCGCAAAGTTTGCCTGGAAAGTTTTGGCCCACAATCTTGTTTATGCCGCCAACAGAATCCCGGAAA
Organism: Desulfobacterales bacterium; assembly: GCA_050053515.1. GTDB lineage: Bacteria > Desulfobacterota > Desulfobacteria > Desulfobacterales. The sequence goes on along the minus strand of JASFTQ010000349.1, from coordinate 1,274 downwards.
TTGCCGATACCGTTGTTGAAATTGATAATGCCATGAAGTGGGGATTCAATTTCGAAATGGGGCCCTTTGAGACCTGGGATGCCGTCGGCCTTGCCGAATCGGTGGCCAGGATGCAGGCAGAAGGCTTTGCCGTGCCGGAGAAAATTACCAAGATGCTGGACACCGGACACGCCTCTTTTTACAAAACCGAAAACGGCCGGACATATTTTTATGACTTCACTGCCGGCTCCCATAAAGAACTGGAGGTCAGCGAGAACATTCTAACGCTAAAGGCTCTCAAAGGCGCTGGTAAGGTCGCCAAGTCTTGTGATTCGGCAGCCCTTGTTGATTTGAATGATGGGGTCTTCTGCTTTGAGTTCAACACCAAGATGAATACCATCAACACCGAAATAATTGATTTTTTATGGCGGGCGCTTGATTATGTTGATGACCAGGGGGTCGGGCTGGTTATCGGCAATCAGGCCGGCGGCATGCCCGGGGCGTTTTCAGCCGGGGCCGATCTGACCATGGTGCTCGAGGCGGCCGGAGCTAAAAGATACAGCGAGGTTGAAACCATGCTTGAGCAGCTGCAAATGGGGCTGCAAAGGGCCCGCTATGCCTCCTTTCCCGTGGTGGCGGCACCTTATGGCTTGACCCTGGCCGGCGGATGTGAGTTCTGCTTGGCCGCCGACAAGATAGTGGCTCATGCCGAACTTTATATGGGACTGGTTGAGGTCGGGGTCGGTTTATTGCCGGCCGGCGGCGGCTGCCTCAACCTGTGGAAGAAATTTGTGACCGCCATTCCCGAGGCTGTCACGGAAGTCGATCTGGCAAAGTTTTTTATACCCACGTTTATGGCCATTGCTACGGCCAAGGTTTCCTCATCGGCGGCAGAAGCAAGGGCCAACGGATTTTTGCGCCCCGACGATAGAATAGTATTCAACCGGGATTATGTGATCGGCGAAGCCAAAAAGGAAGTTTTGAAGATGGTGGACGAAGGCTATGCGCCGGAGGTAAAAAGAAAAATAAAAGTCTTTGGCGAGTCCGCACCGGCCATGGCCAATACCGAGCTGTTCAACATGGTCAATGCAAATTATGTAACGGAATATGACGCCTTTTTAGCCCGCAAAATTGCTTATGTTATCAGCGGCGGCGATGTAAGAGCCGGCAGCGAGATCGACGAAGACGTCATTTTAAAACTTGAAAGGAAAGCCTTTGTCGATTTGCTCAAAGAAGAAAAAACCCTTGCCAGAGTCGAACACATTTTAAATACAGGCAAGCCTTTAAGAAACTAA
>JASFTQ010000348.1:0-4904 GCA_050053515.1 Desulfobacterales bacterium | reverse complement strand
CTTCGGCGGCACGAAATTCTTTAAGGGGTCGAAAGTTGCGCCGAACCGACAGGGCAGCCAATTGCGCCAGGCTTTCAAATAGGGCACGTGTCCCCAGCGGGTCGGAACGCAGAGACGAATAGGGGGTATAAATATCTCCCGTTTCGAAGCGCAATAAGAACAGATGGACCACACCGTAACAAAAAATGAGCGATAAAACGGCGAGTGTGGCCAAAAGTAATTTTCTACTCTTCGGCAAACCCCATAATCCTTTGCTGCGTTTTGGTAAACGTATCGACTTCCTGTTGCGGAATTTTGTGCATGCCGTACCATACCTTTTCAAGCAGGGTTACGACGGTTGCAAAGGCTGTCAAAAGTTCCCGGTTTCCATGTGTCCGGCGTTGAAGTTCACGTTTATAGTCGAGGTTGGACTTGTAAGCCTCTATCTTGATCATGTCGTGTTCCGCTAAATGAGCAAGGGTAGCCAAATACAGAGCGCGCATTGCCAAGCGCACCGACCCCTTTTCCAACAACTCTTTGGCCATGGCAAGCCAACGGTTGACCGGGAGCGCATCAGCCTTGAGAGCGTCGTCGGTTAACTCGGGCGTAACCAAAACCGGCTCGCTCACCAGCAAGGTGGGTTTTATCCGCCGGTGTTGCCAGATTCGCCAGATAAAGTATAAAAGGATCATGGCGGCCAGGCTCAGAAGTACAATCAGCACGACGCGTAACGAATTCGACCAGGTCGCAGCTGAAGGCTTTTTGCCGGGCTTTCTTTCGGGCAAAAGATCTACCAACCATTCGAGCAAGCTTTCCACCCAGCCCCATAGGGCCTTTAAGCCTTTTACAATCATGCGCCAAATCCACTGAAAGGCGGCAGCCACAGGTCCCGGCTTTTTTTGGTCCTCTTTGCCTATTCTCTGGCGCGGCATTCGCCAAGTGAACTCCCGCTGACGCAGGACCTGTTCAATGGATTGATCGAGCTCTTCAACCGAGAACGGCTCAGCTGCCGATGCTGCACGACTTGGCACAATCTGGCGCGGCGCTATGGCAATTCCTGCGGCAGGATACAGGGCCAGCGCCAGCAGCGTTAGGATCGTCAGCGCTTTGCCTCGTTGCACAAATCGGTTTAACTGGTTTCGGATATCTGCGCCGGATGTCAGCGCCTCCCCATAATAACAACGCAAGGTGTAGGCCGTCTTTACGATAGGATCCATACACAAATAGGTTGTTGCGATGGTTGTGGCCAAAAAGGTGGTGTTCAGACTGTCGAGACCACTTAAAGTAAAAACCGACTCAAAGCCTAAAAAGGTTTTAAGCAGATGGGGCAGAATGAAAAGCGTAATGGCCAGATTCAAAAAAACGATAACTCCAAAAAAGAAAAATACCGTCAAAAGAATGTGATTTTGTTTGGGCCACAATCTGGCCTGGTGCCACGATCTGCGACATAACGCCGATAAACCCTGATCTTGCCGGTCTTCGAGAACAGTGGCGTTTTGATAGAAGGCAAAGCACCAGCCAAAAGGAATCATCACCACCGCTGCCAGAGGCAGCGCCAACAAACCCGAGGCGTGCACCAGGCCCTGGTTGGCAACCAGGGGCAAAATGCGCCGCAAAGACCAGCGATACCCTGTTTGGTTATCCAGCAGGGCTTTGATCCGGGTCGCAAAAACGGCTTGCCAGGATTTCATCCAGATAAAAAGCAGCGCCATACCCAAGGAAGCAATCGCACAGTAGTCCGCGGCAAAGGCGTTGCGACTCATGTCCCCCCAGAAATAAAGCAAACCGAGAATAAACGGCAAACTGCCGGTATAGTAATAGGCAAGCAGTTGCCCCGGTGAAAGACGCAGCAGATGAACGGCTTCTTCCAAAATTCGAAGGGTGCTTCGACGTTGCTCCTGTCTGGGTCTTTTTACGGATTTTGCCGCCAATCGGTCTGCCATAACGTGCCTTCATGAAATGAGGTGGGAAGGGATAGCAGCGCTTGTCCGAGATAAAAGAAAAACATCCATATGACAAATCCCCCAAGAGCCAGTTGTAGAATCCTGACGAGTCCTCCGAGTCTAATCCTGCGCGGCGATGGTGAACCGTCAACCAGACGGTTCAGGCAGGTGGTGCACAGAACCCGATCCTCGTGCTCGGTAATACACTCCCTGCAAAAAAAGCGGCCACATTCCGGACAGCGGGCAATGGCCTCGCGCTGCTCATGGTTGCGGCACCTTTGAAAACGGAGTTCCGGCATCATGGATTCCTCAAGGGTGCTGACACACTGTGTTTGGCAGCGGATTCTTTCGATGCTTTGCGATGTCTATCAACCCAAATCAGACCGGGTATGCCCAGAGCAAACGCACCGCACAAGGCCAAAATGTTTAGACTCGCTATGATAGGATTGTCGAAAAATGACATCGCGGCTATCCGTTCAATTAATTTCCACTGATTTCCCATGATATCCGGATTCTTAAAAGCAAGGAAAAATGTAAAAATATAACCCATCAAAAACGAAACACATACAAAACCCAATGCGGTCCAGGTCAGGTAGCGGAGGACATTGGGGATGTTGCTGTTGCGTTGCTTCACCAAGGCGACAACAACACAGACACCGATCCCCATAGTAGCGAAGGTGCTCGCCAATGTAATGGCGGACATTTGAAGGTTGGCATTTAAAATAACCAACAGGCCGTCAAACAACATCAAAGAAAATAAGGAAAGATGTGCAATGCCGCTCTCAGGCCGCAAGGGTTCGGCAGACAGCTTGCGTGGCGATGGTGAAGACGAATCCGGACGGGATTTGTGCCCATTTAAGACTTCTTGCTTCAGGTTTTCCGGGGTTAGGCGGCCCTGAACCTTCTCAATCAGGGGTTTCAAGCGATCCATGACCTTGCGCGCGCTTTTCAATCGATACAGCGAAGGTAGTTTTTCGGTCTGCACGGCTGTCTGAAGATAGGTGGCACAGGTGGGTCCCCGGACCCAATTAACAATCAGAAAAATTGCGAAACAGGCGGCCATAATACCGCCAACGATGGCTCCTGCGCCATCCAGTACGACGGTCATTGTTCCAAAACCCAGCAAAAACAGGGATATGACCAGATTTTGGATTTTTCCGGCAATCGTCTTATGGGTGATTATCGATTGAATATCCGCAAGGTAAAACCGCTTGTAATCTTCGATCCCAAACCGGGAATATACCAGCAGTAAATGATCAGCAGCCTGCCATAAGGTGTAGTAGCCGATAAGAAAACTTTTCTTTTTCCCCGGTAGTTTGCGATATATCTTTTGGTTACGGGCCATCGGTAAATCGCACGCAGTTTAACAAAAAAACAACATGAAGAGCTCCGGGCAGGGGGTAAGTTTTTGTCGTCAAGATGCATAATCGCCGCCCCCTTGGCTCGCAAATGGCCACTTCCAATCAATTACCCCCCTGCCAGTTACGCTACTGTGGTTAACACAAAGACTGATTGTCGTTTACTCATCCAGGCCGCAACAGCCCTTTGTCGCTTGGAATCACCGGGGCAATCAGCTTGTCGATAATAATTTGCCCCCTGTCCGGGCCTCGTGCAATCGGAATATTATTTTGAGAATCACGCTATTTCATGGATCGGCGATTATTTTTGATCCGCACACGGAGGCCCAAAGCCTGAATCAACAGCGAAAAACCCTCCGATCCCCGAGATTGCTTTCCTGGATTTCGCCCCAAGAGACGGGGCTTGCAGAAAGACAAACCGGTCACATGGTCATGAAATAATATTTCCGAAAAATAAGACCCAACCGACGATTTGCGCAACGGCCAGGCAAATTGCTATGATAAAACGAATCTTGGTTCTCGGAATAATACTTGAAGTTGCCTTCCAATAACGGATGCTCATATATAATGCGATCGGTGCGGTTAACAGTGTCAACCAGACAAAAATCATGGGAATGGTCGCTAGATACAACGCTATCGTATCATGACAGGTTCGCGTGTTTTCAAGATTTTTAATTTTTCGTTTGGTCCTGCCTTTTTCGAGACACTGGGGACACAAATGAAGGTCATTGAATTCAACGTCACACAGGGCACATAGAAAACGTCCGCAGCTCGAACAGGCGACCTCCGCTTTTTTGGTGGCGTGGTAAAAACAGCTGGCCTCTTTATCGGCTATAAGCCTCTCACCGCTACTGCCGATATCCCGGGGCCTGAACATCGCAGGATAGACATCCGCCCGTAGAGCAACGCGGCACTTCGGACAGGGTGACATTTTGATGGTATTGAATGCTTCTGGATTCAAAGAAGTATTGCATTTGGTGCAGGTAACCACGTTGGTGCTTCCTTTCCCGACTAGCGCCGTATCACCCGCGTGTCACATATCCGGTCATGAAGCGTTCGTTTCTGATCATCAAAAGCCGCCATAATATAACCAATGAGTAATATGATGCTGCTGAGCATCTCGGCAAAATGCCGCCCCAAAGCCCTGGGGTAGCTGACTCTCTGGTTTGCAGCGGTAACCACCTTTAAGCGGCATGCCATTTTGCCGGGGGTGGCGCCGAATTTACCCACAAACCAGGTTGCATAAGCAGCGGGGATGACCCAGTTGAGAAGCTGAATAAGCACCGCGATGATGGTTGAGGAAGACGATTTGGACGCGCTCCCCATCACAAACCCCAGTGGAATGAAGATAACAAAACTGATGCCGCCAATGATAATCCAATCAATAAATTTAGCCCCGAACCGAATCCAAAAACCGGCATAATCCATGGTTCCCGCCACGGTCAGCCCTTCTTTGAATTTTTGGACAAAAAGCGGCTTGCAGCCCGCACACACCCAAGATTCACCAAAACGGATCATATCATCCAGGGCGAAAGAATTGCCACACTCGGAACACCGGGCCTGACGGGATCGACCACTGCCCGGTGTTATGGCTGAAGGCATGGGGTCCGTTTCCTTTGTCAGC
>JASFTQ010000347.1:0-4938 GCA_050053515.1 Desulfobacterales bacterium | reverse complement strand
ACCCGGGAGTCTCGCTAATTTGCTTAAACCCTTAAAAGAAGCCGGCGTAAGCGTTATCTTTATGTATGCCTTCATAACTTTAGCGCAGGGCAAAGCGGTCATGATTTTTCGTTTCAGTGACAATGACAGGGCAATAAAAATTTTACTGGACAACGGCATCAATTTACTTGATGCCGAAACCTTCGGAATACTTGAATCCGAAGATCAATAGCGCCGTCTTGAACATGGTCGGTTAGCCGGCAGGAATATATTCCTTGCGGGGCTGCCGAGCACTGCCGAACGGCAGAACTCCCTCCCTTTCGGGCGGGGAGCTTCACTCAAGCATAGTCGGCCGCTGCTCAACTCGCAGGGACAGCCATTTGATCCCTGTGGACCCGTCCGGTTTCAGGCGGTGTCGTAATTCGTCATCCCCCGCCAAAGACGTCGGGATCTTCGAGCGGCCAAGCCTGGCGCCCTGTGCGGCGCAGTTTTGACGGGGACGTAAGCTTTTAGCCAAGACGGAAGCAGGGCGCCCGCCCTGTTAAATTCCGTTCCGCGGGCACCCTTTGGGGCGATTTAACAGGGTAAGCCGGGATCCAGCAATGGCCGGTAAACATGAGCAAATTCTGGATGCCGGATCTCATCCACCAAGGCGGATTTTTCCGGAATGACGGTTTTTGGCGAAACTTGACACAGTATCTTAGCGATACGTTCTGTATTGTAAATTGCCTCTTTTCGAGGGGGTTTTATTCACTCTTTTTCGGGGTGATAATCGTTTGAGCCCCGCCATTCGGATATCTGATGGTGAACAGGCCACAACCGAAAGATAAAATACCTGACCCATCCGGGACGACAGATGACACCAAAGTCCAACGGGAAAGATACCGCGTGTTTATCGAAGATGTTGCCGATGGCTTCTATGAATGCAACCTGCGGGGGGATTTCAAATATTTCAACAATGCCCTTTGCCGGATTTTCGGGTATCCCCGGGAAGAGCTTCAAGGTCGTAACTACCGTGATTTTATGGATGAAAATAATGCCAAGATCGCCTTTGATAGTTTTAATAAAATATTTCGCACCGGCCGGGGGATTACGGACATCATCTGGGAAATCATCCGGAAGGATGGTCAAAGACGCACGCTTGAAATATCAGCCAATATTATTACAGACCATAACGGCGAAAAGACAGGATTTCGCGGTATTGCCAGGGACTTTACTGAAAAGCACCTGGCCCGGCAAAAGGCACTGGAATCCGAAAAATTGGCTCAATGTCAGTACGAGGCCAGCCGTCGGGCCGAACAACGTTATCAGGCTTTCCTCAAATTTCTACCTGACCCGGTGTTCGTATTTAACTTGGACGGCACGGTTTCCTATCTGAATCCGGCCTTTGAAAAGGTATTTGGCTGGACACTGGAAGAGCTCGAGGGAAAAAAAATCCCATTTGTACCTGATTCCCATAAAGCGAAAACCCGCGAGGGCGTCAAACGTCTCTTTAAGGATAAAGTCTTACACGGATTTGAAACCAAGCGCTTAACCAAAGATGGCCGGCTGCTGGACATTGTCATTGATGGCGCGTTGTTTTACGATGAAAATAACCAACTGGCAGGACAGGTGGTTACCTTGCGCGACATCAGCCGGGAAAAACGCATGGCCCGCAGCAACCAGGCCCTGTTTCGGATCGCCAAAGCGCTCTATCAGTTCAGAGGCCTGGATGCCCGTCTGGATTTTATCACCAAAGAGGTACAGGACTTGATGACGGCCGGAGGCGCCCTGGTAATTCTGATCGATCCGGATAAACCGGAGTTTTTTTTCAGAGCTGCGGCATATGAGGATTCAGAGGCTGAAAAAAAGTATAAAGAAGTCCGTTTTCCCCTCGATAGGGGTGTTGCCGGTCAGGTCTATCGGACAGGCAAACCGATGATTGTGGCGGATTATTACAAAAGCCCTTATTCTTTCCTGGAAGTCGACGCCCAAACCGGATCTAAAACGCAAAATATGATTCAGGTTCCCATGTGGACTGAAGACCGCATGATCGGCGTATTGTGCGCTGTGAATAAAAAAGAAGGCCAATTTGACCAGTCGGATTCGGAATTGCTGAGTACGATTGCCAGTATCGTCGCGCTTCCGATAGTAAACGCCAGGATCAACGAGGAACTCCAGAACTCTTACGAAGAGGTCAAAAGCCTGAACCGGGCCAAAGATAGGGTCATCCATCACCTGTCCCACGAACTTAAAACCCCGGTCTCAGTATTGTCTGCATCCTTAGGGCTTTTGGCCAAAAAGCTAAGCCCCGCCGAAGATAAGGGTGCCGCTAAAATTCTCGAGCGCAGCCAACGGAATCTCAAGCGACTCCTCGATATGCAATATGAGATTGAAGATATCCTGCGACAAAGGGATTACCAGGCCTATTATTTGCTATCATCCCTGCTGGATGCCTGCGCCGATGAGTTGGAGGCCTTGGTTGCAACGGGGCTCGGAGAGGAGGAGGCGATCGAATCAATTCGCCGTCGGGTGGAAGAATTGTTCGGTCCGCGGGAAGCCCGATCGGAAATAATTCGCCTGGACGATTTTGTGCGGGATAGCCTTGCTAACCTGCGACCCCGCTTTGCCCATCGTAAATGCCGGTTGGAGACGCTAATTCAACCGGCCGCACCCATTGCAATTCCCCCGGAGGTTCTTTCAAAGATCGTGGAGGGGCTGATTCGCAACGCGGTGGAAAACACGCCTGACAACAGTCGAATCGAAGTTTCGGTCGGCGACGGCGCTGAAGGCCCCGAATTTAAAGTGCAAGATTTCGGCGTCGGTATTACCGAAGAAAAACGACGCCTCATTTTTGAAAATTACTTTTCGCCCTCCGACACCATGCAGTATTCCACCCGCAATCCGTTTGATTTTAACGCCGGCGGAAGGGGGTTCGATTTGCTGAGGATGAAAATCTTTTCGGAGCGGTACAACTTCAAGATTCAGATGATTTCCAATCGATGCAAGTATCTTCCTTCAGAGGAAGATATCTGTCCGGGAAAGGTCGGAGATTGTGAACCGTGTCATGCCAAAAAAGAATGTCTGGGATCCGGCGGCACAACGGTGATCGTTCAATTTTTCCCGGCGGATCGGACGCGATCCATCGCAGAATAAACAAAGGGAAATATCATCCGCCGGATTCACAAATAAAGCACAGAGAAGTGAGAATAACCGATGAAGGTTGAGGATAAAATAAACCCGGGAAAGACAAAGGCTTCGGAGAAATTTTTCCGCGATATTGAGATTGAGTTTTTGGTCCATGAGTTAAAAGGACCGATCGCCGTAATTGAAACCGGACTGCGAACCCTGCTGGAGAGAGCGGAAAAATACGGGCCTTTGACATCTCGCCAGGAGAAAATCCTGAAACGCTCCTTCAGAAATTCAAAAAAGATCCGTGAAATGCTGAATGGGCTGCTTGAAATCGGACGATCGGAGGCCAGCTGCTTTTTATGCTGTGGTTTTCAGCCGGCCAATTCTGCCTACGATGTGCTGCTCGACACACTGGAAACCGTTACCGGCAGCGGATTCGATCAAATAGAAGGGTATACCCGCAAAGAGGATGTTCTCACGTTTTTGGCCCAAAAAGGAATACACTTGAAGGTTTCACCCGATGCTGTCGATACCGAGATTCATCAGGATGAAACCAAATTCCGTCAGATCGTCGGCAACCTCATTCTGAATGCGGTTCATCATCACCATGAAAAAATCGAAATCAGGATGGACTGCGCAAATGATCAGATTATCGTGGAAATTTCGGATGACGGGCCGGGAATTGATCATGGCCAACATGAAGCGGTCTTTCGGCAATATACCCAGGTAGATGAGAGTCCCATATCGCCCCGCAAAGGACACGGTCTCGGCTTGGCCGCAGCCAGGATTCTCGCCAGATGCCTTGGAGGGGATATCGAATTGGAGAGTAAAAAGGGAAAAGGCGCCACCTTTCGGCTCATGCTTCCGGTTGCATTCACAGGGAATGATGTGTGAGACTCCTTGCTCTATTGATTACGCTTTGCCTCTTTGGCATCATGTGCTGCGTTTACTATATTCCCGGGCAAAAAGATCTACGGTCCGGTGACCCGGGGCACCTCGCTTTTGACGGTGATGGAGAACTGACACCGGCCCAGGATTATGCCGGCGAGGTTCTTGCCTATCTTCTTCAGGTAGTTGTCGGATATGCCGGGCCTCCGGAAAACCGGGCAGACTGGCATACCACCGGTATTGAGATCCCCTTGGACTATAAGCGGATTTCGAAAATAATGACGCATCCGGGTTTTCGCAAATCTGATCTCATTTCGTTTGATACCAGTGTTTTGGGACTCGTGGCGGTTCTTTATCACTATAATCCGCGCTTGAACCTATTCAAAGGGCGCTACGTGTTCGACAGTATTTATCCCTCGTCCGAGCTGATTGCCCTTAGACTTCTCATCCTGAGAAAGCTGAAAAAAGGGGAAAAAGTGAGCTTAACAGCGATGCTGCAGCGCGAACCACTTTTTCGATCTGGGTCTGAATCGCCCTCAGCGGCGGATCTAGCGGCTATCAATTTATCGGCTGATGAATTCCAGCTCCTAAAAGATGTTTTCATATCCGATCCGCATCTTTTTCAATATTATAAACATCCGTTTGTTGTGGAGGCATTGACCAGACTCGGTTTTTTTCGAAAAGAGAACCTCACGGAGGGCATGTATCGAAGAGCATCCTACAACGATTTCTTCCACAATACCTGTTCCGGTGATAACGGTAAAGGGCAGGTGAAGGTTGCTGTTTTGGGGTCCTTGACCAGCGATTTCGATTTTGGCGGGATATATGCAGACCCCTATGTCTTCGGGTTTAAGCCCACCGCGACTTATCTTCAGAAACTGGAAAAACTCAAGACGGAAATTATGGCGCAAACCGCCAGATATCTTCGGGCTGAAATGTCATACAAAAATCCTGTCGAAG
>JASFTQ010000346.1:0-4942 GCA_050053515.1 Desulfobacterales bacterium | reverse complement strand
ATACAGCGAAAAAGAAAGCTAAAAAGCGGATCGTGGGATTTCAGGTTGTGGAAGATGAATGTATCTGGATGAAGGCCGGGGTGGTCAACTTTCGGCTTTGCGATAATGCCCATGATTGCAACAACTGTCCGTTTGACAAAGGCATCCGGCGTGCCATGGGGGTTGACAAGGGCTTTGAGACCGAAAAGCACGCACCCGAATGGGTGGGATACTTAAAAAAGCGATATCATGGTGCCTCTCGGCCCTGCCGACATGCTCTCACCGGGCGGATTGAGGCCCCCAAGATCTGTACTATGAACTATGAATGCTATCATTGTTCCTTTGATCAGATGCTGGATCAAGCCGATCTGGTGCGCGAAACGGTGGCCCCGCGCTACAAATTGGCCTCAGGTTACAAATTGGCGGATGGTTATTATTATCATATGGGTCACAGCTGGGCGCGTTTTGAGCATGGTGGCCGAGTCAAGGTCGGATTTGACGATTTTGTGGTCCGGCTTTTTGGCGCTATGCAATCCTTGATTCTTCCTCCATTGGGGGCAAATTTGGAACAAAGCGAGGTCGGCTGGACATTTGAGCGCGATGAACACAAAGCAGGTCTTTTATCACCGGTAACGGGCACGGTTCTGGCCGTAAACCACAAGGCCCAGGAACATCCTGAAATTACCCAGGAAGATCCATATCATGAGGGATGGTTGTTTATCATGGAGCCCGATATGCCCAAAAAAAACCTCAAAGGGCTTTATTTCGGCGAAGAAAGCGTTAAATGGATGGAGATGGAAGGACAAAAGCTATTGGGCCTTATCGGACCGGAGTATGAACAGCTGGCAGCCACCGGTGGTGAGCCCGTCCGCGATGTGTTTGCGAACTTTCCGGACATCGGCTGGAGGGTGCTGACCAAAGAATTTCTCAGGACCGAGACAGTATAGCCTGATTCGCAAAATATAGTGATTGTCAAAATAATGTTCCGATTGCCCAAGGTGCAGGCAGGGGGTAAATTTTTGTCGACAAGTTAATTTGAGAATCGCTATAGCGATCAATTGCGGGAAAGTGCGTCCCGGTAATAGGCTGCACAATATCTGCAAAAATAAAACGGTGTGTGATCCAGGTCTTCAAGGCCTCCTGAAAAATGCATCAGACAATTATTATCCTGGCAATGAAAAAGATCAAAGAGATGGCCCAACTCATGAAGTGCGACCTTTGCGGCTCTTTCAAAAATAAGTGCGGACGGTGACTGAATACCCTCTTTTCCCTCAGCAAGCCTGAACAAAGAAACCAGCGCGTATTTTCCATTTTGTTTGGCTTCTCCAAAAACGTGGGTAAAGATGGGAACAAATAGATCCACATTCAGGACACCGATGACTTTGTCATATTCGTCAAAAGATGAGGAGTCAAAACAATTTAATATGGAGCCGGCGTTGTATTGGAGACGGGTTTCATCAAAAGCATAAGCAGGGTGCGCCACAGCGTTGAGCACCTCTGCAGAAAGTTTTAAGTAACCCGTAATGTGGGCCACGATAACTTTGGGCGCGAGTTCAGGAACCTCTCCAACAGGTACAACGCCGATGATTCTTTTATTCGAATTCATGGATTGAGCGATCCCCGACAAAAATTAAGCGTTCCTTTGCATATCGAAGCGTTTAATCTTTTTATGAAGGGTTACCCGGTTGATATCCAGCAGTTTTGCAGCCCTGGTAATATTCCAGCCACACTCTTCCAAAACCCGCCGGATGTGTTGTTTTTCCATCTCGCGCAGCGACACGGGATGCGAACGCATCGGCGTGGGTTCTTGAAGAAAGGAGAAATCCGCCATCTCGAGGGTCCGCGATTTGGAAAGCACCACCGCTCTTTCAATGGCATTTTCCAGCTCCCTGACATTTCCCGGCCAGTGGTAACCTATGAGATGCTCCATAGTGTCGCGATTGATATGATCGACCCGCTTGGTTGTTTCTTGGCTGTATTTTTCGAGGAAGTGCCGGGTCAGTAACGGAATATCCTCTTTTCGTTCCCTGAGGGGCGGTATCTGAATTGTAATCACATTGATGCGATAGAAGAAATCCTCCCGGAAATTTCCAGCAATCATCTCTTTTTCAAGTTCTCTGCGGGTGGCCGAAATAAGCCTGAAATCCACTTCAATAGGTGTGCTGTTTCCTATGCGGGTAATTTCTTTTTCTTCCAGAACCCGTAAAAGATCAATTTGCATTTTTGCACTGATTTCGCCGACTTCATCAAGAAACAGCGTTCCTCCGGAAACCACTTCCAAAAAGCCTTTGCGGGAATGGGTTGCGCCGGTAAAAGCGCCTTTTTGATGTCCAAAGAGTTCGCTTTCCAGAAGGGAGTCGGGTAGGGCGCCACAGTTAATGGCAATAAAGGGAAAGTAGCTCCGTTTGCTCTTTGCGTGGATGGCTTTGGCAACGAGCTCTTTACCGGTGCCGGTTTCGCCGATCAACAGAATTGACGCATCGCTTTGAGCAACCTCCGGAATAAGATCGAATATTTTTTCCATCGCAGAACTCTGCCCGATGATGTTGTCGAATCGGGTAATTCTTTCAAGACGCGTTTTGAGATAATGAAATTCTGATTCAAGTTTAATCTGCTGCGTGATTTTTTCCATCACCAGCGAGAGCTGGTCCGGTTTGAACGGTTTGAGCAAGTAATCGCTGGCACCCAGTTTCATGGCTTTGATTGCGCTTTCAATGGATCCGTAAGCGGTGATGATGATGACGACGGTATCCGGATACTCTGCCTTGACTTTTTCCAGCAGCTCAATACCGTCCATGCCCGGCATTCGAATGTCAACAAAGAGGAGGTCATAAGGAGTTTGCTCTAATTTTTCCAGGGCTTCAAAACCCGAAGGGGCGGTTTCAGCGGTGTGGCCGGCTTTCTTGAACCAATGAAAAAGGGATTCCCGGACGATCTTTTCATCGTCGACAATCATGATATGCATTTTATCGTCCATGGTTTTCCTCCATACGATCGCTGGAATGCGCACTGCACGGGATGGTTATAAAAAATGAACTCCCCCTTCCCGTCTTACTTTCAACCCAAATGTCACCGCGATGCTTTTTAACAACGCCGTATGCGATTGATAGCCCCAGACCGGTTCCCCGGCCTTCTTTTTTGGTTGTGAAAAAGGGGTCAAAAATGTGGTCCAAATCTTTCTCATCGATTCCAAATCCGGTATCATGGATTTCAACCCGCACGTTGGTTTTGGTGGAATCCAAATCGGAAATCACTTTCAATTTGCCGCCCTCCGGCATGGCTTCCATGGCATTGAAGATCAGGTTAAGCAGGCATTGCTGTAACTGATTGGTATTTCCGTGAACCATCAGCAATCCGGGGCAAAGTTGGGATTTTAATTTAATATTCTGCAGTACCATCTTGTGTTGTGTCAGGGCAATGACGGATTCCAAAGCTTCATTGAGGTTGATGCCTTTGTAATCCCGGGGAGTTTCCCGCGAGAATGAGAGGAGTCCGGAAACGATGTCTCCGCATCGTTCCAGTTCCGGGGTCATGAGTGACAAATAGTCTTTAAATTTTTCCAGATCTTCCGGGGTGGGTTGCCCTTCTGCCACAATCTCCTCCATCAGACGGGAGAATGTCAATAATCCCTGAATGGGATTGTTGATCTCGTGGACACAGCTGGCTACCAGTTTTCCCAGAGAAATCATGCGGTCTTCCTGGATTAATTTGTGTAGGTCATGTTTTAACTCCTGCACCTTTTTTTCCCAGCGGGAGGACAGCTCTTTGGTAATGTCCCGGTAGATCTCTATGACCCGTTCAACTTCTCCCTGAGCGTTTTTCACCGGATAGGTAACGATATCAAAATAAACGGACTGGTCGCCGGATACGGGCACGTCCATGATGACATGGGCGGATTCAGCGGTTCTCAGCGTTTCCACCATGGGGCAGTCATATTGCGGTTTCAGGTTCGAACAAGGTGTCTCGAGGCCGTAAAGAACATTATAGCAATAGCCGCCGATGACTTCATCTTTGACTTTATCAACGGCCTCTAAATAAGCCTCGTTGGCTTCAAGTATCGTAAAATCCGTGTTCAACACGACAATGCGCTCATTGGCCTGCTGAATGAGAAAGTCAGTAATCATTTTTTCATGTATGACTTGCTGTTCGGCTGATTTAAGCTGCTGGTCAATCATGAAAAGCGATCTCAATACCCCCCCCAGGTTGTGTTCGACGATAGCTATTTTGCGGGGCCGGCGTTTTATGAGTTCCAGCAGGACCTCCCGCTTGCCCGTCAGTTCAATGATTCCATCAAGGTCCTTGATATTAAACAGATCCTGGAAGTTGTCCGTGGTATAAATACCCGATCCCTTGGCCATCACAAGGCCTTCGGCCTCGGGTTTAATATCACAGACCCCGACAAGATTAACATCCAAATACGGAAATGATTTATTATTGAGAAGTTCCAGGAAAAACCTGCAGGCCCTGCCGCCGCCGACGATTGCGATATTCAATGGGATTTTTTTGATGGTGTTCTCGTTGGTTTCAAGCGGCATAATTTCATCCTCCCAATTTAGGCCATTTCAATGAGAAACTGAAGCCCGACCAATTCCTTTCTATAAAGTCTTCAGGCCTATCCATTTTTGAACCCCAAAGGCATCGCTCAGATCATCCACGCATTAACCAATACATTTATCAACAAACAACCCATAAAAAAAGTATTATCTGCAATTCCCACCCCTCCATCGGTAAAGCTCTTCGGGTGCATTTTATTGATCATTCCCAGCGACACATGGTTTGCGGGGGTCTAAATTAAAATGCCGAAACGTTGCATATATGTTGCAAAAATGTTGCGCAACGCATCTGGTCTCGGTGAATGTCAATTATGTATTGACCGGTTCGCTTCCCGGCAAGCCCCGCCTTAAAAGGGGGTTAAGCCAGGCTCACTCAGGGAAGGGGTTATTTTTTGCGCGACAAGCAGAAT
>JASFTQ010000345.1:0-4943 GCA_050053515.1 Desulfobacterales bacterium | reverse complement strand
CGACAGTGAAGAACCATCCACGCATCAAGGAGTTACGACAGAGAAAGGGGACTGCCGTATACTAAATTAAGTATCCTTTTCAAAATATTAAGTCAAGCAAAAATCACTACAAAGTGGTATTTTTTTAACGGGGGACATCCCTTCAACGGAATGTATTCCGTCAACGGTTACCCGTCAGCTGCAGCCCCATCATCAAATACAACCCGCGAGAACGTCTCCATGATCGATACGGCACTTTTTATGTGGGTTAAAATGAATTCCATCGCAATAATCGGATAGACAGGTCCTGCCAGTAATTATTATATTGGGTTCAACACGGGACGAACCGTTGTCCAAAGATAAGTCTAAAACGCTTTAATGACCGCTCAAAAATATTTGTACAATAGACCGTAGATAAGAAAAAGTGGGGAACCGAATGGATTTATCAGAAAAAGCCCTGTGGCGGGCAGTTATAGACGGAGATCATACCTATAACGGCATATCTTTTTACGGTGTTATAACCACTGGCGTGTATTGCCGATTTGACTGTCCAAGCAAAAAACCTTTACGCAAGAATACGCGTTTTTTCTTTTCGAGGAAAGGTGCTGAAAAGGCCGGCCTGAGACCCTGTAAACGCTGCCACCCGGAAAAGGTAACCGAACCGGGCGACGACGACTCGATATCTAAAGTGCTCGCAACCTGCCGTTATATTGAATCCTGCGATTACATCCCGGGGTTAACAGAACTTTCCAAGCAGGTAAATCTAAGTCGGTTCCATTTGCAACGACTTTTTAAAAAAGTGCTGGGAATATCACCGAGGAATTATGCCGATGCCCATCGTCAGCTGCGTTTCAGAAAAGCATTGCAAGCCGGAGGTGACATCACGCTTGCTTCCTATGACACGGGCTACGGTTCCAGCAGCCGACTCTATGAACAATCTTCTCGTTATTTGGGTATGACACCAAAACAATATAAAAACAAAGGCCTCGGACAGACGATTTATTATTCCGTAGTGGAGTGTCCTCTCGGACATCTCCTTTTAGCAGCAACCAAAAAGGGGATTTGTGCGGTTCGTATCGGTGATTCACAAAAAGCGTTGAGAGATGGGCTGAAGAATGAATTTCAAAATGCGGACATCCATGAAACCGATTCAGAATTATCGCACTGGCCGCAAATGCTCATTAATTATCTGTCCGGCAAAACACCCTGGCCCAAGTTACCCTACGATGTTCAAGCGTCAGCCTTTCAGCGCAAGGTTTGGGAAAGTCTTCGCACCATCCCGGAAGGTCAAACGGCACATTACAGTGAGATCGCCGCCACCATCGGGCATCCCGCAGCAACCCGGGCGGTTGGGCGCGCATGTGCTGCCAATCCCGTGGCCCTCATCGTCCCCTGCCATCGGGTGGTCCCCAAATCCGGCGGTGTCGGCGGATATCGCTGGGGGCCGGAGAGAAAAAAGAAGTTGTTGGAAATGGAAAAGCACAAAAAACTCACCTAGCAGCTATCTCAAAAATATCAGATTGTGAAGAATTACCCACATAGCACGTCAATATTAAGGCTATGCGTTTCCCTTCTTTTTCACCGCTATGAGCGATATCAGTTCATAAACAATATTGGAAGCCAGTAATGCCGTTATTTCTGTGGGATCAAACTCCGGCAGAACTTCTACAATATCAGCACCCACCAGGTTTAATCCTTTGAGACCTCTTACCAGGTTCACAGCCTCTGCGCTCGTCAAGCCGCCGATCTCGGGCGTACCGGTTCCGGGTGCAAACGCAGGATCAACGACGTCGATGTCAAAAGTGACAAAAACCTTTAAATTGTCTGCTCTTGAGTGGATTCTTTCTACAACTCCGGAAATTCCCAAACAGCGAACTTCTTCCATGGTGATGATGTCGAAACCCAGAGATTTGGTATGAGCAACGTCCGTTGGGGAATAAAGGGTCCCACGTATGCCAATTTGCAGCGAGTGTTCTGTGTCGATCAGTTTTTCTTCAACCGCCCATTGGAACGGGGTGCCATGATTGTATGGCCGCCCGAAGTATTCTTTATGGGTATCATTGTGGGAATCAAAATGGATTAAGGCCACCGGACCATGTTTTTCAGCGATGGCTCTGAGTTCAGGCAACGTTATCGAATGGTCGCCACCAAGCGATATGGGCACAACGCCGGCTTCCACTATAGCAAGAAGCTCTTCTTCTATCCGTTTATATGTCTCCTCGATATAACCCGGAACCACGGTTAAATCGCCAAAATCAACCCCGGAGCAGTGTTCAAAAATCTGCACATCCAAATACGCATTATAGGCCTTTAACAGGGCCGACACCTTGCGGATAGCGTCCGGGCCTGATCTCTGGCCGGTTCTAAATGATGCGCCGCCATCCCATGGGATCCCAACGATCGCAAAATCGATTCCTTCTGTGGTACGTATATGGGGCAGCCGCATAAAGGTTTTTATTCCTGCAAACCTTGGAAAGGCCCGAGGGTCAACCGGTTCATACATCATGCCTACCTCCTCCAAGCTATGGATTGTTTGCGACCTACAAAGGCGCTACAAAATCCAGCAAAAGGTTTGATCCGCCACCGGGATTTGGCGGATCGAACCGCTGCCGGGCTTTTTAACGTTATTTCTGGGACATGACATTGGTTTTGCATCTAAATCAGCGAGTGAGATACTCCCCATTATTATCTTTTCATGGTTCAATGATGTGATTGACTTCGCACCGGGATAGTACCTCTTCATCGAGTTCGAAACCCAACCCGGGTTTTTCAGGGATATGCAGGTAGCCTTGGCTATCGATCATCAAACGATCTTCGGAACGCACCATGTAGTCGCGCCGTTCATTGGTCCATGCCGGTGGATCGTAAGGCAATTCCAGATAAGGACAATGGCTGACTGCGCATGCCAGGTGCAAATTGGCATATAGTCCGATACCGTTCGTCCAGGTATGCGGGCTAAACCACGTCCCATGGCTCTGGACCCGCTCGGCAATTTTTTTGACCATGGTAATGCCGCCAGCCAAGACCGCATCCGGTTGATAAACATCCAAAGATCCGAGCCGACTCATTTCCCGAAAATCATGCCAGCGCCGGTTCATCTCGCCGCCGGCAATGCGAATCCCCACCTTACTCCGGAGGTGGGCCAGGCCCCTGAAGTCATGGTGCGCCAATGGCTCCTCCAGCCAGTAAACGCCCAGGGCTTCGAGCTGCTTTGCAACCTGATAAGCCTGTTCCAGATCCCAGCAGGGGTTGGTGTCCCACGGCATTTTCCAACCCTGATTGGCATCCACCATAATTTCCAAGCGGCCCCCGACGGCTTTGCGGACGGCTTCCACAATGCTGATATCTTTTCGGGGATCATCATGGTGGAATCTGATTTTCATGGCCTTGAAACCCCGCTCCGCTATGTGCCGTGTGCGCTCTGCCCGTTCAGCCGGTGATATCATCTCTGCAGTAGAGGCATACGCCAATACCTTCAATGTGCGAGCGCCCAGAAGTTTGGCGACCGGTTGGCCCTTGACTTTACCCATCAGATCCCACAGGGCGATATCCATAGGCCAGCATCGGCCGTAATGAAAGTCGATATTGTCCAGCACCTGCCAGTGGCGTTCAATGTCGAAGGGATCTCGTCCGATAAAAAGATGTTCATGCCCGTGCAGCCCCAGCATCATGTCACCGGAACCGACACCTGTAATACCCTCATCGGTTTTGACCTGCACAATGGATGCGCTGAAATCTTTCCGGGCCACGGGATCCCAGGCAGCTTTGAATGGAGGATCCAGCGGTAAACGATAGTGTTTGATTTCAATGGCGGTGATTTTCATAAGGCAAGTTTTTACTCACTAATTCGGAGAAGAACCAATTTTGAGAGGTCTAGCGCTTCAGCAGCCGCAAGACGAATTTACGGATATCCGCCTCATCCGGCGTGTAGCAGTTGTTTTCACAAATCGGTTTGTTCTCTTTTGACAAAACGACCGCTACCAGGCGGTCCACATCGGCTAGCCCCAAGCCGTCATGCCGCAGCGATATTTCAATGCCGGTGCGGGAGATAAAATCACTGAAAAACAGGGCCCCTTTTATTGCCAGAGCCTCCGGTGGGTCATTGTCGTATTGGAGACCGAATGCCTGGGCGATCCGGGCATGGATGCCGACGGCAGCTGCTGCGTTCTCCAAATACACCGCTTCCAGGGCCAACGCAACCGCCCGGCCGTGATGAATACGGCCAATCGTGCCCAGTGCATGACCGATACCATGAGCGATACCCGTGCCGACTGCATCGATGGCCAGGCCCCCTAAAGTGGCAGCTATGATAAGATTGGTGCGCGCATCCAGGTTTTGCGGATTTTCAATAGCTTGTGCGAGGTTTTCCACAATCAGCCGAATGGCATGCAAGCCCCATGACCTCACCACAGGGTTGCTGCGGTTATTGGTACAAGCCTCTATGGCATGGACCATGGCATCCAGTGCAGTAGCGGCGGTAAGGGACCCCGGCAGGGTTAGCGTTAAATCCGGATCGAGGATCACAAGATCAGAGGCAAGCTCGTCTCCCCAGGCCCAAACGTTGCAATCTTTGGTGTTCGAGAACACCGCGGTTCGCGTTACTTCTGCTCCGGTACCGGCCGTGGTGGGTAGCATGATCATCCTGGGTGTCCTGGGAGGCAGCGCATTTGCCATAAGGGCATAATGTTCCGCCCCTTGATCTCCGCCCGCCACCACTGTCGCCAGTTTGGCCACATCAAGCGCGGACCCGCCCCCCAAACCAACGACAGCCGATGGTCTTTCGATTCGGATCAGTTCCGCAGCCCTATCAATCGAATGAACAGCGGCTTGTCCGTCAAAATCGTCGAAAAGCGCAACCCTCCAGCCATTGCTTTCAAGGGCAACCCTAATTCCGTCGGTGACACCGGCCGCCGCGACTCCGGGATCACTGATCAGAACCACTTTTTTTCCATCACCCAAACTTT
>JASFTQ010000344.1:0-4943 GCA_050053515.1 Desulfobacterales bacterium | reverse complement strand
TTAAAAGGTTTTTGTCCATCAATCTTAGCGAAGTGGAAGATCAGCGCTTTGAACCTGTTTGAGTCCCGCTGGCAAGCGGGACGAGTTTTCAAAGCGCCTGCAACGAGCTTTAGATTGATCAAAAACGTTTTAGACAAAGTGAAAAAGGATTTGGGCAACAGCCCGTAAAGATTTGACCCCTTTTACCTGACATTAGCCTCCGTATTTTCTCATTTCCTTGAAGGTGTTGATCAGGCCGTTGGTCGAGGAATCGTGGGAGTCAACGGGAGTGTCATCTCCTAATTCGGGCAATATTTTATTAGCTAACTGTTTTCCAAGTTCAACCCCCCACTGGTCGAAGCTGAAGATATTCCAGATGACCCCCTGCACAAAGATTTTATGCTCATACATGGCGATTAAACTTCCCAGGACCCTGGGCGTTAATTTTTTGAATAAGATGGAGTTTGTGGGCCGGTTACCCGCAAACATTTTATGGGGAAGTAATTGTGCAATCTCTTCTTCGGTCTTGCCTTCGTTTTTCAATTCATCGATCACCTGCTCCTGTGTTTTGCCATGCAAAAGAGCTTCGGTTTGGGCGAAGAAATTGGAGAGAAGTATGCCGTGATGCTCTCCGATCGGGTTGTGGCTCACAGCCGGTGCCAGAAAGTCGGCAGGGATCAATTTGGTGCCTTGGTGAATCAACTGATAAAAGGCATGCTGGCCGTTGGTGCCCGGTTCTCCCCAGATAATGGGGCCGGTCTGGTAATTGACCCTTTCACCGTTGCGACCCGTCGATTTACCGTTGCTTTCCATATTGCCCTGCTGAAAATAGGCCGGGAAGCGATGCATGTACTGATCGTAGGGGAGAATGACTTCTGTCTGGGCGCCAAAGAAGTTGTTGTACCAGATGCCGATCAAAGCCAAAATCACCGGGATGTTTTTTTCAAAGGTCGTTTCCCGGAAATGTCGATCCATTTCATAGGCACCCTGGAGCAGTTCAGCAAAGTTGTCAAACCCGATATAACAGGCGATGGAAAGCCCGATGGCCGACCATAAAGAATAGCGGCCACCGACCCAGTCCCAGAAAACAAACATATTATCCTTATCGATACCGAATTCTTCGACCTTCTCGGTGTTGGTGGACAAGGCTACAAAGTGTCTGGCAACGTGGGCCGGATCCTTTGCATGAGACAGAAACCACTGGCGGGCAGTGAAGGCATTGGTCATGGTCTCCTGGGTGGTAAAGGTTTTGGAAGCAATCATAAAAAGACTGGTCTCGGGATCCAATTTTTTCAGTGTTTCAGCGATGTGGCTGCCGTCGATGTTGCTTACGTGGTGGACGTTCAATCCTTTTTTTGCATATGGTTTCAAGGCCTCGGTCACCATCACCGGACCCAGATCCGAGCCGCCGATGCCGATGTTGATGATATCGGAAATTTTTTGATCGCTGTAGCCCTTCCACTCTCCTGATACGATTTGATTCGAAAATTTCTTCATTTTATCAAGCACGGCATTGACCTGGGGCATCACATCTTTGTCGTCGACATAAATTGCTGTGTTTTCACGGTTTCGCAAAGCGACATGCAACACGGCCCGGTTTTCGGTGCCATTGATTTTTTGTCCGGAAAACATGCTCTCAATGGCTTTTTCCAATTCCGCTTCTTGTGCCAGTTCCAGCAAGAGCTGCAGGGTTTCACCGGTTAAACGGTTTTTGGAATAATCCACCATAATATCATTGAATCGAACGGAGAACTTTTGGAATCGCTGCGGATCCTGGCTGAAAAGTTCTTTCATATGGACATCTATTATTTTTGCAAAATGGTCGGTCAGCTTTTGCCAGCTCTTTGTTTTGGTGGGATTGATATTTTCGAGCATATCCATTTCCCCTTTCTTAAATAAGATCGATGCGTTGAAACGCTTTGATTTGAATGCCTAAAATTTGAAATGCCCAAAGTGCCTAAAGCCCGCCCTGGTGCGACTCGTTCACGTATTGATCCGGGCTATGTATGATCAATAACTCGACCGAATGAGTATAATGCATTGTTGATCGGTCTGGGCCGGGGTTAAGGTATCCTGTCTTTTATAAGCTAGATTAGGCCGAAGGCTATTCCTCAATTTTAGGCATTTTAGGCAATTTAGTTCACTTTAAACTTTTTTGTCATTCACACTTTTTATCAATTAGGCTTAGCAGTATTTTTCAAGCATTACTCTCCATCATCCCGGTTTTCATTGTATCTACGGTCGAGATGAATGATTTCCATACGGTAGTTGCTGTCCGGATGCTTGGCAGACGGCCCTTCGGTCAAAACAACCAGGTTTCCTTCCACCGCCTGAGATTGAAGCCAGTTTTTAGCAAAATTTTTCCAATCTTCGGGGTGATCCCGTTCATGCACCGGAAGTACGCCATGGGAAAATAAAAGATCCTGGCACGTTTTTTCTTGAGAGCTTACGGCCGTAATCCATACCGGTGGCCTGAAACGGGCGATATTTCTGGCGGTATAACCGCTGCGGGTGGGAACAATCACAGTAGCCGGCGTTATCCGTTCCAGTACATTCTGGACGCTTAAGGCAATCAGATCCTTCGTGCCCACTTTGACATCCCGGCCGGATGCTTTTATTGTCTCGCGCAATCGATGACCCAAGGCTTGCCGTTCGACAACTACCGCTATTTTAACCAGCATCGCTGCGGCTTCAACCGGGTATTTTCCCAGGGCGGATTCACCGGACAGCATCACGCAGTCTGCGCCGTCAATTATGGCGTTGGCGACATCGGTCGCCTCTGCCCGCGTTGGGCGCCGATTGTTTGTCATGGACTCCAGCATTTGGGTTGCGGTGATCACGGGTTTGCCTTTGATGTTGGCCTGGCGCATCAATCTTTTTTGCACAACTGCAATCTCTTCGATCGGTATTTCAACCCCCAGATCCCCGCGGGCGATCATGACCCCGTCGGCTGCGTCAAGAATGCTTTCAAAGTTTTCCAGAGCCCTGAAGCGTTCGATTTTGGCGACGATAAAGGGGTGGTAATCCAATCTTGAAGCGGTTTCACGAACAGATTGGATGTCCGTTTGACTTTCAACAAATGATTGACTGATGGCATCGATGCCATGGTCCATAGCGAATCTCAGACAATTTTTGTCGTATTCCGTAAAAACGTCGATCCCCAGGTCAATCCCCGGCAGGTTAAGGCCTTTGTGGGAGCGAAGTTCACCGCCGACAATGACTTCGCACCGGACATCGCTTCCCACCACCTTTAAAACCTTGAGCTGGATGAGACCGTCGTTCAGAAACAACCGGTCACCGGCATTAACAACTTGCGGGAGACGAGAAAAGCTCACAGACACTCGATCCCAACCACCGATGATTTCTTCAGAAGTCAGGGTGAATGTTTTCCCGCGACCCAACTCAATCGGTTCATGTTCCAACTCACCGATGCGCAGTTTGGGGCCGGGCAGGTCGGCCATGATCGCCACACGCCGGCCGGTGATCTGGGAAGCGTGGCGGATATTCCCGACAGCCTTTGCATGTGCGGAAAAATCTCCGTGCGAGAAATTGATTCGCGCAACATTCATACCGGCCAACATCAGCTGTTTCAAAACTTCGAGAGAATCGGATGCCGGTCCGATGGTGCAGATGATTTTGGTTTTATTCGGTGGAAAGGGCATTGGGGTTTCCTTCAGTGATGAGTTGCTTAATGCGTGTCATTTAGATTTGTGGTAATGGAGTGATGGAGTATTGAAGTGTTGGAATTGCCGTCTGATAAAATAAACCGTTACGCATTGCGCGTTTCGGGTCACGCCTGCCCGCCATCGCGAGCCGTCACGTCCGCCATCGGCTCCGCCTCAGGCAATGCCGGGCGGGCTCAAACGAGGCGGGCGGGGGTTAAAAAAACTCGCAACGCGCAACTCGTAACCCGCAACGATTGATTTACCATTACTCCATCACTCCATTACTCCACTACTCCTGTCACTTGAAATTGTGATGTTAGACCAAATTGCTCTCGACACCTTAGTTCAAGCCCAAGTACTCCTTTATACCTGCTTTGTATTTGGCCCGGAAAGCCTTGTCCACTTTTTCGATTGGGTTGGCGCCGAGGAATTTGAGAAGGTCATGGAGATTATCTTTTCTTTCTTTCTTGTCGGCAACGTCCTTCAGGCGTGTAACCTCTTCTTCTATTTCAAAATATTTCAATTTAGCCTCCAGCGGCAGCTGCCAGAACAACAGAAAACCTCTGTCCGGAAAATCAACGTTTAAAAATTGGTAGCAATACTGCATGAAATTTTTTTCCAGTTTTTCTCTCAGGCTGATGATATCCTCTTTTTCTCGATCCAAGTCTTTAACCTCGCAGGGTTTGCCGAAAACTTCAAAATACATTTTTATTTTCGGCTCCGTACCCGAGGGTCGCACCGTGAGGCGCATGCTGGCCGTATTTGGTAATTTGTGCATATGATAGATTAAAACATTTCGAGCAGATGTATCGGTGCGGGATAGATGGGGTTGGGGCTCTCCTTCCCAGCGGTCGATTCTTTCATCGACCTTGAATTCACCAAACCCACCGATGCCGGTATTTCTCAGATGGTCCATAATCTGACGGATCTGCTCCATGCCCCTTGCACCCAGTAGACGAATTTCAGTCAAATAGTTGTGACAATAGCCGTATTTTGAGTAAATTTCCGCCAGGTCATCCAAAAGGGTTTTATTGTCCTTTTTGAGTTCGGCCGCATGTTCGGCAATCCAGACCGCAGCACAGGCAGCATCTTTATCACGACAATAATTTCCCATGAGAAATCCATGGCTTTCCTCGGTACCCAGTATAAAGCCGTCGATTTTATCTTCTCTTTCGAGCTTGTTCATGGCCTCTCCGATATACTTGAATCCCACCAGAAGGTCGCCGATACAGCGGACGTTGTTTTCCAGAGCGATTTTTTCGATCAATGAGGTGGTTACATCGGTTTTGATGACGACAC
>JASFTQ010000343.1:0-4945 GCA_050053515.1 Desulfobacterales bacterium | reverse complement strand
TTCCGGCCGGACAGGCTTCTATGCAAGGGGGGCTATCGGGAACCAGATCCTGCGGGCCTCCGGCACGAAGGGCCCGGGTGATATCAATGATCTTTATCCCGTTGGGGCAGGCATCTTCGCAGCGGCCGCAGACGGCGCAAAACCAGGGCATCGGTGATGAAGCAATTTCATCGATGAAATCAAGCTCCACATGCCGCACCAGCCGCCGAATATTAAAACCGTCAATCCCCGTTATGGGACAGGCCGAGCTGCAGCGCCCACACTGCTCGCAATATCGGAACATCTCTATATCGTTGAATTCTTCAGCGAATCTTCTATCGGCAACCATAAGCAATGACCTTACTCATCAATCTTCTTTCATCAGGCCTCGAGATAATAAGATCTACTCCGGTTTGAAAACAACCGGCCAAACCCGAAATTCGAAGCACGAAATACGAAACAAATTCTAATTTTCAAAATTGAAGCGTACCCTGCAGCAAGCTGCAGGGAATCTTCCCCGAGAGGAATTCTATCTATTTTCTGATTCGCTCGCTAACCCCGCAGCAAGCTGCGGGGAATGCGCTCACTTTCACGGTTCAAATGACAAAAACCTTGTAATTACGTCAGAATTTTACGAACAGGCCCATCTTTATGTTTCGGTCATTGGAAAATTATGATTTCGGATTTGTTTCGAGTTTCGGGATTAATTTCTGGGGTCAGTTTCCCCGTTTTACCTTACGATCAATCAAGTAAAGTATTTGTTAATCGAGTTTGAGCTCTCTAACCATTTCCCTCATCGTACCGGCAAATTTGGGACCATCTGCAGCCGAGCACCAGATATTCCAGAGTTTATCGGGATCATAGCCGGCTTTGGCGAGTTTGCTTTTGGTTCGTTTAATTCTTTTTTCGGCGGCATAGTTGCCGGTAATATAGTGGCAGGTAGGAAATTCACAGCCGGCCACCAGAACTCCGGCAGCACCCAGGTCAAAGGCGTGTCGCATCATCTTTATGGATACCCGAGCCGAACACATCACCCGGATCAGTCGCGCGTTGGAGGGATACTGCAGCCTGCTGACGCCTGCCATATCGACACCGCCCAGGGCGCACCAGTGACAGACAAATCCGATTATTTTTTTGCCGGGTTCCTCTTCCAGGGCTGCCTCCACCTGGGCAATCACCTGTTCATCCGTATAATGCACAATGGAAATACATTCTTTGGGGCAATCTGCTGCGCATAGCCCGCAGCCTTTGCACAGCGCTTTGATAACCTCCGGGTTCTTGTCATCATCCACCTTTATCGCGCTGTAAGGGCATCTCTTCCAGCAAATGCTGCACTGGTTGCAGGCAGCTAAATCGATGTCGGCGACGATACCTTCGGCCTCAATGTACCCTCTTTTCATGGGAATCGATGCCCGCATGGCGGCCCCCGTGCCCGCTTCACAGCTTTCCTTAAAGGTCATCGGCGCTTTGGCACAGCCGCAAAGCGATATGCCGTCCGTCGGAAATTCCAGCGGGCCAAGCTTTACATGGGATTCCTGGAAAAAGCCATCCGCATTCGAGGATACTTTGAGAAGACCTTTAAGGTGGTCAACCGTTTCATTTCCCTTAAAAGCCGGAGTTAAAACCACAAGATCAACCGGGATTTCAAATTCTTTTCCAATTAACAAATCGTACACCCGTACCTTTAAACTGTCAGAATCTTTGCTAACCGCAGGGTAGCGATCATCCGGGAACCTGAGAAACTTGATGCCTATTTTTTTGGCCATCTCTAAAGCTTCGCCCTCTTCTTTGATCATGGACAGATCACGATAAAGAATTTGTACCCGGGCGTCTTTGTTAAGCTTTTTGAGTGCAATGGCATTTTTTACCGAGGTGTGACACCCGACACTGCAGCAGCCTCGGATCTCATTTTTTGAATTAACGCAGTTGATGATGACCACACTGTTGACTTCTGTGACGGCTTTGTCTCTGAGCATACGATCAAGCTGAAGCTGGGTAACCACCCGGGGGTCTTTGCCGTATAAAAATTGCCCCTCCGGTTCAATCTCCTTCATGCCCGTGGCGACGACAATGGTTGAGACATCCACATTTTCAATGGATCCGCTGCCGTTTTTCTTAAGGGTAACCCTGTAGTTTCCGATATAGCCTTCAATGGCGTCTATCTGAGTATCGGTGTAAACCTTCACATGGGGGTGGGCTTCAACTCGGGCCATCCTGGCCTTTGCCACTCTGGCGGCCGGAGATTTATGGTCATGGTGGGAGATAAAACAAAGCTGGTTGAGGATGCCGCCGAGTTGAGGTTCCTTTTCAATAAGGATCGCATTGAAGCCCTGATCGGCGATACTCAGTGCTGCAGTCATACCGGCCACCCCGCCGCCGATAATCATGCAATCGGTTTTAACCGGCAGTCTGATTTCCTGTCCTTCCTCAAGGAGGGCAGCCTTGGCCACACCCATTTTTACGAGATCCTTGGCCTTTTGGGTGGCGAACTCGGGCGCCTTCATATGCACCCAGGACACCTGCTCGCGGATGCTCACGAATTCGAGCAGATACGGGTTGACACCTGCTTCTTTGACGGTCTGTTTGAACAATGGCTCGTGGGTTCTGGGTGTGCAAGAGGCCACCACCACCCGGTTGATCTGATGCTCCTTGATCAAGTCCTGCATCTTGGACAGATAATCCACCGAACAGGACCAGCGGCCTTCATCTGCCATGACGACATGATCCAGCCCCTGGGCATACGCAACCACATCCGGGACATTAACCACCCCGGCGATATTGGACCCACAATCACAGACAAAAACACCGATTCGCAACTCTTCATTCATATAAATGCCTCAACCATTTTAGAAACACCTGAATTAATTCCATCATTTAAAATTCGAAACCTGAAGCACGAAACCCGAGACAATTCTTAAATTGAAGCGCACCCTGCAGCAAGCTGCGGGGAATGCGCTCACTTTCACGGTTCAAATGTGCAAAACACAAACAAATTCTCTCACTCTCTTTGCAAAATCCAAGGTTCTGTCCTCAAAGTCTTATGGTTTTGAATTTGTATTTTTGGTCATTCGAATTTGTTTCGAATTTCGTGCTTCGGATTTCGGATTTTTGAGTGTTGTTCGATCTCTTAACTTTAGGATCTGACTAGCGAGTCATTTCGAATTGCAAGCATGGCTGCAGCAGCAGCTTGCACCACCGATTCGGCAATATCGATCGGTCCGGTCGCTCCCCCGCACAAATATACGCCCTCAACGGTGGTCTCCAGCGGGGTCGTCAACGGATCTTTTTCCTTAAAAAACCCCAGATGATCCAGCTCAAGCTTGAGAATCTTGGCCAGCTTTTTATTTCTGTCATTGGGAATGATGCCGGTTGCCAGAACCAGCAATTCCACCTCTTTTTTCTTCAGTTGGCCGGTATCCAGATCCTCATATCTCAGTGTTAAATTCTTTGTTGCCGGATCCTCGACAACCTCATACGGTCTGGCCCGGACAAACTCGACACCGTTGTCACCGGCTTTGCGATAGAATTCCCAGAACCCCTTGCCGTAAGCTTTCAGATCGTTATAAAAAACGGTGGTCTCCACGGCCGGGTCATGTTCTTTGGTGATGATGGTCTGTTTGGTGGAAATCATGCAGCAGACTTTCGAACAATATGGGGTTCCTTTGCCCTCAGCCAGCCCCCGACCGGCGCACTGAATCCATGCGATCTTTTTAGCATGCCTTTGATCCGAGGGCCTGATGATTTCTCCGGCTGTCGGACCACCGGCATTCATGAGCCGTTCGAACTGGGTGTTGGTAATGACATTTTCATAGACATCATACCCCAGCAGATCCCCGATCGGTTTAGCAGCGGTTATACCGGTGGCTACCACAATGCTTTTGACCTCGAGTTTGATATTCTTGCTTGATTGCCAGAGCGTTATGGCCTTTTTACCTTCTTTTTCGCATGCCAGCACACACAAAGCGATGGGGCATTCCCGACACTGGCTGCAATCTACTTTGCAATCACCGATACAAGCCCCGGCGTGACGCATCTCGCCATAGCGACAGGCCGGATCCACGGAAACCACGTTGGGCACCGCCTGGGGGAAAGCCATAGAAACCAGTTTGCGCCGGCCTCCGATTTTACCATCCATCTCATCCGGAACCTTTACCGGACAAGCTTCAATGCAGGCACCGCAACCGGTACATTTTTCTTCGTCAACAAACAGGGGCTTTTTGACGAGCCTGACTTGAAACCTCCCATTGGCCTTTTTTATCTTCCTGACTTGCGTGTTGGTCAAAATTTCAATATTTTCGTTATTATCGACCTCATACATCTGCGGGGCTTCAATGCAGATGGAACAGTCATTGGTTGGAAAGGTCTTGTCGAGACGGGCCATCATTCCCCCGATACTGGCGGTATCATCCACCAAATATACCTTCGTGCCGTATTTGGCGGCGTTCATGGCACAATTGATGCCGGCAATGCCGGCACCGATGACAAGTATTGCATCGCTCATACCCTCACCTCATAAAAAAGAAAAAATGCGGGATCCAATAAGTAGAAATGGGACGGGTTCTCAACGGGCTGCTGACCAAAATCATTTTGATTGGTAAAATTATATTTCGGTGATAATAACGGCCTTTGATTTACAGACAGCTTCACAGGTTCGGCAGCCCAGACAATTTTGAGGCCGCGTTGGATAGGCCTTGTGGCTCATGTCGAATACTTCCACCGGACAATAGATGACGCAATCCTCGCACCCGTCGCATTTATCCGGGTCAACATACACCAGATATATTTCATAATCTCTCAATACTTTCGGCATTATATCAGACTTTCAACTGCTCCTTTTAATTGTATTTTCCCCTGGGTATATATGACCGGTTCGCTTCCCTGCATACCCCGCCCTTTAGGGCGGGGAGCTTCACTAATTTCCGAAGAAAAAATGAGTAATTTTGCGCAAGGTCAAGGAAGTCAACGA
>JASFTQ010000342.1:0-4949 GCA_050053515.1 Desulfobacterales bacterium | reverse complement strand
TCAGAGGGGCGCGCGGGCACGTTTCCAGTTCTCGAAACGTTAAACAGCGCGTTATATTCATTAAAAAGGGGAATAGATTTTGTTTATTCCCCTTTTTTAGTGTCTATAGCGGATGTCAAAATAATGTTCCGAAATAACGCAAAATGAAGAGGGCAGGCAGGGGATAAATTTTGGTCGTCAAGATGCAGAATCAATGCCCCTCTGGCTGGCAAATGGCCACTTTCCTTCAATTTACGGCCTGCCAGTCAACGTATGGTGGTCAACTCACAGACTCATCGTCGTTTGCTGATCAAGGCAGCAACACCCCTTTGTCGCTTAGCATCACCGGAGTAATCAGCTTGTCGGCGAAAATTTACCCCCTGTTTGCACCGCGGGCAATCGGAACATTACTTTGACAATCACTATAATTTGGTTATGAGTGTTTGGAAGAGGTTTCAAAACCTCTTTTTAACCGGTCGTGAAACGCTCTAAGAAATGGGTGTCAATCTTTCCGTCAATGAAGTCCCGATCTTTAAAAATTTTCAGATAAAAGGGAACGGTAACCTTGATACCGTTTATCTGAAATTCGGTCAGGGCTCGATGCATCCGTTTCACGGCCATATTACGATTCCGGCCCCAGACGATAAGCTTACCGATAAGGGAATCATAAAATGGTGATATTTCATAATTACGGTAAATGTGACTGTCCATTCTCACCCCGGGGCCGCCGGGTAGCATGAGATCGCTGATGGTCCCGGGGGAGGGCATAAAGTTGTTTTCAGGATCGGCGGCATTTATGCGGCATTCTATGGAACAGCCGTTCAACGGGATATCTTCCTGTTTGAACGGCAGTTTTTGGCCGGCGGCGATCAGAATCTGCTGTTGTACCAAATCGATTCCGGTGACAAATTCGGTAACGGGGTGCTCCACCTGAATTCGCGCATTGACTTCCATGAAGTAATAATTTTTCTGGTCGTCGACCAAAAACTCAATGGTGCCGGCGTTAACATATTCCATCGAATTGGCGATCAGAATTGCGGTTTTGCCCAGCTGCCCTCTCAGTTCGGTGTCGACGAAGGGTGAAGGCGCCTCCTCAATCAGTTTTTGGTACCTTTTTTGAATACTGCATTCCCGCTCGTGCAGGTGAACGTAATTGCCGTGATGATCGGCCATAATCTGGACTTCAATGTGCCGCGGTTTTTCAATATATTTTTCCAAGTAAAGGTCCGGATTTCCAAAGCCGGCCCGGGCTTCTCCCGAGGCGATGGAGAAGCCGTCAATCAACTCCTCTTTGTTTTGCGCGATTCTCATACCGCGGCCACCACCGCCGCCGGAAGCCTTCAAGATCACGGGATAACCTATTTGTCCGGCAATTGCGGATGCCTCACTCGTCGAAGAAATGTTGCCATCACTGCCCGGAATAATCGGAACCCCCAGATTGCTAAGCATTTTCCGGGCTTGGGACTTGTTGCCGGCCCGGGCGATACAGTCAGCCGAGGGGCCGATAAACACCAGGTCGTTTTCAGCACATAGCCGGGCAAACATGTCGTTTTCAGCCAGAAAGCCGTAACCCGGATGAATCGCTTCGGCCCGGGCGTCTTTTGCGGCTTTGATGATGCTGTCGATGTTTAAATAGCTTTTTCGCGCCAACGCTGGCCCGATATTATAGGACTCGTCAGCACTTTTTACATGCAGGGAATCTTTATCGGCCTCGGAGAAAACCGCCACCGGCTTGATATCCATCTCTTTGCAAGCACGGATTATCCTGAGAGCGATTTCCCCCCGATTGGCAATAAGTATTTTATTAAACATGCTCCCAAGCACCCCTATCCTCCATCCAATTCGATTTCCATCAATTCCTGGTTTTTCATGACAGCTTCTTCATTTGCCACCAGGATTTTTTTCAAGGTGCCGGTTTGATCCGATCGTATCTCGGTGAATATCTTCATTGATTCAATGATACAGACGACGTCCGAGGCTCTTATCCTCTGGCCGATTTCGACGAACGGCTTTTCGCCGGGCCCTGGTTTATCGTAATAGGTGCCCATCAAGGGAGCGGTGATTTTATATATCGGGGGAGTCAACAGCGGTTCCTTTCTTTGAATGTAGCCTCTAATAAGAAATAGGCGATTGTGTGTCAAGAATAAAGCAAATTGGAATTTTATTCTGCTGTGGTCACCCGCCCCTTGAAATTAGGCTTGCTTTTGGAATTAAATTCCATAGAATGATGAGAGTGATTCTCAAGATAATATTCCGATTGCACGAGGCCCGGACCTCTTCATTCTGCTTTATTTCGCAATGATATTTTGAGACTCACAATAATGCGGTGGCCAGGGTCATGTCCCGCAAACAAAATTAATTGGCATAGGAATAAAGGGAGGCAGTCCGTGAAACCTATCGATCTGAACTGTGACATGGGTGAAAGTTTTGGGGCCTATAAATTGGGCATGGATGAGAAGGTCATAGGATATATCACATCGGCCAATATTGCCTGTGGCTGGCATGCCGGTGATCCGCTGGTTATGGATGCCACGGTTAAAATGGCGGTTGACCATGGGGTAGGCGTTGGAGCGCACCCGGGATATCCGGATTTGTTGGGATTCGGTCGTCGAAACATGGATTGCACTCCGGACGAGATACGCAAATATCTGGTTTATCAGATCGGCGCGCTTAAAGCGATTTGTCTAGCGAATGGCACGACGTTGCGCCACGTCAAACCTCACGGGGCCCTGTATTTGACCGCCGTGGAAAATGAAGATGTTGCCCGTGCCGTCGCTGAAGCCATTGTGAGCGTTGATTCCGAGTTGATGTATGTGGCGCTTGCGGGCGCCAAAGGTCAGCTCATGACCCGCATCGGGGAAAAAGTGGGCTTGAAAGTCGTTTATGAGGCCTTCCCGGATCGCGCCTATACACCCGAAGGCACTCTGGTTTCGCGGCGTTTGCCCGGGGCGGTCATCAAAAAACCTCGGGAAGTATCCGCCAGGGCATTGAAGATGGCCACGGACGGTGAGGTGGTTGCGGTTGATGGAACCACGATACCGCTGGATGTTCAAACCCTGTGCGTTCATGGAGACACACCGACGGCTGTGGATCTGGTGGAACACATCCGGGGGACATTGGAAGCAGAAGGAGTCACCCTGGCCCCGATGGCTGCATCATAAATTGATAGACAAGAGGGTGTCTCAAAAATAACAGGACGCGCGGAATGACCCGCAGTGCACTTCATTTCTTGATGTCAGCCGGGTCTCCCATCCATCGGGAGTTATTTTTGAGATAATCACTTGCCAACGACCCGGACAAAAAAGAAAGGATAAAGCGTAATGAGCGGCGCTTTGTTTCCAGAGGCCGTATTTCGCATTGCCGGGGATCGAGGAATTTTGGTCGAATACGGCGATGCCATTGACTTGACGGTCAACCATAAAGTCAGAGCCATGGCTGTCGTACTGGACGATGATTTGCCGCAGGGCGTGATGGAAGTTGTTCCCACCTATCGCTCTCTTTTGATAGTCTATGACCCGGCAAAGACAGCGCCCCGACAACTAAAAGAAAACCTGGTTTCTTTGGAGCAGCGACTGCCGGAAATTCAGATTCCACCCCCCAAAATCGTCGAAATCCCTGTGTGTTATGGTGGTGAATTCGGTCCGGATATTGAATTCGTGGCCGAAAGTCACGGTCTTACAGTGGAGGAAGTGGTTCGTCTGCACACCGAGCCGGAGTATCCGATTTATATGATCGGATTTACCCCGGGTTTTCCATTTCTGGGGGGACTTCCTGAAATACTGCACACGCCCAGGCTGGAGACCCCCCGGACACTGGTTCCGGCGGGATCCGTAGGAATTGCCAACAATCAAACAGGAATGTATCCGGTCGCCAGTCCGGGAGGCTGGCAATTAATCGGCCGCACGCCGCTCAAGCTGTTTGCTCCTGAACGCTCCGATCCTTTTCTTTATCAAGCCGGCGACCGGGTTAAATTCCAGCCGATTTCCCCGCAAGAGTACTCGCAACTGGCAAAAAAGGAACAGTTATGATGGTTGCATTTTCGGTTTTGACACCGGGCGCCTATACAACCGTGCAGGACGGGGGGCGATATGGCTACCAAAATATGGGCATACCGGTTTCGGGTGTGCTTGATGCTTATGCCTTTCGTGCCGCCAATATACTGGCAGGGAACCCCGAGAATTCAGCAGTTCTTGAAATGACGGTGACGGGGCCCCGCCTTGAAGCGTTGGGAGAGGCTGATGTCGCAATTACCGGTGCCGACATGGCGATGACCTTAAATGACCAGCCGGTACAGGGGTGGAAATCTATTCGGCTAAAAGCCGGAGATCTCCTGGATATCCATCAGGTAAAAAGCGGCTGCCGCGCTTACCTGGCCGTAAACGGCGGCATAGATGTCCCTGTGGTTCTGGGCAGCCGGTCGACCTATGTCGGGGGCAAATTGGGCGGATACATGGGCCGACCGCTTAAAGCGGGGGATGTCATTCAAAGCGGTGCATCGAAGCCGGCCGGCGCCGCAAGAGAATTTCCACCGGATTTGATACCGAAACATCCCCCGGAAATCGTAATTCGCGCCATACCGGGACCTCAGGACGACTTTTTCAAAGAAGGTTTGGATATCCTTTTTCGATCGGAGTATATGGTCAGTACCAAAGCCGACCGCATGGGGTACCGGCTCCAGGGGCCCAATGTCCGGCTGCGGCAGGGAATGCCGAAAAGCATTATTTCAGAGCCGAGTATGCCGGGAGGAGTTCAGGTTCCAGCCGATGAACACCCCATAATTCTATTGGTCGAGCAAACCGTTGGGGGGTATTGCAAGATTGTCACCGTCATCTCAACGGATCTTCCAAGAGTTGCTCAAGCCACACCCGGTGACACAATCCGATTTGAAAAAGTCACCCTTGAAACAGCCCACAAGTTATATCGAGAGCGACAGAAATTATTTCAAGAACTGAGAGAAGGGCTACCCCACT
>JASFTQ010000341.1:0-4998 GCA_050053515.1 Desulfobacterales bacterium | reverse complement strand
AACCTTAAGCATTTAGCTTCTCCATCCGGCCTTCACTTGCATATTTCGTCCGGGACCGAAAAAGCTGCCGGTAATTATACCCCATGATGCCTTCCGGCAGAAAGAAGATCAGTAAAATTAAAATAACTCCCAGAATGAGGGTCCAATATTCCGTATAAATGCCCACAAATGTCCGCAGGGATACAATGATGGCAGCACCTAAAATCGGACCGGCAAAGGTAAACCAGCCGCCCAGCAGACACATGATGAAGATTTCCAGGGACAGTACCCAGAACAACAGATCCGGGAAAATCGATCCTTCCACCACCACAAAAAGGACGCCGGCAACGCCACCGAAGAATGTGGCAATGACAATCGTCGACAGTTGGTGGCGCCGCACATTGATACCCACGGCGGCACAGCGCTCCGGATTGTCGCGGATGGCGTGCAGCGTTGATCCGAACGGTGATTTCAAAATCAAATACAGCAGGATCAAACAGACCCCCAGCACCACTAAAACAAAGTAATACGAACTGGTTGTGGTTGCGATGAAATCAGGGATGGGAATGCCGTGAATGCCGTCATCGCCGCCGGTGAGGCCGTACCAGCGAAATGCGATGGCCCAAATCAACGATCCCAGAGAGATTTGCAGCATGCCGAAATACAGCCTATTCAACCGGATACAGAACATGCCGATCAGCAAGCCGGCAAAAGCGGCCGCCATAGGCCCGGCCATAAATGCAATCCACCACGGCACGGAGGTCTTGGCCAACAGTAAGCCGGCGGTATAGGCGCCGACGCCGTAGAAAACACCATGGTGAAATTGAAACAGCATCCCATGGCCCACGCACAGATTTAAACTCATGGCCACCAGCGCGGTTACACAGATAACGGCAAGAATATAAACATAGAATCTCGACAGAAATGCGGGCGCCAAGAGTAGAAGCATAAAAACAACAATAGCAACGCCAAATTGCTTTTGCCGGATCATCTCACCAAACAACCTGAATTCCTTTCTACCATACCGATTTCAGCATGCCGGTGGGTTTCAGAGTCAAAATAATCACCACCGCAAGGTAGGGAAACACGATGGCAAATTGCGGCCATAACAATACACCGAAGGATTGGGTGAGGCCGAATATCAGGGAGCCGACCATGGCACCCCACATGTTTCCCAATCCGCCGATAGTGACGATTAAAAAGGCTTCGATGATGATGTTGTGATCCATGCCGATGGTCACGCTGATGGTCGGCGAGACCAGGGCGCCCCCCAGTCCGGCCAGCAAACACCCCAGGACGAATGCAAAGGCAAACACCCAGCTGACATTAATGCCGATGGCAGCGACCATCTCCATATCCACGGCTGCGGCCCGGGCGATTTTGCCGATTTTGGTTTTGGTGGAAAACAACCAGAGACCGACGGCTACCAGCGGGCCGATGATCAGCAAAAACAAGTTATATTTTGGCAACGGAGATCCCAAAATCGACACGGAGCCTTGTAACACCCTTGGCGGCATAATTGAGCGATAGTCGGCGCCCCACACCATTTTGGTTAAATCGCCCAGAATGAGCATCAGGGCAAAGGTGAACAACAGCAGCATCAGGTGTTCGCGCTGGTAAAGATGACAGAACAGGGACCGTTCGGCTGCCAGGCTAACCAGAGCGACCACCAGCGGCGCAAGAATCAGGGCCAGCCAAAAGCCGACTGAGCCGCCTCCGAACAGGGTAGAGATGCTGTAGGCCGCAAAAGCGCCGATCATATACAGTGAGCCGTGGGCTACATTGGGCACCCGCAGCACACCGAGCACAAAACTGAGCCCGGAAGTCACGATGAACAGGATCATGGCGCGGCTCAGACCCACCAAAAACGTGATGCTCAAGGCTGCTAGAGTTATTGCCTGTCCGCCTTCCATGGTATAATTGCCTGGTAGCAGTCTAAACTATAATTATTTATGTTGCCAAATAGAATTAATTTCCGTTCTATTGGCCCCGGGCCTCCATAATCTCGTTGCAGGAAGGCATCACTTCCGCTCCCCGCAAGGTATAGATATCCGTGGCGATGGCAAAACCATGCTCGGGTGATACCTTGGTTACACCAAAATTCATCGGTAGAACTGCCTGGTGATCACAGGTCCGCATTTCGATTCTGCCTGCCGGGCTTTGAATCCGCAAGCCTTCGAGGGCATCGATGAACTTTTCGGTGTCTAAAGATCCGGCTTTTTTGTAAGCTTCGGCAATGAAATGGGCCGTGATATAAGCTTGAAAGGCCGGAAAACCGGGCGGATTGCCGTAAGCGGCTTTAAAGTCATCGACAAACCGTCTGTTGGACGAAATATCCGGATGATAAAAGTGATAGTCGATGGTGCCCATAACCCCTTCAGGTGCTTGCAGGCCCTGTGGTTTTAAAACCGCATGATCGGTGGCGCTGTGAATATAGATCGCTACCTTCTCATTCATACCGGTAGCTTTGATTGTTTTCATGACATTGACCATGCTGGCACCACCGGTGGCAAAGATGACCGCATCCGGCTTGGCGGCCAAAATGGATGTGATGTAAGGAACCAGATCGGGTTCGCCCACCTTCCACCAGGTTTTGCCGATCAGCTCCACTTCGGGTTTGCGGGCTTGGAGGTTTCTCCAGGCTGCATCGGCAATGGCGTGCCCGTATTCATAATCGTCTCCGGCAATCCAGTACTTGACGTAGGGTTTGGAGGCAAGCGCCACCCCGCCGGACTTGCCGGCCATGGCCGTATTTTCGCCGGCCGAGAACACGTAGCGGTGGCCTTTTTTGCCGGTGATATTTTCACTTTTAGAAATCCAGGCAATAAACGGCACCTTTTCTCTTTTGGCGACCGCTTCAGAAATGGCCAGCGCCGCCCCGCTGTTGATTGTACCGGCCAGGATATCCACATCTTCCCGTAATACTAGCTCTTTGGCAAAATTTAGCGCCAGATCAACTTTGAACTTCGAATCACGGGTAGTGAATTCGATTTTTTTGCCCAGGACGCCTTCAGCGTTTATTTCTTTCAACGCCAGCTTGAATCCGTTGAGGGCATCTTTTCCAAAAAACGCCGCAGGGCCACTGTAGCAATCAATGATCCCCACTTTGATATTTCGGGCCAGTGCGTTGCCCGGCACCAGGATTAGTGACAGGGCAATAAGACACCCCAATATGCTAAAAATGCTGATTGGAAGATTTCGCTTATTTTGAATCGTTTTCTTTTTACCCATTTTGCCCCTCCTTTGCATAAAGCATTAAGAATGGTTTGGAATTTCTTGTTGTGATGATAATCTGCCGCTTGATTTGATTTAGTATTCAGTATACAAAATGAAGTCAAGCAATAAAACAAACTCAAAGCTACCGATCGTAAGCCCGGCTGTTGCATTGCACCGGAGGTTACATTGAATTTCAACCCCATCAATCAAGCGCACGTTGATTATTTCAAATCCCTGGTGGCGTCGGATCGCTTTTCCACCGGTGCGTCCCACCTCGATCTGCATGCCAAAGATCAATCCAAACATCCGCCTTGCAGACCGGAAGCGGTCATCTGGCCGGTGAACCGCTCGGAGGTATCGGCAATACTCAAGTATGCCAATGAACACGGGTTGCCTGTCACGGGATGGGGTTCGGGCTCCAGCCTCGAGGGGAATCCCATCCCGGTAAAGCGCGGGGTGGTGCTTGACTTTTCTTTGATGAACCGGATCATTGACATCCGGGCCGAAAGTTTCCAAGCGGATGTGGAACCGGGCGTGATATACCAGGATTTAAACGAGAAGCTCAAATACACCGGACTTTTTTTCCCGCCGGATCCCGGCGCTCGTGCCACAATCGGTGGGGTCATCGCCAACAATGCCAGTGGGACCCGCACGGTGTATTATGGTTCCACCAAAGATTACGTTTTACGCTTGGCAGTCGTTCTGGCCAACGGAGAAATTGTTGAAGCCGGTACCCGAGCATCCAAAACATCCTCCGGATATGATCTGATCCATCTATTTGTAGGATCCGAAGGGACCCTTGGCATCGTGGTGGAGGCCACCCTGCGCCTAGTCGGACTGCCCGAGGAATTTTCGGCTGCCATTGTGACCTTTCCGGCCGTGGAGACTGCAAGCAAAGCCGTCTATCAAATCATGCGCGCCGGTCTGGCGCCGGCCGCCCTGGAACTTTTAGGACCGGAATGTATTGCGCTTATAAATCGTGAAAAAGCTCTTGCGCTCCAGGTTTCGCCGACCCTTTTCCTGGAATTTCACGGGCCCACCCAAAATCAGCTCGCCGATGTCCTGGAGATAACCCGGGAAATCTGCCGGCAGGAAGGGTGCCGTGATTTCAGGACGGGTCTGGGCAGAGATGAGCGGGATCGCATTTTCAGGGCACGTCACGAGATGGGTGAAATGATTGTTCGCAATCATCCGGGCTGCGGTGTGCTGGTCGTCGATGTGGCGGTACCCATCAGCGCTTATCCGGAAATGATCGCCGAGGCCCGGAAAACGTTGGTTACCACCGGCCTGACCGGCTATACGATAAGTCACGCCGGCGACGGCAATATCCATCTGAACCTGATCGGAAAAAAAGGTGATAAAAAAGATTGGGATCTCATTGAAAAGGTCTCCCGGCGCATGGTCGCCCGGGCCCTGGCCATGGGCGGCACGGCCACCGGTGAGCATGGTGTCGGCATCGGGAAAAGCAAATTCATGAAGGCCGAACACGGCAGCAGCCTGGATTGGATGAAGCGGATTAAATCGCTGTTTGATCCCAGGGGGATACTCAACCCGGGAAAGATATTTCCCCCATAAAACCTTTTTCAAAGGTTTTATATAAAAATGCCCTGACCTCTCACTTACCATAGCATAAAATTTTCGATGAAAATCAACGGAAAGAAAAAATTTATTTCGCGGGTGAGACAAGCTTTGGGACGGGACCCTGATTTGAAAAGAAGCTGGTCGGAGCTGGCGCTTCCAAAGGGAGATGATGACAACCACGAGTTGCTCAAGGGGATGAAGAACCGGTCGTCCAGGGAAAGA
>JASFTQ010000340.1:0-5017 GCA_050053515.1 Desulfobacterales bacterium | reverse complement strand
CTGAACTGTTGGAAAAAGTCGGCCTGCGGTCGGCGGACCTGGACAAATACCCTCACGAATTTTCAGGCGGGCAGCGGCAACGCATCGGCATTGCCCGTGCGCTATGCGTTCGACCCGAGTTAATTGTGGCCGATGAACCTGTCAGTGCCTTGGACGTGTCCATTCAAGCCCAGGTGATTAACCTCATGCAAGATCTTAAAGAAGAATTTAAGTTATCCTATGTCTTCATCTCCCATGACTTGAGTGTGGTCGAACACATCTGCGATCGAATTGCGGTGATGTATTTTGGTATCATCGTCGAGCTGGCATCAACCGAAGACTTTAGTATCTCACCCCGCCACCCCTATACCGAGGCACTGCTGGAGGCGGTGCCGATGCCGAATCCTCACCAAAAAAGCAAGCCGTTTATCATGGAAGGCGACGTGCCCAATCCTTTGGACCCGCCTTGCGGTTGTGCCTTCCATCCACGATGCCGATATGGCTTTGACAAGTGTCGGGCTGAACGACCGCCCCTGCTGGAAGCTTCTGCGCAGCATTTTGTCGCCTGTTGGCTCAACAGCCGCCAGGGTCTTTTAGATGATTAAATATACCGGGGGCCGGGGGATTTTTTACGCGACCCCTCGAATACATAGCATCGGTAAATTGTCGAGGACGTTGGAAACAGATATATATGCTTTTTGGTACTCCCGTTTCAAATGGGAACTGGGTTAGGAGTAGACCAATGAAAATAGCTGTTGTCGGTGCGGGCGCCATGGGCAGTCTTTTCGGCGCCCTGCTATCAGAAAAAGGAAATGACGTCTGGCTGTATGACGTCTGGAAAGAACACATCCAGGCCGTGCATAACAACGGACTTCATATTGAACGCAGCGATAAAACCCGCAGGATCGATATCAAAGCAACTACGAGATCGGAAGACATCGGCCACGTCGAACTGGCCATTATTTTTGTAAAATCAACCCACACCGAATCCGCGGCCGCAATAGCTTGCGGGCTTGCGGGCGCTGGTGGGCTGGTCATAACACTTCAAAACGGCATGGGAAACGCCGATGTCATCTCTAAAGTGATCGACCCGGACCGGATACTGGCAGGCACAACCTCCCACGGGGCAACCATGCTGGGTCCCGGGAAAGTCCGTCATGCCGGAAGCGGTCCGACAACTATCGGGATGTGGGAGCCGAGTAAAAAAGGTTTTGCCCGGGCCAAAAAATTCGCCGATTTTTTTACCCAGGCCGGTATTGAAACCGAGGCCGTGGAAAACGTACGTGACATTGTCTGGCACAAACTGTTTATCAATGTTGGTATCAACGCCATTACCGCCCTGGCCGGAATCAAGAACGGTCAAATTCTCGATCTTGAGGTTACCCGTGAATTGAGCCGGGCAGCAGTAGAGGAGGCTATCCACGTGGCAAGGGCAGAAGGCATCGAAATCAAGGCCGGCACAGTTTTGCAGGTTTTTGAGGTTGCCAAGATGACCGCGCCAAACCGTTCGTCCATGGGCCAGGATGTCGATCATCACCGACAAACGGAAATCAGTGCCATCAATGGGTTTATCGTTCGTCGCGCCAAGCGGCTTGGACTAAAAGCACCGGTCAATCAGACCCTGACGGCCTTGGTTGAAACGCTACAGCACCATTATAAATGAGCTCAGGACGTTTTTAAGGAAAACGGAGCTGGAATTACAGTGGAGTAGCGGAGCTTGGAGTAATGACAAAAGCAATCGTTCCGCTTTATGCGTTGCGTCCTGCGCGATCAATCTTTCAACCCCCGCCCGCCTCGCCTGAGCAGCTCGCGACGGCGGGCAGGCGCGACTCGAGACACGCAACACGTAATCACAGCGAGTGCAGGGCATTACGCGCCTGTTCCAAGTAACGCTCGGCTTTGCATTTTTCAAAATATCCCAGGGCCTCCCGGAAGCATTGCCGGGCTTCATTCGATCGGCCCTTTGCCTGATTCAGCCGACCCCAGTTGAGATAGGCCTGCCCCAGGATATCTTTAGCATCTATCTCTTTTGCAACTTCAATACAGGTGCTGAAATATCTCTCAGCAATGCGGGCGGCAAACGGCGCTTTTTTCAATAAAAAATTTATATTTTTCAACATCCCGGGTGCTGTCAGCGTTCTTTTACGCTGGGCGAATTTTGCAAAAACCACGGCCAGGATATAACCGCATGCCGCAAAACGCAACTTATACCCATTTTGTTCCCACTCATCCAGCCTCTTTTCCAGAATCTTCATCCCCCTGCTGAACTGGCCTTGGGAGATTAAAACAATACCTTTGAAAAAATGAACTGGTGAGCCGGTAAACTCTGCCCCGCGCTCTTGGCTAAACTTAAGAATCTCATCGATCAGCTGATCTGCTTCTTGAAACCGGCCGTGGGAGATATAACCATAGCAAAGGGACAGTTTCGGAAAGACGGAATACCAGGGGGTGGTTGAAACCGCAACGGCCTTTTGAAAACATGTCGTTGCATCTGCGATCTCCCCTGCAATGAGATGGCTCCATCCCGCGCAACAAAACCCCATAACCCGGCTGCGATTATCCCCATGTATCCGGGCGAAGCTTAATAATGTTTGCCCGATTTCAAAAGTTTTATGCCGCTCTCCACGGTGCCACAAGGCATATCCCATGCCTGCCAATGAATTGAAATAAATATAATTATCTGCCTCATTTGATTTGTACATTTCCTGAGCCCTGCCAGCGTAGCGCATGGCATCATCCATTAGCCCGAGCTCCGTGCATATCCAGGTAAGCCAGGAACAAACATAGCCGGTGATCTGATTGTTTGCGATTTCCTCAGCGAGTGTCAGGGCTGAAAACATATAATGATAGGCGTCCCTGAACCGCTCCCGATGCCATAGGGCGCAGCCGAGCCAGGCATGGAACATTCCGAGTGTTTCTTTGTCGGTTAATGATTCGGCCAATTTTTTATGTTTATTTAACAACTCGAGTAAATCTTTATAACGGCCCCTGTAGTAATAAAC
Organism: Desulfobacterales bacterium; assembly: GCA_050053515.1. Lineage (GTDB taxonomy): Bacteria > Desulfobacterota > Desulfobacteria > Desulfobacterales. The sequence goes on along the minus strand of JASFTQ010000340.1, from coordinate 2,036 downwards.
AAAGGACCATTTATTGAGTAGATCAATGAGCTGTCTGTCGTCACTTCCCGAATCAACGGTTTTTTGGACCAGAAGTTCAAAAGCTTCTCTGTAATAGTGGTGGGCCTCTTCCAAAGCATACCTTCTTAAACTCTTCTGCCCCGATTTTATAAGATAGGCGACAGCCTTATGAAGGGATTTTCCTTTTTTGAAGTGAAATGCAAGCGGCTCATAAAACTCGGGAAGTCGGTTATGAAACAGCTGCTCGATTACCAGACCGATGCGTTCATGGATCTGTTTGCGTTCTTTGATGAGCAAACCACTGTAAGCAACCTCGTGGGTCAGGGCATGCTTAAAGAGATACTCCAGATCAGGCACAACGGATTTGGTTTTTATCAAATCCAGTTGTTCGAGACCATCAAGAATCGTATTGATATCTTTCTTGAATCCAGTGATTCTGTAAAGAATATCATAATGGAATGACCTTCCGATGACTGCGGCTTCCTGCAGAAGCCTCTTGGTTGTTTTTTCCAGACGATCGATCCGGCCGGATATAACCCCATGGATGGTTGGCGGGATTGCTGATTGGCTGATCGTGCCTTGCAATATCCAGCGGTCATCGTTGCGGACCAATATCTTTGATTCGATCAAGGAATTAATTACTTCTTCGATATAAAATGGATTCCCCTCAACCTTTTTCTGGATAAAATCTTTCAAGGCGACAGGAATTTCACCGGTTTTCAGCAGTGATTTGACCATGTCCTGTGTTTCGTGGGGGAGGAGATCCTGCAGCCGAATCTCCTGATACGCATGGTCTAAGGAGCCGATTTGTTGATCCGGCAGCAGTTTTAATCCCGGCCGGTAAACACAAAGAAAAAGGAGGGGATATGTAAAATCGGAAAACAGGAACCGAATGAGCTCCAATGACGACGGATCCGCCCAATGCAGATCCTCCAGGCAAATTACAGCGCGTTCTTTAGATGCCAAGGCAGTGACGATTTCCTTTACAGCGTTATAGAGTCGTTCTTTCCAGTTTTCAAGGCCAGCCTGATCCGCATCGAAATAGCTATAAGAAAAGAGCTCCGCCACATATGGAACGACGTCCAGCTTCCTTCCCACCAGGTCTTTAATTCCGGCTTCGACCTTGTCTTTTACCAAAGCCGGCGTGTCTCCTTCTTGGATTTTGAAGGTCCGGGTCAAAAGATCAATAAACAGCGAATAGGGTGTGTTTTGCTGATATGCTGATGCATGTCCTTGCACCCATCGGATTTCAGTGAAATCCAAACCGGCCTTGAATTCCTCGACCAACCGGGTCTTTCCCGTACCGGCATCCCCGCACAGGCCTAAAATAAAACCTTTGCCGTCGCGTAAACCGTCAATAATCTTTTCAAGTTGACCCAATTCAGCCTTTCTGTCGATCAGCTCCGCCCTCATGCTGCGGCCCGGTCTTGTTTTGCGAGATGTCTTTTTAGGAGACAAAACCTTAAAAATGCGCACCGGCTCGGCTTTGCCTTTGACCATGGTGGGTTTAACATGTTCAAATACGAAAGCCTCCCGGGTCAGGGCGAAGGTGTCCGGACCCACAAGTATTTCACCGGCTTCGGCAAGGCCTTCGAGACGGGACGCCACATTGATGGTATCACCGGTGAATCCGTGTGAGCCCTTCTCCAAATTCACTTCACCGGTGATCACCAGACCGGTATTGATACCGGAGTGCACGGCTAAGGGCTGGCCAATTTTGTCTTCAAACTGCGGACTCAAGGTTTTGACGCGTTCATGGATTTCCAGCGCAGCCCTAACAGCTCTGGCAGGATCGTCCTCATGCACCTTGGGCACACCGAAAAGCACCATGGCCGCATCTCCGATGAGCCTCTCGATATAGCCTTCATATCTCGTTACCGCCTGGACGATCTCACCGAAGATCCGCCCCATGATTTCATTGACCTCTTCCGGATCGAGTTTTTCCGTCATGGCCGTGTAGCCTGAAAGATCGGAAAAGAGAACCGTGATATGCTTTCGCTCACGGTTAATTCCCAGTCCCGTATTTTCTGTTTGCC
>JASFTQ010000339.1:0-5031 GCA_050053515.1 Desulfobacterales bacterium | reverse complement strand
CATCTGTGGTCATTATCTCTCGAACTTTGGTCTTCCTGGAATTTTTGCCTTTGAGGATTATTTTGCGCTCATAATCTCGTTCGGAGAGAATTCCCACCATCTTTTCCTTTTTAACGACGACAATCGCGCCTATCTCTTTTTTCCCCATCAGCTTCATGGCATCGTAAACCCTGGCGTCGGGGGAGATGGTGTGCACATCGTGTCCGATGGAATTTAATAATTTTTTTACCCGCATAATGATATTCTCCTTTACTAAATTAGAAAATCTATAGATTAGCCGAAACGTCCGGTAATATAGTCCTCTGTTAACTGATGTCTCGGCCGGGTGAAAATCATTGGGGTGGGGCCGACTTCGATCAAATCGCCCATGTGAAAGTAGGCCGTACGCTGTGATACGCGGGAAGCCTGTTGCATGGAATGGGTAACAATGACGATTGTATACTGCTTGCGAAGCTCATGAATTAAATCTTCAATCACTGCCGTGGCAATGGGATCCAGCGCCGAGCAGGGTTCATCCATCAATATAACTTCCGGGCTGACCGCAATGGTTCGTGCAATGCACAGTCTCTGTTGCTGCCCTCCGGAGAGCCCGGTGCCAGGATGATCCAGGATATCCTTAACTTCTTTCCATAAGCCGGCTTTTCGCAAAGACGTCTCTACAATTTCATCGAGTTCAGAATTATTTTGAGCCAATCCATGAATGCGGGGTCCATAGGCGATGTTATCATAGATTGATTTCGGAAATGGATTTGGCTTTTGAAAGACCATGCCGACTTGCGCCCGCAGAGGTACGACATCGACGCGTTTGCCATAAATATCGGTGCCTTCCAGGGCAATTTCACCGTTTATCCGGCAGCCCTCGATGGTATCATTCATGCGATTCAGGCAGCGAATAAAGGTGGATTTGCCGCAACCGGAGGGCCCGATCATAGCCAGCACCTCATTGCGGCCGATATCCAGGGAAACATGTTTAATCGCATGATTATCGCCATAAAAAACGTTTACATCGCGGCATGTCATGCGCGGATTTTCCACTGTAATGTCCCCAACTGTCTGGCGATTCTCACGGCTGACGAGATCTTTTCGCCCTCCTGCCTGATCAGGTATTTGGGAGTTTTCTTCCGGCATCGTTCGCACGAAGCGTTGTGCTTTATTTTCTATTGAAGATTCAGTCGCTTCCATTAAGGTAAGCTCCTTTAGGGGCGAATCAAAGCCGGGTCCTTTCTCCAGATTATAAGATAAGGCCTATAGGCCGGAGGGAGGACCCGGCTTTTTGACTCTGCCCGGTCTATGCTTAGGTTATTGCTATTTTACAGCCGTCAAAACCTGCAGCGATTCAATCGCACTACGATACTGTTGCCGCTCTGCATCCGGCATGGGAATCATGCCCTTTTCACCCAGGTAGCCGTCCTCTCCCCAGGCCTTTTCACTGGTGAACTCAGACAGATAGGATTTGATTCCGGGAATTACATCCATATGGGCTTTTTTTACATAAAAGTATAGCGGACGCGAAACCGGATATTTTCCGTCGGCAATCGCCTCGAATGTCGGTTGAACATCATCCACATAAGATCCCTGGACTTTGTCCATATTCTGATCCAGGAAGCTGAAACCGAAAATACCGACCGCATCGGGATTGGCATCTAACTTTTGAACGATGAGATTGTCGTTTTCACCGGCCTCCACATAGGCACCATCCTCGCGAATGGTGTGCGCTGTGGCCTTATATTTTTTCTTGTCGCTCTTTTTCATGGCTTTTATCCAGGCAAATTTCTTGGCCCCGCTTTCCATGGCCAATTCCACAAATGCATCGCGCGTTCCGGAGGTTGGCGGTGGGCCGAGAACTTTGATGGCCTTAGCCGGCAGAGACGGATTAACGTCTTTCCATGTTTTATATGGATTGGGGATCAGTTTCTCTCCACCGTTTGGATCCGGTACATCCTTTGCCAGGGCTAAAAAGATGTCTTTGCGGGTCAGTTTCAGCGGTGCGGCCTTTTTAGAGTTGGCCAACACGATACCGTCATAACCAATTTTAACTTCAATAATTTCAGTCACACCGTTCTGGCCACAGCGCTCGAATTCCGATTGCTTGATCCGGCGCGATGCATTGGTGATGTCCGGGTGTTCGACCCCAACGCCGGCACAAAACAGTTTTAAACCGCCGCCGGATCCGGTGGATTCAATTTTCGGGGTTTTAAAAGATGTGCTTTTCCCGAATTGCTCCGCCACCACGGTGGCAAACGGATACACCGTGGATGAGCCAACAATACTGATATAATCCCTACCGGCCACGGCATTTACAACTCCGAATGTCGCAAGGGTGAACATGGTGATGACAAGTGAAATAATAATCTTTTTCATAACTCAATTTCTCCTTTAATTTTAACGTTTATAATGAAAAGTATTTTGCAATTGCAAAACTCAAATCCTATGTTGAAAACAATATATGCGATATCTGTGTTGGGTTGGTATTAGGCTAATGTTAGAAATTTGTTTAATTCGGTTTTGCCCGTTGGCTTGTTAGCCTGTTATCCAGTTAGAAAATAAAATCCGAAAAGATTCTTTTTTTAACGGGCTAAATCCCGCTGTAAGCGGGACAAACCGGCAAACTTATTAATGCAATTTACCATCTTCTTTCGAATCGTTTGCGAAGAATTACTGCGGCAGCATTCATGGTAATTAAAAATCCAAGCAGCACGATGATGGCCGCAGAGGTCTTTTCCACAAATGCGCGCTCCGGGCTATCGGCCCAGAGATAAACTTGAACCGGAAGTGCCGTTGATGGATCCGTAAAACTGCCGGGAATATCGACAATGAATGCCACCATACCGATCATCAGAAGCGGGGCCGTTTCGCCCAGCGCCCGTGCCATGCCAATGATCGTTCCGGTTAACATACCCGGAAGCGCCAGGGGCAATACGTGATGCGCCACCATCTGCATTTTGGACGCCCCCACCCCCAGGGCAGCTTCACGAATAGAGGGTGGCACCGCTTTTAGCGCGGAACGGCTAGCAATGATAATGGTCGGCAATGTCATCAGGGTCAACACCAGCCCACCGACAATAGGGGCAGAGCGTGGAAGCCCAAAAAAATTCAAAAAAACGGCCAAGCCCAGAAGCCCGAAGACAATCGATGGCACAGCAGCCAGGTTGTTAATGTTGATCTCAATTAAATCTGTCCATTTGTTTTTGGGGGCAAATTCCTCCAAATAAATCGCGGCCGCAACCCCCATGGGAAAGGACAGCACAAGGGTTACCAACAGGGTTAAAAACGATCCCACAACGGCCCCCCAGATGCCGGCCTGTTCGGGTTCACGCGAGTCACCGGCTGTAAAAAATGTCTGATTGAAATGCTTTTTGATTCTGGCCTCTTGAGATAGCCGATCAATCCACATCAACTGATTGTCTTTCAACCGGCGCTCTCCTTCCGGCCGCTCCCTTCCGGATTGACCCTTAATAAGCATGTCGACATCATCACCTGCCGGGACCCATAAAGCCTGGGTTTTTCCGATTATTTTCGGGTCTGCCAGTACCATATCTCGCAACTGGAATGAGGCTCCCGAACTTACCAATCCATACAACAAGCGTTTATCCCTTCGGCTCTTGACTTCAGGAAACATACTGCGCAAGGATTTCTTGATAAGGCCCGGGTAATTGGCAGTGGCCAAGGCTTCCTGATTGAGAACTTCCGGATCAAAAAATATATCCAGCTGAATAAAGGTTTGCTGAAAAGCGGTATAGCCGTTTGAGATGATACTGATAAATAAAATCGATAAAAAACAAAGGCTCAAAATGATCGCCCCCAGACCGTAACGCCGGAAGCGCCGCTCTGCCCGATAGCGTCTGGCCAGGCTCTGATTGACAATATCCAGGGTTCTTTTTGGGGCTTTGCTCGAGTTAGATAAATCTGTGGCCGTATTATTCATATTGTTCTCTATATTTTCGAACGACACGCAACGCGATGACGTTCAGCAACAGGGTCACCACAAACAACAAAAGTCCCAGAGCAAAAGCCGCCAGTGTCTTGGGACTGTCGAATTCCTGATCACCGACCAGCAACGTAACAATTTGTACGGTCACCGTAGTTACTGCTTTTAGGGGATTCATCGTGAGATTCGCAGAAAGTCCGGCGGCCATGACTACGATCATGGTCTCCCCGATGGCGCGCGAGACGGCCAGCAGCACACCGCCGACAATGCCGGGCAATGCTGCCGGTAAGATGACCTGCTTGATGGTTTCAGATTGGGTGGCTCCCAGGCTGTAGGCACCATCGCGCAGCGCCTGGGGAACTGCATTAATAAAATCATCGGACAGCGAAGACACAAACGGAATAATCATCACGCCCATCACCAGACCGGCTGCTAATGCACTTTCCGATGAGACATCAAGGCCCAATAAGCTGCCGGTGTCACGGATAAAGGGTGCCACCGCCAGAGCGGCGAAAAACCCGTATACCACCGTAGGGATTCCGGCCAGAATTTCTATCAGCGGCTTGGCGACCGCACGGAATCTTTTATTGGCGTATTCGGATAGATAAATGGCAGACATCAGTCCGACAGGTACGGCGACCGCCATGGCAATGACGGATATCAAAGCAGTCCCCACCAATATCGGCACGGCACCAAAGGCTCCGGATGATCCAACCTGGTCTTCACGAATGGCCATCTGAGGGCTCCACTCAAGGCCGAAAAGGAATTCCGTAATGGGGATCACCTGAAAAAATCGAATGGCTTCATATAAAACCGAGAGAACAATGCCGATGGTGGTAAAAATCGCGATGGTGGAACATGCGATCAAAATATATTTAATCGCTTTTTCAACCTGATTGCGTGCCCGGACCACGGGCTTTATTTTTGATCGCACCACAGCAATAGCAGCAATGGTAAACGAAAGCACGATAACCGCCAGTGCAGCGCTGCTGATGGATTTGAGATCTCGATAGTGCTCGGCCGCCGCCTGCATCTCCGGGCTCACTTTACCTGCCACGATATTGCCGCTGACCAGGTTTTTAATATTGTTGATAAAGAGATTC